>DATEGH010000321.1:0-21744 GCA_035280185.1 Terriglobales bacterium
TCGGGACGAGCGCGGTGTATCGCTGGCGGAGATGCTCGTCACCTTCAATCACGGCATTCACGTTGGTGTATGTCATGCGCTGAGCGGAACGGATGATGCCTTCCGCAAGTTCGTAGCTCAGGACTTCTCCCTGGCGGTCAATCTCCATAACGCAGGAAAGCACCAGCCGGTCCACATTGGGCCGCAGGCTGCAAATATCAGTGGAAAGCTCCAGCGGCAGCATGGGCACGGCGCGGTCCGGGAAGTAAACCGATGTGCCGCGCTTGCGGGCTTCATCGTCAATGGCGGAGCCGTCTTCCACATAGTGAGCCACGTCCGCAATGTGCACCTGCAACTCATAATGTCCGTGAGGCAGTCGGCGGACCAGGACGGCGTCGTCGAAGTCCCGTGCTGTTTCGCCGTCGATGGTCACGATGGGCAGGTCGCGGTAATCATTGCGGCGCGCCAGTTCGGAATGAGGAATGACTGGACTGATCTCCTGTGCTTCCGCAAGAGCATCCGCAGGAAACGTATGGCGGATGTGGTGCTTGCGGATGATGATCTCCACATCCACTCCGAAATCATCCTCGTAGCCGAGAACTTCGACCACTCGCCCGCGCGGCCCCTGAGTGGCGGAAGGAAACTGCGTGATCTCGACTTCCACTACCACGCCTTCCAGGTCGCTCCAGTCCTGACGGTTTGCTTCATCGCCGAGGACGCGGTGAGGGCTGGCCTTTCGCGGATGCTTCGGACTGGGCGAGCCGCCGCGTGCTTCGCTTCGGGATTTTGGCTCTCCCGCAGCGTCAGCATGTTCCATGCCGGGCGGGATCGTGATTTCCAGACCAACTTTCTCATCAATCGGAGTGACGTAGTTGCTTCGGCTGCCGTAGTGAAAAATGCCGACGACGCGCGCCTGCTCACGCTCGGTCACACGCAGGATCTTGCCCTCGCCCTTCCCATCGGGCCGTATGCGGCCAAGTTCCACCAGCACCTGGTCTCCGTGCATAGCGCTGCCAACCTCAGGCGGAGGAATAAAGATGTCGCCCTGGAGCTTGCCGCGGGCGCGCGCGGGAAGACCACCCGGATCAGGAGTGACAAAGCCGTAGCCATCGCGGTGCATGCGCAA
Source organism: Terriglobales bacterium (assembly GCA_035280185.1). Taxonomy (GTDB): domain Bacteria; phylum Acidobacteriota; class Terriglobia; order Terriglobales; family Acidobacteriaceae; genus Angelobacter. Next base: position 1,106 of record DATEGH010000321.1, read on the forward strand.
ATGGCCGAGCACCAGATTATTGTCCGAAGCCGCCGAGGGAAGCGCCCAGCGCTCTTTGCCGATTGAAACCAGCTTCTTGTGCCGCGTCATGTCGCGCAGCATCTGCTCCAACGGACGGCGCTCTTTCCCGCGAATGCCGAAATCGTGAAGGATTTGTTTGTAGCCGGCCAGATGCCGTGGCTGCTTCGTGAGATAGCGGAGGATCTCCTGCTCTGTGATCATGGAAACTTGGTCATCGGGTGTTCATTTCACCGGCCCCAGATACTTATCCAGCCAATCCAGAGCTTCTTTCATGACCGGCAATTGCGGAGGGGCATGGCCAGTATCAAACAAGACGTGCATCTTTTCCTGCGGCGCAGCGCCTAAAAGCTTGAAGAGGGGCTCCTGGCAGGTTTCCAGCGGAATCATGAAATCGTATCTTCCATTGATCATCAGCACCGGCAACTTGGCGCGCGGAGCGTAGTTCATGGGATCCACCTCCGGAAGGACTTTGGCATTGTCACAGCCTCCGGCTGCAAACACTGCGGCTTTGAATCTCTTTTCAACAGCGGTCATGAGCGCGCCCACCTCCGCACCCCAACTTATGCCGTAATAGGCCAGCCGCTTCGTGTCAATATCAGGACGGGTCTCAAGGTAATCTATAGCGCGTCGCAAGTCTTTGGCTTGCTGGATGGTTTCATCCCGTTCAGCAACTGTGCCTTCCTCCGGTGGGGTACCAAGCCGCTCATAAGTATCTTTGTAGATGGGGAACATTAGCGCGCGTCCGCTCTTCACCAGAAAGTCAATTTGCGCCAACTGCGTATCTTCAACAGTGTGGAACGTCTGGGCCCCGCCATGGGGGAAATAGACAACCGTTTGATATGGCGGCGAGACACTCTTGGGAAGAAACAGATACGCAATCACGCGTTCGTCGCCGTATGCGGCATTGAAGGTAATGCGCTGCCGCCGCCAATAAGGTGAGCTGTCATCCTCGCTCTCGATCCGGGCGTCAAGCGGCGTCCGGTCATAGGAATATAGGCTTTCATAGATGCGAAACACCGGATCGGGTACAGGCTTCATCTTCCGGTAATCAGCCATTTCAAATGAGAGCGGCCCGTTCAGAGCTTGCTGAGCAGGCTCCGAATGAAGATACTTCATCAGACGGACTCCATTAACAGCAGAGCGGTCAAATGGTGATCGCGCTTCAGCGTCATGATAGAGGTACGGAGGATCCGTGGAAGCGCCGCCGAGAATGTACCGCGATTGTCCGGTCGAATTGAAGCACCACTCTTTAACATTTCCAGCCATGTCATAGGTTCCAAACGGACCCAGGCTGGGATAGCTTCCAATTCTGGCTGGACCTTTTCCGGAAAAGTTGCTCGCCCCCAAAATGTCCGAGAATCTGCCCATATCCGCGGCCCGGTACCAGTGATACACGGTGGGCAGGGCTTTCCCTTGAAACTCAGCATAGGCCGCAGCCTCATACCAGCTTATGCCGCTGACAGGATACTCATCTTCACCGGGCGTATAGGAACCGAGTTCCCAATTCGCCGGCCCGAAACGGTTCGTCTTATCGCGAAATAACAGCATGGCTTCATTGAAGTTCATCTTCCGACCATCTTTGACGAATTGATGCTTCCAGTATTTGGAATCGCGATATCCACCGGCATCTACGAATTTTTTGTAGTCGCGGTTGGTGACCTCAAATTTGTCCATCAGAAAATCATCAACGTGTGCAGGCGCATGGCGTGTTGGATCAACCTTACCGGCAGGGATGTGAACCATCTCTGGCGGCAGGCTCCCCACCGGATCAAGCAGAACGTTGACCGGAGATCCGTCAAGCGCAGTGCCAGTGGCCTGAACGGGCGCGTACCCATCCTTGGTGAGCTTGAAGGCATAAAAGGCATGTGGCAGCCGAGCCCCTCCCAGAGGAGTTTTGCCCAGATACTCCCACTTCCCCTGGGTGTCGCTGTAGTCACGCACATAGACGTCTGCGCCCGAAGGACTGGAGAGAACCGCGTTTGGCCACAGCGTCGCGGCCTTTACCTTTACCAGAGCAGGATCATTCGACGCGTAGCTTTCTGCGTCTTTGATAAGCCGATAAGCGGCAATTCCTTTGCGCTGTAAGGCCAATTGAATAATTTCCGGTGCGGCCTCCTCACGCAACCATCGCAGACGGGAGTGTTGGCGATACATGAGTGCGCCAGAAATGCCCAAAGCGCCGAGGATCAGGGCCAAACTGGCTCCGACCAAAGGCTTTCTTAGAGCGCGGACCAGCGGTGAGGCTTGTCTCGCTTCCAACAACCTCTTTTGACGCAGCGTCTCAAAGGCGGAGCGCATGGTCGCCGCTGAAGCCACCCGATCGGCTGGACTTTTTTCCAGGGCACTGAAAATAATTCGCTCCATCTCTGCTGAGAATTGAGGATTCCCGGAGCAAATTCTGGCCGGTTTAGCATGCAGAATCGAATCGATGAGCGCAGCAAGACTTTCGCCTGTAAAAGGACGGCAGCCGGTTGACATTTCGTATAACACTGTGCCGAAGCTGAACAGGTCCGTCCGCGGATCCAAGGGGGCGCCTCGTGCCTGCTCCGGGGACATGTACGCAAGCGTCCCCACTGCACTGCCGGGGGTGGTCAGGAAATCGTGTGTGGCGCCCGCTGCGGTGGTGAGAGCGGCCACTCCAGCCATTCTTGAAACACGATAGTGGTCAAGAGTTACCTTGGCGAGGCCGAAGTCAAGAATCTTGATGTGCCCGCGGCGGGTTACAAAGATATTTTCCGGCTTAATATCCCGGTGAATGATGCCGTGCGTGTGCGCGGTATCCAACGCATCGACGATTTGGGTTGCAAACGCAAGGATCTGGTCGAATTGCAGCGGCTCTCCATTGAGGGTCTCTCTGAGTGTCTGCCCCTCCAGAAATTCCATAGCGAGAAAAAATTCGCCGTCCGATTCTCCGGTTTCGTAGATAGTGCAGATATTAGGGTGATTTAGAGCTGATAGGGTGCGTGCTTCACGACGAAATCGTTCGACGGCTTCATGATCTCCAGCAACCCGCTCGGGAAGAAACTTTATTGCAACAAAACGGCCCAGCTCTGTATCTTCGGCTTTGTAAACCTCGCCCATGCCTCCGGCCCCGATCTTCTCCAGAATGCGAAAATGCGAGATCCTGCGGCCGCGCATGGCGGTACCCCTCTAATAATGTATAGGACGGAGTTTAGCTGATTTTTGAAGCTGTGCGAAATGCTGTAAGGTCGGACAACAAGGAACAGCAGAATAGGTCTGCTCAAACGCGAGCGCTCCTGACTTCGCGCAAGATCTTTCGTGTCAATCCGGTGAGAGGCAGTCTGTCTGCATCGCGCAGCGATACCCATTTAGCTCCCTTCAGCCCAGAGCCTCTCCCGGCGAACACTAGAACTCTGTAGTTGGTGTGAGTGATCGAATGCCGCAGCTTGAGCAAAGGCTTGGTTTTCATACTAGCGGTGGTTTCGGGAAGTTCCCACATTGACGGCATCAGGCTGCTGGAGGAAGGCCGTCGTCTGAGTAGAATCATGTCTCTGCCGCGCACCAGACGATACTTCAATTCAGCTTTCCGTCTGAAAACGACAGTGGATTGTCGTCTTGTACCGCGCCAGGAACAGAGCGCACCTACCGGACAGGCGGAGCATCTTGGATTGCCGGAGGGAAGGCAGACCGTTGCTCCGAGTTCCATGATGGCTTGGTTGAAATCTCCAGGCCGCCTCCGTTCCAGCAGCTCGCCGGCGAGGTTCCAGCATTCCGAGTCAGTAAGATCGCGCCCGGCAACTCGCGAAAACACGCGCTTTACATTTCCGTCCACCACAGGGACCGGCTCACCGAAAGCGATGCTGGCTACCGCCGCGGCGGTGTAGCGGCCAACTCCGGGCAGCGCCTCCAATTCTGCTGCTGTGCGGGGGAAGCCGCGCCGGCGCACAACTTTGATGGCCGCCTGGCGAAGCGAGCGAGCGCGCCGGTAGTAACCCAGACCGCTCCAGGCCGCAAGCACACTCTGTTCGCGCGCGCGCGCCAGCTTCTGGATGGTGGGGAAGCGCCTCAGGAATTCCTTGTAGCGTGACTCGACGACTGCCACGCGGGTCTGCTGGAGCATGATCTCAGAGACCAGAATGGGATAAGGGTCGGTCTCCCCACGCCACGGCAGCTTGCGATGATGCCGCTGATACCAATCCAGCAGAAGCCTGCGGAATCTTCCTGGCTCCCTCTGGATGCGCTCTGCACCGAGCTGTCGCATGGAAACGAATTGTAGCTGAACACGAAAGTGAATTCGCGGGCTGGGCTGAAAGAGCTTACTTTCGTCACACGAAAAAGCCAGCCCCGCTGGGCTGGCTTTAAATCCTTGCTATAGGTCTCCTGCAAACGCTACGGATGATCTGACACGGGCTGTGTCGCCTTCTCAGCACCGCTATCTCCTGAAGCGGCATCTTGCGTCTTGCTTAGCTGGTTCTGAAGCTCAGTAACCTTCTGCTGGTAAAGGTCCACGTTATGCTGATCCTGCTGCAATGCCTCTTCATAGGTCTGCCTACGGAAATCGCTGGTTTCATTCTGCAGCAGGGACTCATATCTCGACACCGATTTCTTCCAGGCGTCGCGTTCCTCGCTGTAGTGGCCAATTTTCTGTTTGATCTCGGCGGTAGCAGGGTCTTCCTTCTTGGCTTGCGAGGCCACCGCCTGCTTGCTCTCGCCTTCTTTGCTCTTAGTGTCCTTGGGGTCGGCAGGCGCTCCATCCGACTTCTTAGCTGCGGAGGTGCTGTCGCCGGAATTCTGGTCGCTTGGCGCTGCGGATGAAGCCCTGTCCGGCATGTCGTCATCCGTGAGCATCTTCACCGGCTTTCGTCCCGAGCGTGTCTGCCTGGCGATATCGGCCAGCGACGGCCCTTGCGACTGCGCAAGACCGAAGCTGCTGGCAGCCAAAAGCAAACCAGCCGTCAAAAAGCAATACTTCTTCATAGGGTCCTCTTTATTAATACGACATTTCGTGCGTGGCCAGCATGTGTGGCGGCTGGTTCCCATTACCGTTCTTGAGCGCGCACACATCGTAGTGGAAATTGATGCTGCCACCGAACTTGTCTCCGTCCACGCTGAGCTGGCCCTGGTTGACGGCAGTGACGTCCTGGCCCGCGAGAATGGAGCCGAACAGGTTCACGCTGGAGCCTGCTCCGCCGGTAAAGGTCACGCTCCCGCGCACCAGAATCAGTCCGTACCAGTTCAGGCCTCCATTGATGTCCAGATCGCCATCGATGATCAGAATGCCGGAGCCGCTCGCCCCTGATGTGAGGTGTACGCTGCCGGGAATATATTCCGTGACAGTATTGGGCGGCACCGTCGGCTCAACCGGAGGGTTTTGCAGCATGCCAGAAGGAAATCCTCCAAACGTCTGACTCGATTGGGTTCCGCAACTCAGATAGCTCGGAGGTATCGAAGTAAAATTTGCCGTTCCGGTGCATGAGCTGGACCAGCTTGGCCTCTGAGCCGTCGGCGCTAAGTTGTTAATCAGTCCGTTGATGTCATACGGCCACTGGCTGTCAGGAACATTCATGATGGAAACCGGAGTTTTAGTAGGATCGTTCCCAAAGCTGGTAATCGTGCTACCGGAACCACCGAGCTGGGTTACCGAATTTTCCGTAAATACGGCATGATGAGTGCCGTCACAAGCGATGCCGGGTTGAGTAGCTGTGCAGACCGAATTACCGGATTTGTCGGTGGTGCAGTTGCACGAACACTGGTCATAGGCATTCAGTTGGAAACTACCTTGCAGCGTCACCGGAGCTTTGGTGGAAATGGGCGCCGGCGGCAGAATGGCCGGGCTGAACGCAACTTCCATTTGCGTGAAGCGCCTTGATCCCGCGCTGTTCCCCGTACCGGGCGTTACCGCGAGCGACGTCAGCATCCAAACCGGGTTCGCGTTCGACGCAGCACAGGCGCCCGGAGCCGTTACGACTTCCTGGCTACCGGTCCAGCACACTTGGTTGCCCGGGACCTGCGCGCCATCAACCGACTGTCCGGTCAAGCCCATGAAATTCTGCTTATTGGTGATCCTTACCCATTTGAAGGGCAACGCGCTGGCGGTGCCCGCGTTAACGAGTGCCCCAGCGGGCAATGCCGGATTGGGAAGTTGATAGTAATTTTGTCCTGCCCGCATTACCTGGTTTCCCGCCGTTCCAAGACAGGGAGCGCCCGCGCCGGAATTGGTAAGCGCCAGCAGTGGAAATTGCTCGTGGCAAAGTTCATCATCCAGGGTCGGATTGAGCGTGGGCGTGTTGCCCGCGCCGTCCGCAGGATCGATGACATCCGCCCCGCCAGTGGGATTTGTTACGTAGATCACGCCGGTATTCGCAGCAGCGTTGGGCATTGTCAATGCTGAAACCTGGTTGTAGAGCGGCCCCCCTCCGGCGAGCGTGACCGGGTTGGGCGCCGTCATCAGAAGGCGTATGTTCTCCAGCCCTGCACGGGAAGCGAAATAGGCCTTCTGCGCGTCCTTATAGTTGTTGTTGACGCTGTTTTCCGTATCGGCCATGAACATGAATCCGAGGCCGATAATGGCCAGCAACACCAGCGAGAGCAGCGCGATAAGCATGGCCACGCCGCGCTCTTTCTTTCGTCGGGTTTTCATCTTCAAGCTCATTTTCGTGACTCCTAATTGTTGGGGATTCGGGCTGTATCGGTCATGTTTACCTGGATCGCGTTCGCCCCATTCATCTCTCGTCCCAACCCTGCAAGGGTCAGTGTTACTCGCACACTCTTGATACCGCGCAACTGCAGATAGGTGGCATCACCTGTGGTTGCGCCCGCAGCCGGCGGCCCAAGCGGCAGAGCCGCCGTCTTGCCATCAGCTTTATACGCTGTGAAAATTCCCGCTGCTGGAGGAGCCACCACATTCTGCACCACAGCGGTCGTCACCCCAGCAGCCCCTTTTGGCCCCGAGGTACGCAGGATGCAGGCCACACCGCCAGGACAGCCCCCGCCCGCATTGTAGGCATAGGTGATAGTCTGAACGCCGGTTCCGTCCAGATCACCCTCGATTGTCAAACTGTTGTTGTTGATTGATACCAGGCCTGCGGAGATGCGGTTGTCCCCAAGCGCATTGATGTTGAAGCTGTTGGGCGAAGGATAGCCGGCCTGATGCAGATCGCGCGTAAACATATCGATGAACTCGCGCTGCTGCTGCGTAACGTCCAGCTTCTGGTCTTCTACCCGGTAGCTCGCCTGGGCCCTCTGGACCTGGCGGAAGACACCGATCACCAGGATCAACAGGACGGCCACTGCCACCATAGTTTCCAGCAGCGAAAAACCGTATGCCGGCCCACGAGTTTTAATAGCAAATTTCATGGAGCCTCACATGCCCACCACAGTCCGCAGCGTAACCGGCGCGGAAAAGAAGATTGTGCCGTTGCGAACAGCAAGCGGCTGCCGCGCGGCCACCGTCACCAGCTTGCCCCAGGCTGAACCCGCTACCGGATCCACCCGCCAGCGCACATCGTAAGCGACGGTCAAACCGTTGTTGCCGCAGGCCGTGTAGTTCATCTGGTAACCGGCCACAGCAGCCTGGGTGAAATCGATATCGATGTTGTTGGCCCGCAGTGCGGCCCCGCCCACTGCCGTTGTAATCGCCAAATTGTTGCCTTGGCAGTCAGTAATGGTCAACGGAGTATTCGCGTTCGGTGGAACTCCGGAAATGTCTTCCAGTACCGTCTGCGCAACGTTGGTCGCGGTTGTATCCATCCGGCTGCTGCTGTTGCGCGCTACTCCAAACACCACCATGGTCATCCCGCCGACCAGGGCAATGGCCAATACGCCGGCCGCGAACATCAGCTCGATCATGGAAAACCCGGCGTTGTTTCTGTTCTGGTGCCGATCTGTTTTGTTCTTCATCGCCACACCTTATTGCCAGCAGTTTGCGAATCCACAGCCGCCGTTCGTCGAAGTCAAACGCCAACTTTTGATCCGTCCTGCCGGCGAAACTGTTACCGCTGCCCAGCCTCCGGTCATTGCGTCCTGCATGAACCAGATAAACCCCGTGGCCGCGCCATTACAAAGCCACTGACTCGCGTTGTTAGGGACACAAGGCATTCCACGCGCATTAAACCCGATTGCGCCACCCGCCTGGACTGCGGCAGCGGCAACGCCCATGCTGTTATCAAGCTGCCCGTGTCCTGGCACCGCCGCGCCGGCGGCAGAGACATTGACGTTGCCAGAAGTCGCGATTGCCGGGTCTGTACTGGGCGTGTATTGACCGCCTGTCAAGGGCGGAACGAAAGGAATGTTCACGCGGCTTGCGGGCAGGGCGATCGCCATATTCGGCGCCACTCCCGCCGTACCCACAACCCCATATTCCGCATAGTACGGCTGGTTCGTCTTCACTGCAGACATCCTGGCTTCCTGGAGCATGCTTGCCAGAGCATGGCTGCTGGCGTCCAGCCGGTAGATGGAAACCGTCCGTCGAATGGCGGGAACTGCGATTGCGGTAATGATCAGCGCTATCGCAACAACCAAGACAGTTTCGATAAGCGTAAAGCCTCTGTTCCGCCTGTTTGGACAGAATTCCACCCGGTCCACCGCCGGCCTGCAATTTTTTACCTTAGTGTTCACTTTGAGACCCAACTCCCTGCCGCCGGACGCTCATTAGGCGGGAGGTAAGCTGGATTCTAAAGCTTCAGATAGTCTTGGGAAGGTGACCGAAGTCACATTGCGGTTTGCGCCTGGTTCATGGCCGAACCGGCGTACAGGAGATGGCGGTCAAAATCCAACGTCCCTTTACGTCTTTCCATACAGATACAGCTCTCAAGGTAAAAGAACGATCCTGTTCCAAATGGTCCGCCTGGTCTAGTACATAAGTAACTATCATGTCCTCACCTGCCGGCTGAACGGAAACTTGGCCCAACGAAACATTTTTTACCGGATGCGCCTTCCAATATTCAATCCATCCTGCGTGGTCGAACACCTGGCCTGAGGAATTTACTCCAATAAAGATGGGAGCCAAATGACGGTCCACATCGTTCCAGTCCTGGGCCTCGATCGCTTTCCACATCATGCGTTCATACTGCTCCGCGCCAGTGGCGTTTTTCCATGTGGGATGTCTTGGCGCGGTACAGCCGGCAAGGAGAGAGACTACGACCACAACGGACACAAACGCGCAGAACGCGACACCCGCGCCAGCCCGCGGCCCCGATTTCGCCCGCGTGCGAAGCATCGTTGCGCGCAAAACGAAAAGGCACAAAGCCCGACTTGCCTTTGTGCCTTTTGAGTCTATTTTGGTTACGCTCCTAATCGCCAAAGACCTCTTCCTTCTCTTCCGTTTTGGCGACGTTGCCTGCGGGAGCAATCGATGTTAATGGCACAAAGCCACCTTCAGGCTGCGGCTCTTTGAGAATGTGCTGCCGGTACAGCTTTTCCATGCGCGCCTGGTCGGCATCGTGCTTGAGCTTCTCATCGCGGGCACGAAGTTTTTCTTCACGCGCGGTCTTAGCAATGCCGAGTTCGTCGAGCGTGGTGTTGCGGCCGGCATGCACGTGCTCCTCATTCAACCGGAGCTTATGGGCGCCTTCCGCCAACCCGACTTGTTTGCCGCCGGCAAAGATCTCGTGGCGTCCGTGCTCTTCATACCACTTGGTGAGCGTGGCCGTCATGTGCATCTTTTCAATGATGTTGCGCCAGCCCACGCCCGTGTTGTATGCGCAGAAGCTGATCTCTCCTTCCTGCGTGGCATACGGGATGATGCACTGCTCGGTGCGGCGGAAATCGTAATTGTAGAGGTCCTGGAACCACATGCCGGCGATGAACAGGAAATTCCAGCGGTCCTGGCGTCGCTTCTTGATGTCTTCGACGCTGCGGTCGCCCTTCACGCTGCCGTATTTCTTATCCAGGTGCTTGGTAGCGCCGAAGGTCTTATCGAATTTCCGGAGCAGATCCATTAACTTGAAGTGTTTTGGCGCCTTGAACGGATCGTAGTTGCGAGCCAGTGCGAGCGCCATTCCCGCGACAGAAAGGAAACGTCCGCGGCCGGCATCATTGACTTTGGCTACGTCCTGGGCGATGCGATCGCCATTCAGAAAAGCCGTTACGGGCACGGCTTCCTTGGTTTCTTTGTCAATCATCACGGCCATGCCGACTCCGCAATTCGGGTGGCAGCCGCAGCTCAACTGCCCCCAATCCGCCTGCGGTCCGTGGATCAGGTCTGCCCAGTCAGAAAACGTTGACATGAAGGAGATCGGGAACCAGTCACGCGTGGGCTCGCCCAGACCGGTCTGGCTCTTTACATCATGCGCCAGATGGCTCAACGTGTAGCGCTGGGCCTGACGGCGCTCGTCAGTGATCTCCTCATCGCGTCCGGTGAACGAAACCGGCTGGAAGCTGAGGAAACTGATGGTCTTGGGATTGTCGAGCGCGAACTGAATGATGCGACCGACCTGCTCATTGTTGATGCCGTTCACAATGGTTGTAACCGGAACAATGTCCACGCCGGCTTCATGCAGATTGTGGATAGCGCGCAGCTTCACGTCAAATAAATTCCCAACCTGGCGGTGCGAATTGGCCGCATTGCCAATGCCATCAAACTGGAGATAGGCATAGCGCAAGCCGGCTTCCGCTGCCTGGCGAGCAAACTCCGGCGATTTGGCAAATTCGATTCCGTTGGTCGCAGCCTGAACCGAGTTGTATCCGACCTTGCGCGCATAGTTGACTGCGTCGAGGAAGTAAGGCGAAAGCGTCGGCTCGCCGCCGGAGAACTGTACCGACATTTGCCGCCGCGGCTTGATGGAGATGGCGTTGTCCAGCATCTGCTTGATCTCGTCCCAGGTCAGCTCATGCACAAAGCCCACCTGGTTGGCGTCCATGAAGCAGGGATCGCACATCATGTTGCAGCGGTTGGTCAGGTCAATCGTAAGCACAGAGCCGCGCCCGTGCTTCACTGTGCTGGTGCCGTGATGATGCAGCTTCTCGTCGTTGTGCGCACGGATATCGCGGCCCGGGAAGACCTCTTCGAGATGGCGGAAGAAGTCCACATCCATCGCCATAACGTCTTCAAAATGGCCGTGAATGGGGCAATCTTTCACCATCAGAATCTTTCCATCGCGCTCGATAATGGTGGCCTTAATCTCGCCGACCTTTTCGTTGAGCAACACTTCGTGCGGCAGCTTGCCATCCACGATCTGCTGACGAATCTCCGGAACGCACTTGGGGCACAGCGAATCCGTGCTGCGCGGCCAGCCTAACGGAGGCTTGGTCTTTTCCCAGGATTTCAGCATCGGCTTGTCTGACCATTTCGGCGTGAACGCGGGACGGGGATGGATCTGGTTGGCCCGTTCAAAAACTGCCCAGGCGCCTTTCGCGGCATAAGTGAGGACTTTTTCCGCGTACTTTACGGGTTTGTGCATGGTGGCTTGCTTCTCCTTGCGCTCAACGGCGCGATCCAAAGCTAACTGTCACAAACGAATCGAGATAACTTTGCAACTATATGTTATGACCCGCAGCCCGAGAGTATTAAGGAGGATTCCCCGAATGGGTGTAAATAGTGGCCCAGCGGTTCTCCAGCGCATTAAATGGAAGCTCTCATGAGCAGCTAAGTTATTCAATCCAAAGCATTATTTCAGGGCCAACAGAAGCGGATGTTAGAATCTGAGACTTGAGGAAGCTGTGATGGAGTCTGTCCGCACCGGCTTGCGCAACATCCTCGCCGACCTGATTCGCGGAACTTCGGTTGACGAAGCCGTGATGCTGGCGTGGCCATTGGTCTGCGGCAAGGAAGTGGCCGGCAGAACCGATCCTGTCGGTTTTTCCCGCGGTGTTCTCACCGTGGATGTGCCGGACGCAACCTGGCGCGCGCAATTGACGGCGTTTTCCGGAAAATATGTCAGCGGCTTCAATGAGCTGCTCGGCCCAGTTGTAACTGGCGTGAAATTCAAAGTGAAGCAGCAGTAGGAAACGCATTTTTCGACATGGCCATCACCAAACAAGATGTGCTTTACGTAGCGGGACTGGCGAACCTGGAGCTCACAGCCGACGAACAAGAGCGCATGGTGCGCGACCTCGGCTCAATTCTTGATTATGTCGGCAGGCTCAATGAACTCGGTACCTCAGATGTCGCCGCCATGACCCAAGTTTCACCCCAGCCGCTCGACCCAGGCGCAGCCTTCCGCGCAGATACGCTCAGTGCCTGCCTGCCGCACGATGAAGCAATGAAGAACGCGCCCGCAACAGACGGAAAATTTTTCAAAGTGCCGAAGGTAATTGAGCGATGAGCGCCAGGAGAAGTCAGCACTCAGCACTCAGCGGTCAGCCGAAACCCGATCACCCGGTCACCCGATCACCCGATCATCCGATCCTGCTCCGCCCGTAAACCTGCATGGATCTTTCATCCCTCACCGTCGCTTCCACCCGTACCGCCATCGCGGAACGGCAATTCACCGCGACGCGCCTAGCCCAAGAGTTCTACAAGAAAATCAAGGCTGAAGATTCGAAAGTCCACGCTTATCTCACCTTGTGCGAAGAGCGCGCTCTGGCGCAGGCGGCCCGGATTGACGTTCTGGCCGGAAAAGGCGATCCACTTCCTGCGTTGGCCGGCATTCCCATTGGGATCAAAGATGTGATGGTCACGCGCGGAGTGCGTACCACCGCTGGCTCGAAGATCCTGGAGAATTTCATTCCTCCTTATGACTGCACCGCGGTGGCGCGCCTGGAAACCGCAGGCGCATTGATTCTCGGCAAGATGAACTGTGATGAGTTCGCGATGGGCTCATCGAATGAGAACTCGGCTTACGGCCCGGTGCGCAATCCGCATGATCCATCGCGCGTTCCCGGCGGCTCAAGCGGAGGGTCCGCGGCGGCGGTGGCGGCGGGAACGGCGGTTGCCACGCTCGGATCCGATACCGGTGGTTCCATTCGCCAGCCTGCGTCGTTCTGCGGAGTTGTAGGGCTGATGCCGACCTATGGCCGCGTCTCGCGGTATGGGCTGATTGCGTTCGCATCGTCGCTCGATCACATTGGGCCAATCACCAAATCAGTTCGCGATGTAGCCATCCTGCTGAAGGCAATTGCCGGCCACGATCCTTTCGACTCGACTTCGGCTGATCTGCCCGTTCCGGATTACGAGCAGGAAATCGGAAAGCCTGTCACCGGACTGAAGCTAGGCGTTCCTGAAGAATACTTTGGCGACGGTCTGGATGAAGAAGTTCGCACATCGGTTGAGGCTGCAATCGCGCGCCTGCGCGAAGCCGGGGCTGAAATCGTGCGCATCTCGCTGCCGCATACGAAATATGCCATCCCGGCTTATTACGTGATTGCCACTGCTGAAGCCTCTTCCAATCTCGCCCGCTATGACGGCGTGCGCTACGGCTTCCGAGCCAAAGATTCACGCACTCTCTCAGAGATGTATCGCAAGACGCGCGATGAGGGTTTCGGAGCCGAGGTCAAGCGTCGCATCATGCTGGGAACATACGCCCTGAGCTCCGGCTATTACGACGCCTACTATCTCAAAGCTCAGAAAGTACGAGCCTTAATCAGCCGCGATTTTCAGCAGGCATTTCAAACAATTAACGCCATCATCACGCCTACTGCCCCCACCCCGGCTTTCAAACTGGGCGAAAAAGCTGAAGATCCGCTGGCCATGTATCTGGCCGACATTTTCACCGTTACCGCAGATCTGGCCGGCATTCCCGGAATCAGCGTTCCTTGTGGGCAGACCCGTTCCGGGCTGCCGATCGGGTTACAGGTTCTGGGAAAGCACTTCGATGAAGAAACGGTGCTGCGGATTGGCCACGTTGTGGAACACGGAATGGCGAGTTGGGAATTGCCAAAATCGCCGAAATTGCCAAACATTGAAAATTGAAAAGCGCTGATAACGTCGATCCAGCCAATGCCAGGGCGCCTAAGTCGTTGCCTCAATTTGGATTCTTTGGCAATTTCGGCGATTCTGGCAATCTTCTTATCCCCTAACCGCTCCGCCCAATTCCGGTCTAAGTTATTCGAATGGAAGTCACCGATGCAGCCGTGGTGGCACAGGTGCTGGCCGGCGACCGGGACGCATTTCGCGTCCTGGTGGAGCGCCATTCCCGCAGCCTCTTCCACGTGGTGTATCGGATGTGCGGCAACCAGCAGGACACGGAGGAGATCGTCCAGGAAACGTTCTTGCGCGCTTTCAAGGCGCTGCCCAGATTTGAGCTGCGCGCCAACTTCGCTACCTGGATCTACCGTATCGCGGTGAACCGCACGCTCGACTTCCTGAGCGCAAAAAAGATGAAAGACACATACCAGATCGTGGATGATCCAGATCCGGAAGAAAGCAGGCAGGTTCAATTGCCCGCTGCTGGAGCCGGTCCCGAGCGCCTGCTTCTGAGCGCAGAAATGAAGAAGAAGATGTCGCACGCCATGTCGCTGCTCACGCCAGTGGAACGGGTGGCGTTCACCATGCGGCACATGGAAGGACGCTCCATTGACGAGATCTCAAAAAGTCTGAACCTGAAAACCAGCGCGGCCAAGAACAGCGTGTTCCGGGCCGTGCAGAAACTGCGGCAACAGCTTGAGCCGTTTGCGAGCACCGCGCGATGAAGCACCTGAGTGAAGAACAAATCGTACTGCACTACTACGGCGATGCCGAAGGCGAGCAGGAAATCCATGCTCATCTGGCCGTGTGCCTGTCATGCCGCAATGAGTTTGAGCGTGTGCAAGCGCTGCTGGGGAGTCTGGCACCGGCCGAGGTTCCCGATCCTCCGGCCTTTTATGAGGAAAAGACGTGGCTGAACGTTCGTGACCGCCTGCCACAGCACGCAGTACGCCGGCGCTTCTGGGCCGCACCGCCCCGCTGGGCAATTGCCGCTCTGAGCGCTGTGCTGATTGTTGCGGCGTTTCTCGCAGGAAGGTTCTGGCCTCGCCATGAACCGGCGAATCCCGCCGCAACCGTCGCCGCAAATCCGCAGCGAGTTGTACTGGTTGCTGTGGGCGGCCACTTACAGCGATCGCAAATGCTGCTGGTAGAAATCATGAACACCGACACGCACGGCGCAGTGAACCTTTCCACCGAGCAGCAGCAGGCGCGCGACCTGCTTGATGCTAATCATCTTTACCGCGCCAGCGCCCAACAGGATGGCGATCCGCAAATTGCCCGCCTGCTCGACCAGTTGGGCCGCGTGCTTGCGGAGATCGCAAACGGCCCTTCGGAGCTCTCGCCTGGCGATCTCCAGCAGATTCGCGACCGCATTCAGTCAGAAGGATTGTTGTTCAAAGTTCGCGTCGTAGGTTCGGAAGTAAATTCACGCGTCCGCCGCCAGGAACAGAACCCTGCGGCGAGCTCAACCCAGAGGCTCTAACCAGAATGAATCGCACATGTTTCTCTTTATTTCTTTTCTTCACATTGGTCATTGGCGCGGTGGTCGCAAGCGCTCAGCCGGCAGTGCCCAGCTCCAGCCTGTTCGATCCTCAGGCGGCGGGCAAGGCCAGCGCTCACGAGGACGAGGTCTACCAGAACGGCAGCGAAGACCTGAGTGACGGAGACTATGACGAAGCCGTCAGGAACTTCGCTGAAGTTGCCAACATGCGCGGAAGGAAAGCTGACGCGGCGCTGTACTGGGAAGCCTACGCGCTCAAAATGGGCGGCAACACCGCCCAGGCGCAGGCCACCATTGGCCAACTTCGCCGGACCTACCCTCAGAGCAAATGGCTCAAAGATGCGGGCGCACTCGAAATCGAGATGAAGGGCGCGGCAGCCAACCCAGACAACATCTCCGACGAAGAGTTGAAACTGCTGGCCTTGCAATCGTTAATGAACTCCGATCCTGAAAGGGCCGTCCCGCTGCTGGACAAAGTTATTCACGGGAACTACTCGCCGCGACTGAAAGACAAAGCTCTTTTCGTCTTGTCACAGAGCAACTCCGACCAGGCGCAAAAAATTCTCCTCTCTCTCGCAAAAGCGAACAACGATCCGGAACTGCAGAAAAGGGCGATTCGTTATATCGGAATGAGCGGCAGGCGAAATTCGACGATCCTCAAGGAGATCTACAACGGCACCACTGATCCGAACGTAAAGAAGGAGTGCTTCCAGGGCTGGCTGATGTCCGGAGATAGAGATGCTGTCCTTGCCGTGGCGCGAACCGAGAAATCCGCGGAGCTGCGCAAGGATGCCATCCGCTATCTCGGCATGATGGGCGGACGCAACGAATTGCGGGAGATGTACAAGAGCTCTCCCGATCCCGGGACCCGAGAGGCAGTGATCCAGGGAATGTTGATGAGCGGCGATTCGCAGGGCCTGGCTGAAATCGCAAATACTGAGAAAGATCCTGATGTGCTGAAGAAAGCCATCAACACGCTGGGCATGATCGGTGGACAGGACAGCCTCACCGCGCTTACCAATATCTACAATTCGCACAACGAACTGGAGATCAAAAAACGCGTGATCAACGCACTTTTTCTGCACGGCGCCGCCAAGGAGATGGTCGCCATGGCGCGGAAAGAAACCAACCCTGAGCTGAAGAAAGCGTGGATCCAGAAGCTCTCAATCATGAACTCACCGGAAGTCACCGAGTACATGATGGAGATCCTGAATAAGTAGGAGCGAACCGCATGAAACGCAGTTTGAGTGTCGCCACCATCGTGCTGTCAATTTCGCTCGCGGCAGCCCAGAAGCCAAACATCACCAATGGGAAGGTACAGGAACAATCTGCGGCTCAAGGGCTGAAACCGGCAATCGCCTCCATCATTGCAGCCCAAGCTGGGCCGCTCTGGATCGGCTACAGAATTCCATCGGCTCGCAAAGAGCGCACTATGTGTTGCTGGGATTCAATCTCCGGATCGCGAAATCGAGGCAGCAACTGCTGCCTGGGCTGCCGAATGAGTTCCGACGAGGGTGGCAGCTTCACCGGAACGGATTCGAACTGTCCACCTCCTGAGCCTGCTCCTTACGCGTTTGTGTTCCTGCGCGCGGAATCGGGCCAACTCACGCGAGCGCGCGTTTTTAGCGCAGATTGCTCGTTGGATTTCGCCGGCCTTCCTTTGTACTGGCTGGAGCCTGTCAATCCGGAGCAAAGCGTCGAGTTCCTTGCTGATCTGGCGCAGAAGAGCAACAACAACGATGAAGAGACGCGATACAGCCATGATGTCTCGCACCAGGCGATCATGGCGATTGCGATGCATGATGTTCCTGCCGCCGACCGCGAGTTGGAAAAACTGATCCAGCCAAACCAGCCTCTTTCCTTGCGAGAAAATGTAGCGTTCTGGCTGGGAGTGGAGAGGGGCAAGAGCGGATTGGACCTGCTGCGCAAGTACGGCGTTCAAGACAAAGACGAACGTTTCCGGGAAAAGGTCACGTTTGCGATCTCACAGAACAAAGATCCTAAAGCCGTGAAAGACCTGATCGGAATGGCCCGCAATGATTCCAGCAGCGAGGTACGGGGTCAGGCATTGTTCTGGCTGGCCCAGATCGGTGGTCGCAAAGAAGCTGCGGAGATCACCAACTCAATCGCCAACGATCCTGATACTGAGGTCAAGAAGAAAGCGGTTTTTGCGCTCTCACAAATTCACAACGGCGAAGGCGTTCCTTTGTTGATTCAGATCGCCCGGACGAATCCTAATCCCGCCGTGCGCAAGCAGGCATTCTTCTGGCTGGGCCAGAGCCGCGATCCGCGCGCGCTGGATTTCCTTGAAGAAGTCCTCACAAAGTGATCTGCCGCTCAGTAGCTCAACTCCGAATAGGAGATGATCTTGAGGGGCGCTGCCTGGAATGCAAGATCAATAGCATCGCAGCTATATGAGATAGTGAACCCATTGGAGTCAGAATCGCTGGTCCGCGCGTTGGTGGTGCCGGTTGCGTCGGCTTGCAGCAGCAGCGAACCGTTAATAGATCCGGTAGCTCCGGAGTCAAGGCGGAATTCGCCGCTCGGCGGCGCTACCAGCACTACTCCTGTCCATTTAAATGTTGCGGCGTCAATCTGGAAGTTGTTGTCCACCACAAGAATCCCATAGCCTGTGATGTTGGCGCCATTTTGCACCTCCAGTCCGCCGCTGGCGACCACGATTGCGGGATCGGTCACCGAACCGTAGGTCTGAGTTCCACTAAGATTTGACGGGACTGTAAAGTAGTTTGGCTGGCCCGCTGCATCACTAACTATTTGATTGATGATCGTGACATCATTCTGCAGCAGACTGGGGTCAATCTGATTCAGTGCCGGCCCTTGATTTCCCGCGGCCCCGATGAACGGCGCGGACGGGTTTGGGGTTGGCAGAACGACGTTCGGAATATGAGGGGCAAAGCTGCCGTCAATCGCATCAAGTTGTGGAGCTGAAAGGTCAAGGTTCTTGTTGCAACTTGCCACTGTGGCACTGCAGCCGTTGCTCTGATCGAACCGCGGCGTGAGATCTGTTCCACGCACCCACCACAGCCCCTTCGTACAGATTTTCCCTCCTATACCTGAGCCATCTGGATTGCAAAACGCATTCGCCCTTTGCACGATATTCTGCCGGAGATCATTCAGCGCGCCCTGGAGTTGCCCACTTGACTGATCTGCATCAGTGCCCAGCGCCGAGGCAGCGCCGCAACTACCGCCAAGAGGCAGCAGGCTGCCGTTGATGTCGCGCGGGCGCCCGTCAATGTTGGTGAGCGGGATGCGCGAGCCCGTTCCGTCAGAACCATTGTTGAACGCAGGCGCGGCGTTATCGGAAACAAAGTTGAGCGCTCCGGGCGGCCGGATCGAAGTCTTCGCCACCTCATAGCGCGTCAGGCTGCGCGCATTGAAGGCAGCCGAATAGGAGGTCAACATATACACCGGGTTCATATTCAGCGAGCTGCACGTGGTTCCCGCCGTGGGGTCCAGCACCTCCGCGAGGCCGTTCCAGCACACCGGATTATCCAAGGTTGCCGCAGCGCCAACTCCGCCGTCAACGTAGAATGGCGCGGCTGCGCGGTTGGTCTTCACATTCACTCGCACCCATTTGTAAGAAAGCGGCTGCCCCGTAGCAGCATTAATCGAATTCAGAGCGGGCAGTTCCCATCCTGCGGTGGCCGGCGCGGTTGTGCATTTTTCTCCAAGAGGAGCGGAAGGATCGTATTCGTGGCAGAGCTCCGGATCAAAGTACTTGTTTGCGGGATCTGCCGGATTGACGACTTCGGCGCCGGAAGGATTCAGCACGTAGAGCACGCTAGCGGCCGTGCCGGGAGAGCCTGTGGGCAGAAAGTCCTTGATTCCGCCAGCCGTGGTCGAAGTGGAGGGATAGCGCATCCGGTCGCGCACCTCTTCCAGTCCTGCGCGGGCAGCGTAATACGATTGCTTGTGCAGGCGGAAGTTGGCATCCACGCTGGTCTCCGTCATCGTGCCGTACGTCATTATCAGCACGATCACCAGAAGCAGCGCCAGCGCAATCATGGCAAGGAGCAGGGCCGCTCCTTGCTGCTTGGTTCGGGTTCCCCGTGTCATTGCGACCTCCTTCTAGTACTCGTTCAAATGCCCAGTAACAGAAAGCGAAAAGCGTTGCGGCAGCCTGGTGACGGGATCAGGATTGGGCGAAAGAAGGCTCAGGTCGATTTTGACTGTATGGATTTTTCCGATCGTTGCCTGCCCGGAAGGCGTGGAGATGTCAGCCCCGCCTGTGACATCCACCGGGTTCCCATTTTTGTCAAAAAAAGTAAACAAGTCCTCTCCCGACTGGCCCGCACCCGTACCTGGCGGCATGACTTGCTCAAGCTGGGTGAAATTCTTGGGGGCTGCTCCGCTTCCCTTGACTATTTCGCTACGCTTAATGCAGGGGCATTGCGGATCCGCAGCATCGGCCGGCACATATTGGATATCCACGCTGTCAACGCTGCCGGAAGTTTCCACATCGCCCTCCAGCAGGATCTCCGTGGGAGAAACCCGGACCAGTCCGGCGGCAACCAGCGGATTGTCGAGCGGCAAAGGCGGCGAATACATGTCCGGCCTGGGGTAGCCCGCCATATGCAGGTCGCGGACCATCTGGTCCACAAATTCCCTTGCCTGTTGCGTCAGGTCCATTTTGACGGCCTCAGAACTGGAAGCCTTCTGGACCTGATTCAATTGTGAAAAGATAGCCGACATGATGATGGTAAGAATCACCAGCCCGACCATCGCTTCGATGAGCGAGAATCCTGCGGCTTTGGAGCAAACCCGTGGTTCAGTCATCAGAACGCTCCTCGTATCGTGCGCAGTCGCACTGGCGCAGCAAAACGGTTTGTGCCATTGTTGCCGGTCTGCGCCAAGTTCCGGGCGGAAACGGTCACGAACTGGGTAAAGGGTGTGGGACCAGGATCAATCCGCCAGCGCACGTCATAAATCAGAGCGCCCGCGCTGGAGCAGGCGGAGTAGCGCATGGAGTAATTGAGAACGGGTGGCTGTGTAAAATCCACGGATCCGGTAAATGGCCCGCTGGTAATAAGCGGCGTCCCGCCAATGCTGGTGCTCATCGGGAAAGTATTGCCTGCACAATCGGTCAAGCTCGTGTTGGCTGCAGCCCCGATCGCGCGTGTCGGGATCGCGACGATTCTCTCCATCACGCTTTCGGACAATGCCGTTGCGGTCGTGTCAAAGCGCGAACGGCCGTTGCCGGCGATCGCGACCGAAATCGCGGCTGCGCCAGCCACCAGCCCCACAGCCAAAACCAGCATTGCCACCATTACTTCAATCATGCTGAATCCGGCA
>DATEGH010000322.1:0-7556 GCA_035280185.1 Terriglobales bacterium
AAATCACCATTGCTGTGCTGCTGGCAGCAGTGCTCCTGAGCGGGATCATTCTCATCAAGCTGGAGCAGCGGGAAAAATCCAAAACTGAAACCGCCGAGCTTGTGCCCGCCGCATTGGCCGCCGAAGGCAAGCCAGAACATATCCGCATCCTGGTGGCATACGATGATGACCGTGCGCTGCGCTGGCGGGAAACAGAATCGGTTATGCCGCAGGACCGAGCCCTTCGCGCGGAGGAGGTGCTGCGGGCAGTTCTGGCGCAGTACACGCAGTCGCCATCGCCTCACCCCTTATCTCGCTCAGCGAATATCAAGGAAGTCTTCCTTGCAGGGGACAGTACATTGCTGGTGAATACCAACACGGCATTCGCGGATGGCCACCCATCCGGAATCATTACCGAAGAGTTGACGATTGCTTCTCTGATCGAAACCATTGCGGCCAACGTGCCTGGCATTGATCGCGTTAAATTTCTGGTGGATGGAAAAGAACGCGGGACTCTTGCCGGCCATCTGGATCTGGCTTCCTTTTACGACATGAAGGCGGTCCACGAAATGGCAAAGGAGTTTGAGTAGCCTTGGCCTCGAGGATTGGCGTCTTCGATTCCGGTTTTGGCGGCCTGACTGTTCTGCGCGAACTGAAAAAGTGCCTGCCGGAAGAGGATTATCTCTATTTCGGCGACACGGCCCATCTTCCCTACGGCGCAAAGTCCGTGCGAACAGTGGCCAAGTACGCCATCGCCAGCGCCCGTTTTTTAGAGGAGCGCGGAATCGAGCTTCTGGTGATCGCCTGCAACACGGCGACTGCGCTCTCGCTTGAAGAAATCAAAGCTTCAGTGAGAATTCCGGTTATCGGAGTGGTGGAACCGGGAGCAGAACGAGCAGCCAACAAATCGAAGACTCGTCGCGCAGCGGTCATCGCAACCGAAGCTACGGTCGCCAGCCATGCTTATCGCCGAGCGCTTGAGCGGCTTGGCCTTGAGGCGACGGAAAAGGCATGCCCGCTCTTTGTCCCATTGGTTGAAGAGGGCTGGGTGGAACACCCGGTGACAGAGAAGGTCGCCCACATCTATATAGACGAGATTTTTTGCAACGGCGGCGCGCATCCTGATGTTCTTTTGTTGGGCTGCACGCATTACCCTCTTATACGTCCTTTGCTAAGGCGTGTGGTGCCTCAGCATATTGAGATTGTGGATTCGGCGGAGTCAACGGCAGCGAAGGTGGTGGCGGAATTGGGCAGCCCGTCGAACTCCGGAGCGCCAGGCCAACTGCACTGCTATGCTACCGATTCCACGGAGAAATTCCGGAGGTTTGGAGAAAAATTCCTTGGCTGCCCTATCACCAACATTGAGCTCGTTGACATTGAACACTAGAACGTTATGATCTTCCGCTCCGATAAACGCGCGCCAGACCAGGTCCGGCCCATCAACATTATTCCGGATTTCATCTCCACCGCCGAAGGCTCCGCGCTGATTGAGGTCGGCAACACCCGCGTCATCTGTACTGCCTCGATCGACGAAACGGTGCCTCCGTTCCTGAAGGGCGCGGGCAAAGGATGGATCACGGCCGAGTACAGTATGCTTCCGCGGTCTACCCTCACTCGCACGCCACGCGAAGCCAGCCGCGGGAGGCAAAGCGGACGCACGCACGAAATTCAACGGCTGATTGGCCGCGCCCTGCGCGCCGTGGTTGATTTGAAGCAATTGGGCGAACGGACCATTACTCTCGACTGCGACGTGATCCAGGCTGACGGCGGCACGCGAACCGCGTCCATTACCGGCGCTTTTGTTGCGCTGGGACTGGCGATGTCCAAGCTGGTTGAGGCCGGCAGTCTCTCCGCAGCGCCCATACGAGATTACGTCGCCGCCATAAGCGTTGGAATCGTAGAAGGAGAAATCCTGCTCGACTTGGCTTATGAAGAGGATTCCCAGGCCGCGGTCGATATGAACTTCGTCATGACCGGCGGACGAAAGATCGTGGAGGTTCAGGCCACGGCGGAGCAGCATCCGTTTGATGATGCGCAACTCAGGAAGATGATGGACTTTGCCAGCCGAGGAATCGACACGCTCATCGCGCGCCAGCGCGGCGTGTTGCAAAACCTTCCGCTGCGCCAATGAGCTGTTTACTCATCCACAAAATCTTCATCGTCGAAAATGTAGGGCGCGGTCCGAACAACCCTGAATCGGACCCGCTCGTTGCACTGATCGCAGGGAGGAAACTGGTCTCCGCGATGCATCACAACTTCGTGGGTCTCGCGGTGGGCGCGGTCGTGGATTACCTCATAAATTCCAGTCTCCGGCACGGAAGCGCCGGGGGTAAAGAGCTTGTTATGCCCGCTGCGAACATGATACTTGCCTGGAGGGGGATCAGACTTCAGGGCTTTGGGCCGATAGAGTACTTTGCGCGCGGTTCGAGTCATTGCTTTTTGGGGTGTCATTTTGCCGCGAATTTTATAACGCCAGTTTTGCCTGCGCAAGACTGTTCCGTGATTTCCCCAAAACCAGAATTTAGTAGAATGAGCGGTGCTATTGGCACGCACTTTGCATCCAATTTGACGCCGTTTCTGGCAGGCCTTAAACCATTCTTAATAGCATGCCCAGACCGGGCTGAGGAGACGAACCATGAAGATCACTCCCGGAAAGTTCAATGGTATGAAGAACGTCTCGGACAGCCGAGGCGTTATTGCCGCCGCTGCCATGGACCAGCGCGGCTCATTGCAGAAAGCATTGGCCAAGGAAAAGGGCGGCGAGATCACGGATTCGATGATGGAAGAATTCAAGTCCATCGTCACGGAGGTCTTGACGCCGCACGCTAGCGCCATCCTCCTGGATCCGGAATGGGGTCTGCCTGCCTCGCGCCGTCGCGCAAAAAATGCAGGCCTGCTGCTGGCTTATGAGAAGACCGGCTATGACAAGACCGGCCCAGGCCGGCTCCCTGATCTGCTCGACCATTGGTCAGCCCGCCGGCTGAAAGAAGCGGGCGCCGATTGCGTTAAAGTCCTGCTCTATTACACGCCGACCGATGGCAAAGATATTAATGACAGGAAGCACGCCTGGGTGGAGCGCATAGGCGACGAATGCCGCGCCAACGACATTCCATTCTTTCTGGAGTTTGTCGGCTATGAAGAAGGAGCAGACGAAAAAGGTCTGGAATTCGCAAAGAAGAAGCCGGACATCGTGCGCGAATCCATGGCCGAGTTTTCCAAAGAGAAATACGGTGTGGACGTGCTGAAGGTTGAAGTCCCGGTGAACATGAAGTTTGTGGAGAGCGCAAAGTCGTTTGGCGGACAGAAGGCATATACGCGGCAGGAAGCAATGAATCACTTCCGGCGGGCTGCTGAAGCTGCGAGCAAACCGTTCATTTATCTTTCCGCCGGTGTCAGCAACCCCGAATTCAACGAGTCGCTGGCCCTGGCCGCCGAAGCCGGAGTGAAATTCAACGGAGTGCTGTGCGGTCGCGCCACCTGGAAAGACGGCATTCCCGTGTACGCTAAGCAGGGCGCAGATGCGTTCCGCAAATGGCTCCAAAGCGAGGGCGTGAAGAACATCGAAAACGTAAACCAAAGCTTGAAGTCTGCCACGCCCTGGCTTTCGCTCTATAAGGTGCAAGAGCCGGCTCTGGCGACGGCCTGAAGAATCGAAATGCAAGGAGGTTGTCAATGGCAGTGAATTGGAACAAAGACATTGATGCCGCGCTGAGCCAGGCAAGGAATGAACACAAACCTGTCCTGGTGGATTTCAGTGCCGCTCCGGCTTGAGGGGCATGTGCTCGGCTGGAAGCCGAGTCATATGGTGACGCGCAACTTTCGTCGGAAATCCAGAAGCGGTTTGTCCCGATCGAAGTCCACATCAAAGAGAATCCGGCAGGCTTCCATCGTTTTGACGCGGTGTGGACCCCAACGGTGCTAGTGCTCGACGAGAATGGCAAGGAACGGCATCGCATTGAGGGCTACCTGCCCAAAGATGAATTCGCCGCTCAATTGTTACTGGGACTTGCTCGCTCAGCCTTCATGAACAAGAAATGGGCCGATGCTGAGACGCTTTACGGCGAGATCCTTCAGAAATTTCCGAACAGCACTGCCGCTCCCGAGGCCGTGTACTGGAAAGCCGTGTCAACATACAAAAAGACCAACGATCATCATGTTCTGGGCGAGGTGCCGAAGACGTTGCAGCAGAGATATCCGAACAGCGTCTGGGCGAAGAAGGCGATCCCCTGGGCTGCGTAGTTACCCAGAATCCTTGAAACGCGGAGGAATGGAGGGAGCGGAGGATCAGAAGTGCAAGAAGATTCTGCCGCTCTCTGTTGTTATTCCCACTCAATCGTTCCAGGCGGCTTTGATGTTACATCGTAAACCACGCGATTGATGCCGCGGACCTCGTTCACAATCCGGCTGGAGATCCGCTTCAGAACGTCATAGGGCAGCGGCACCCAGTCGGCTGTCATACCGTCTTCGGAATGAACGGCCCGGATCGCGCAGGTGCAGGCGTAAGTTCGCTGGTCGCCCATCACGCCCACGGACATCACCGGCAGCAGCACCGCGAACGACTGCCAAATTTGTGAGTAGAGCCCCGCGTGCTTAATTTCGCTGACCACTATTTCATCTGCCTCCTGAAGCAGCGCGACGCGCTCGGGTGTGACCTCGCCGAGGATGCGTACGGCAAGTCCAGGGCCGGGAAAAGGCTGCCGCTGCAGGATCTCTTCCGGCATTCCCAGCTCGCGGCCGATGCGGCGGACCTCATCCTTAAACAAATCCTTTAAGGGTTCGATCAGCTTCAGCTTCATCTTCTCCGGCAGGCCGCCGACATTGTGATGGCTCTTGATGGTCTGCGATGGGCCGCGCACGCTGCGCGACTCGATCACGTCAGGATAGAGCGTTCCCTGAACCAGCCATTCCACTTTGCCGGATTCGCGCTCCAGACGATGCGCTTCCTGGTCGAAGACTTCTATGAACTCGTTGCCGATGATCTTGCGCTTCTTTTCGGGATCGGTGACACCGGCGAGTTTGTCCAGAAAACGCTTGCTGGCGTCAACCGCGATCAGGTTCAGCCCCAGCTTCTCGCGCAGGTTCTGCTGTACTTTCTGAAATTCGTCTTTGCGCAGCACGCCGTTGTTGACGAAGATCGAAACCAGCCGGTCGCCGATTGCCTGGTTGACCAGCGTGGCGGCGACCGCAGAATCCACTCCGCCGGAGAGCGCGCAGATCACTCTTCCCTTCTCGCCAACCGTTTGGCGAACCTGTTGGATGGTTTCGTTGATAAAGTGCTGCGGGGT
This sequence comes from Terriglobales bacterium, assembly GCA_035280185.1. Taxonomy (GTDB): domain Bacteria; phylum Acidobacteriota; class Terriglobia; order Terriglobales; family Acidobacteriaceae; genus Angelobacter. The sequence goes on from DATEGH010000322.1 coordinate 5,265, forward strand.
CCAGTCGCCGCGGGCGCCGCAGATGTCGTAAACAAAATTGCGTAGCAGCTCAACGCCATTCTTGGTGTGGTGAACTTCGGGATGGAACTGCACCGCCCAGATTCTCTTCTGCTCGTTTTCCATCGCCGCCAGCGCGTTGCTCGATCGTGCAACCACGCTAAAACCGGTCGGCAGCATCTTGGCTTCATCTCCGTGCGACATCCAGACGTTCATCGTCGCAGGCAAGCCGCGAAAGAGGCGCGAGTCAGCATGGGAGACCGCAACCTCAGCATGGCCGTACTCACGCTTCGGCCCAGGGACTATCTTTCCACCAAGCTTCTGCGTAATGAAATGCAGGCCGTAACAGATGCCCAGCACCGGCAGGTTCTGCGCTAGGACGCGCTCGTCTGCCGGGGGAGCGTCGGCGCCATAGACCGACGAAGGGCCGCCGCTCAGGATGATTCCTGCGGGGCGATAGCTCTTGATTTCGTCGAGTGAAGCCGTACAGGGCAGCACAGCGGAGAAGACTTTCAACTCGCGGATGCGGCGCGCAATCAACTGGGTGTACTGCGAGCCAAAGTCGAGGATGACGATGGATTGTTCTTCCACGATTGATTGTGCCTGATTCGAAGTGGAGTGTAAAGCGATCAACATGCTGTTAGCTACTAGCTGCTGGCTGCTAGCGAAAGCAAGACCGTATTTCGCGGTCACACCGACATCTCGGGGACGCCTGCACTCCCGTTCATCTCGCTCCTGGAGATCGACTAGCAGCTAGTAGCCAGTCGCTAGCAGCTAGTCCTATCGCACCACCACATTCACTAGCTTGCCCGGCACGACGATCACCTTCACCACCTGCTTGCCTTCAATCGCTGCTTTAACTTTTTCTTCTGCCAAAGCGCGCTCGCGGACCAGGGCTTCCGGAGCTTCGGCAGGCACAGGAACATGGCTGCGGAGCTTGCCGTTGATCTGCAAGGCGTAGGTGATCTCCTCTTCGCGCGCCAACTCCGGATCATACTCCGGCCAGGGATGGCGAAGCAGATTGTCTTTTTCCCCGAGAACTTCCCAGAGCTCGGCTGCGAGATAGGGCGAGAACGGCGCCAGCAACAGCACAAGTTTGTGCTGTATATCTGCAAGCACCGGCGCGGGCAATTTTCCGGCAGCAATGTCTTCTTCGTTCGCATAGAGCGTGTTCACGAATTCCATGACCGCGGCAACAGATGTGTTGAAATGCCAGCGGCCTTGAAAGTCTTCTGTGACTCGGCGGATGGTCTGATGGAGTTTGCGCTGGACCTGCCTAATGGCTGGCGAATTCCCGTCCACCGAAGTTGAGAGAGCGGGCGTGTTCACCGTATTCCGCATCACGAACCGGTACACACGGCTTAAGAACCGATGCACACCTTCAACACCGGCGTCCTGCCAGTCGAGTTCGCGGTCAGGAGACGTAGCAAAGAGCGCATACATGCGCGTAGCATCGGCGCCGAAGCGAGCGACCATGTCGTCCGGGGAGACGACGTTTCCTTTGCTCTTGGACATTTTGGCGCCGTCTTTGATCACCATTCCCTGGGTGAAAAGACGGGTCACCGGCTCGTCGTTGTGAACGAGTCCGAGGTCGCGCATGAACTTGGTCCAGAAGCGCGAATAGATCAGGTGAAGAATCGCGTGCTCCACTCCGCCGATGTACTGGTCAATGGGGAACCAGTAATCCACGGTGGCGGTATCGAGCGGCCGGTCTTGCAATTGCGCGTTGGTGTAGCGATAGAAGTACCAGGACGAATCCACAAAAGTGTCCATGGTATCGGTCTCGCGCCGCGCCGCGCCGCCGCATCTCGGACACTTGGCATTCACAAATTCCGGTACGTGTCCGAGAGGCGAACCGCCCTGCACGGTGATGTCCACGTTTTCCGGCAACACCACGGGAAGCTGATCTTCAGGAACCGGCACGATGCCGCACTTTTCGCAATAAAGCATGGGAATTGGCGTGCCCCAGTAGCGCTGGCGGGAGATGCCCCAATCCTTCAAGCGATAGGTAACCGTTCCCTTGCCGAATCCGTGCTGCTCGGCGTAGGCGGTCATGCGGCGAATGGCCTCTTCGTTGGATAGCTCGTTGAATTCGCCGGAGTTGATGAGCATGCTGTCCTTGTGCGTGTAAGGAAGCGTGGGCTCTTCGCGTTCGCCGGTGCGCCGCGGAAGAATGACTACACGGATATCGATTCCGTACTTCTGGGCAAATTCGTGATCGCGCTCATCGTGCGCCGGCACGGACATGATTGCGCCCGTGCCGTAACCCATCAAAATGTAATTTGCTATCCAGAT
>DATEGH010000323.1:0-3453 GCA_035280185.1 Terriglobales bacterium
ATTGATAACTCGCGGGTAGTGCGACTTGCCGACCCGGCGCGCCGGCGCGAAATCCGCATCTTCTCCGCCGGCGTGGCGGTGCTCTTCCTGATGGTGATGTTCTATGCCTGGCAGCACTTCAGTGCCGTGGAATACGGTTACAAAATCGAGGCGCAAAAAACCGAGTATGACCAACTGACTGAGGTCAATCGAACTCTGAAGTTGGAAGAAGCCAGGCTGAAGGATCCCGGCCGCATCGACGTGCTGGCCCGCCAGATGGGACTGGATGCACCGGAACCGGGGCAGTTGGTAAGGTTGGATAGTGACGAGCCGGGTGGCGCTGTGATGGCGCGGATGTCGCCGGTCGCGGTGATCTCAGCGCAGTAGAGTTGCAGACGCAAATTTTTGCGTTGAGTAACTCAGCCCAATTCCATGGCGGGACTTCGGAGAACCTGCTGGAGACCGCCAGTGTCATTGATATTGTCGCTTCGCTCCAAAACCGCTTCAGAGCGCGGGCGATCAACCGATTCTTGAGGCAGTGCCGTGCACAAATCTATCCCTAATCCAAGCACCCGCCTCTATTGCCTCGCCAGCATTGTTTCGCTGTGGTTTGTAGTCATCTGCGGCCGTTTGGTGTGGCTGCAGATCGTTGACTACGGGTTTCTCACGCAGAAGGCAGCGCGTCAGCAGCAGCGGAGCATTGATGTCTCCGCCGTCCGCGGCAACATCTACGATCGCAACGGCGACGATCTGGCCATGACAGTCAGTGTGGATTCCATTTTTGCGGTCCCTTCGGAAGTGCCGGACATACATGCGACCGCCCGGGCTCTTGCTCGCGTGCTCAAGGCCGATGCTACTGAGATTGAGAACCGAATGCGCGCCTCGCACGCCTTTGCATGGGTGGCACGCAAAGTGGATAACGATCTCAGCGCCCGTGTCCACCAGTTGAATCTAAAAGGAATTTATTTTCAGAAGGAGTCCAAACGCTTTTATCCCAAGGGCGAACTCGCCGCCCAGGTGCTGGGGTATGTGGGGTTGGACGATGAAGGCCTGGGCGGAGTAGAGCGCGAGTACGATTCGCAGCTCTCCGGCAAGCCCGGCCAGATGTTGATCTCCATGGACGCACGGCGGCGCTGGTTCGGACGCGTGGAGAAGCAACCTAATCCGGGAGAGAACCTGGTTCTGACGATTGACGAAAAGATCCAGTACATCGCCGAGCGCGAACTGCAAAAAGCGGTTGCCGAAACACACGCCGAAGCCGGAACCATCATCGTGCAGAATCCTCACACAGGGGAGATTCTGGCGCTGGCCAATCGTCCCACGTTCAACCCAAACTTCTTGAAGAGCGCCGATCCCAGGTCACTCAAGAACCGCGCGGTCAGCGATATCTATGAGCCTGGATCAACGTTCAAGGTTGTAACTCTCTCTGCCGCTCTGGATGAGAATCTGGCCAGGCCGGACGACGTGATTGATTGCCAGATGGGATCGATCGTGGTGAACGGCCTGCGCATTCACGACCACAAAGCCTACGGCGACCTCACGGTAGCAAAGGTGCTCGCCAATTCCAGCGACGTAGGCGCAATCAAGCTCGCGCTGCGGCTTGGAGAAGAAAGGTTTGACCGCTACATCCGCGCATTCGGGTTCGGGTCGCAAACCGGAATTGAACTGCCGGGCGAAACTCGCGGCTTGACGAAGCCTGTGAGCCGGTGGTCCAAGGTGAGCATCGGAGCCATTTCCATGGGTCAGGAGATCGGAGTTTCTCCATTGCAACTCATCTCGATGATGTCCGCCATCGCGAATGATGGTGTTGCGGTGCCGGCGCGAATTGTCGCTGGGGCCACGCCCCCGCGCAGCACGCCGCAATTGATTGCATTCCATCCAGCGCTGGGCCGGAGCGTGATTTCGCCGCTCACTGCAGCAGAAATGAAGCATATGTTGGAAGGTGTGGTGCTCGGCGGGACCGGAAAAAAAGCAATTCTCGATGGCTACAGCTCTGCGGGGAAGACCGGCACTGCACAGAAGATTGATCCCAGCACAGGACGATATTCCAAATCGCACTACATTGCATCTTTTGCCGGGTTCGCTCCGGTGAATAATCCCGCCATCAGCGTGCTTGTCGTTTTGGATTCGCCGGTTGGATTGCACGAAGGCGGGCAAGTTTCAGCGCCGGTTTTCGCGCGCGTGATGCAACAGGTGCTCGGCTACATGAATGTGCCTCACGATGTGCCTTTTCAGGACAAGAAGCGCCTGCTGCTGCGGGCCAAAGCCCGCGACGACGAAGCTACCGAGGCTGCGCCTGACTACGTAGCCGAGGAAACTGAGCCGGCGCAGCCTGACAATGCGCTAATCTCCGAGGCATCGAAGCCTCTCCTCCCTGTTTCTGCCGCTGAGCACAGCGCATCTTCGGCGGCGACGGCGCAAGCTTCACAAAACCTTCGCAGTGGAACTGTAGTGCTCGGCACCGCAGGCGGAGTGGTAGTGCCGGACTTTTCGGGAAAGCCTTTGCGCACCGCGATGGAGGAAGCCGAATCAGCAGGGCTTGAGCTTGAGGGAAGCGGCAGCGGTGTGGGCCGCGACCAGTCACCTCCGGCCGGCTACCGGCTGCCACCCGGAGGGCATGTGATTGTCAAATTTGGGAGATAGTCTTCAGGTGTGCAGCTCTCCGCCGTAGCCTTCGTTTTGCCCCGGAACAATCAGGCGATCTAACTCCAGGAACTGGCGGATGACTTCATCAGGACATTGCTCCATCTCTTCCACAGTCCCTACGAAGATGGCGCGCGCCTCGTGCAGAAAAACGATTCGATCGGCCAGCTTCTTAGCCAATCTCATGTCGTGCGTCACCACAATGCTGGTGAGTTTGAGCTGCTGCTTGAGTTTCTGGATGAGATCGCCGAGCAGAGTGGCCATTAGAGGATCCACCATGGTCGTGGGCTCGTCGTAAAGAATGCATTCCGGCTGAGCGGAGAGCGCGCGCGCAATGGCCACGCTGCGTTTCATGCCGGTGGAAAGATCCGAGGGCAGCAGATCACGCATCGGCTTCACGCCAACCATGTCGAGCAATCCGTCCACGATTTGGTAGATCTGCTCTTCGTCCAGGTCCTGCCGCTCGCGAAGAGGGAAGGCAACGTTCTCGCCGACCGTAAGCGAGTCAAACAGCGCGCCGTTTTGAAACACCATGGTGACTTTTTTGCGGATTTCTTCCAATTGGTCTTCGGTGTAGTCCGTGATGTCCTGGAACGCAACAATGACCCGGCCCGAATCAGGTTTGAGAAAGCCCATGATGTGGTGAAGTGAAACCGATTTGCCCACGCCGCTACGACCGAGGATGCATAGCGTCTCTCCGGGAAAAGCTTTGAAGCTGACGTCGTCCAGCACCTGGTTGTCGCCGAACGACTTGGAAACATGCTCAAAGGCGATATACGGCTGCGGGTGCTGAGGGTGCTCGTGATGCAGATGCTGAGAGAGATCGCTCAT
>DATEGH010000324.1:0-9585 GCA_035280185.1 Terriglobales bacterium
GTCTTCAAGGCGACATTCAAGCCAGACTGCGGTGCGGGCTCTTTACGGCGCCACAGAGGAGAGGCCTTCACCCACGCAGATCGCAGCCTCTATTTTCATGCTTTCTGTTTGGGATGAACATCCCATGCACGACTGCGGTTCAAAGTATCCGATCTCGGCGATTTCGGCGATGGCGCGCGATTCCGGCGATTATCTACAATGCTTGGCCATGGAACCGGTATCGCACTTCTTTTATTCTGACCGTCTGAAGTTGCAGTTCTGGGATTATGGCCAGGAGGGCAAGCCGGCGCTGGTGTTGGTGCATGGCGGGCTGGACCACGCCCGCAACTGGGACTGGGTGGCGCAATCGCTGTGCGAGCATTACCATGTTTATGCGCTCGATCTGCGGGGGCACGGCAATAGCGCGTGGGCGCCGGGTGCGATGTACAGCGTCGCCGAGCATGTGCTTGATCTTTCCGCGCTGCTCGATATCATTGCCGAATTTCCCATCCGGCTGGTGGGGCATTCCCTCGGTGGCGTGATTGTTCTGCATTACGCGGGTGTTTATCCCGACCGCGTGCACCGCGCTGTCTCGATTGAAGGGATCGGATTTCCCGTGGGACATCGCGTGCACGGGCCGGCGTCGCAGCGGTTGCGCGCGTGGATCGAAAATGTCCGCGACCTGGAAAAGCGGACGGTCCGTACATATCCCAACCTGAACGCCGCGATGACGCGCATGAAGGAAGCCAATCCGCATCTCTCCGACGAAGTCGCGCGCCACCTGACGTTGCACGGCACCAACTGGGACCCCGATGGCTCGCTAGTGTGGAAGTTCGACAATTACGCGCGCGCGTTTCCGCCTTTCGGCCACAATTTGCAGGACGCCACCGAGCTCTACGGACAAATCACATCGCCCACGCTGCTCTTCTGGGGCCTGGAAAGTTTTGCGCCCGTGCCGCAGGATGATCCCCGGGTGAATGCGGTCCGCAACTGCCGGCTGGTAAAGGTGGCCAAAGCCGGACATTGGGTGCATCACGATCAACTGGATGTGTTTCTGAAAGAGACCAGGGCGTTTCTGGAGTGAATTGCATCTAAGAGAGGAAACGTCGCGCCGCGGAACAACCCTTCGCTTCACGCCGGGTTTACAGGAATAAGGACAATTATGGAAAGACGCAATCTCACCTATCGAGCTGTGGCATGCCTGTTGGCGCTTTTGCTGGCCGCGCCTATGGAGCTGATGGCCGCCACGCCCACGCCGGAACTGCCCGATCCCGGCAAGCCCGGCATGAGTAAGGAACAGCAGGAGCAAGTTGGGCTGCAAGCGATGGCGCAGGTCTACCAGCAGATGCCGGTGCTGCCGGATTCCAGCCCTATGACGCAGTACGTCCAGCACCTCGGCAAGAAGCTGGAAGCGGTGATTCCTCCGGACCACAACTGGCCATTCCAGTTCCACGTGATCCCCGCTTCTGACATCAACGCTTTTGCCCTCCCTGGCGGACCGATGTTTGTGAACGCCGGCGCCATCCAGGCTGCCGATAACGAAGCCGAGCTGGTGGGCGTGATGGCCCACGAGATGTCGCACGTTTACATGCAACACTCGGCCAAGCAGGCCCCGAAAGCTGGTGTTGCGCAGGTGATCGCCGGCCTTGCCGGTGCGGTGCTCGGCGGAAGCGCAATCGGACGGCTCGCAGCCATGGGAATCCAGTTTGGCGCCGGAACCATGCTGATGAAATATTCGCGTCACGATGAATCGCAGGCTGATGCCGTGGGCTCCATCATCATGTACAAAGCCGGATATAACCCCAAAGCGATGGCCGATTTCTTCACCAAACTGGAGCAGAAGTACGGCAGCGGCGGACCGCAGTTCCTGAGCGACCACCCGAACCCGGGCAATCGCCAGGCAGCAATCGAAAAAGAAATCGCGGAGTGGCCGGCAAAGAACTACACCACTTCAAGCAGCGCCTTCGATCAAGCCAAACATCAAGCCTCAAGCACGAAAACTTACAGCGCTAAAGAAATTGATGCCGGAGCAAAAAACGGCACATGGGCGCAACAGAACAAAAAGAACGGCGCGATTCCCGCGAACCTGCCCGCTGCTTCCGGCGGTGCCGCGGACAACGGCACGATGGCCAATGTCTCTCTGAAGCAGGTAAAGCCCAGCGGCCGCTTCACGCAGTTGCAGCAGAACGGCTTCAGCATTTCCTATCCTGACAACTGGCAAGCCGCCAATGGACAAAACAGCCTGATGATCGGTCCGCAGCAGGGCATGAGCCAAAGCGGGATTGCCTATGGCGTGCTGATCTCGGCCGCGCAGAGCAACGGCGGCTCGCTCGACCAGAATACGCAGCAGCTAATTCAGGGCATTGTGCAGGGCAATCCGGGAATGCAGGCCAATGGCAATCCCAGCAACATCAATGTCGCGGGAACGCAGGGACGTTCGGTCTACCTGAGCGGAACTTCACCTGTCCAACAGAATGGCCAGCCGGTTCCGGAACGCGACTGGCTGGTTACGGTTCCGGATTCGCAGGGCGGGCTGATGTATCTGGTCTTTGTCGCTCCGCAAAAGGATTTCAATCAGCTCAAATCGACCTACCAGAAAATGCTCAAAAGCCTGCAACTCCGATGATGTGTTTTCGGCATCTCACGATGTGAGGGCGATGGAGCAGGTTTTTTCCGTTTCCCTGCCCGGGCTGCGGCCGAAGAAGAACGGTGTCAGGCGGGGCCACATCGCCCAACGTCATTTGCTCTCCTTGGATCCGGCTTCCACCAGCTTCTTAGTCATCAGCACCAGGCCGAGAATCTGCGTCCATTCGGAAACGATATTGCCGACCACCTGTCCCCACTTGCCCTGAGGATTGGAATGAGCGAACAGCAGCACCCATCCGGCGCCGGTGATCAATAGAAAAATCGTGAGGGAATGTGCGCGCAGCAACTCAAGAAGACGGCTGCGTTCCGGAGGTCCTGGCTCCCGCTTGCTCTCGCGCGATCCGCGCTCGTAGAGGTTTGGTTGCGAGCACGGTCACCAGCACTCCGGACCAGTCGGCGATTGCGTTGCCGAAGAACGAGCCCCAGTGCTTCTGCTCGTTGCTGACCGAGTACAGCCCGACCCACAGCAAAAGCACTGCCGCGGCAACCAGCGAAAGTCCATGCCGTTTGGAGAAATGCGATTTGAGTTTGCGAAGTTTGCGTTTCAATTGGGCTTCACCAGCTTCACTGCATTCTGACGTGGATTTCCATATCGTGCGTGAGCGAAAACTTCGCCGCGTTGAACGGCGGCGCCTTGATTGTGGCATGAGGATTGTTCGACATTCCCCATTGCTCCTTCGGGATGCCCAGGAAATTTTTGTCGAGCTTGTGATTGCGGTTCACATCGTGCGCAATGGCCACTGCGTACTCGCCGGAAGCGAGGCCCGGGACCATCACGGTCACCGTGCCGGGATGCGCCGGAACGGGAATGTCCTTGAGCGCCGCCTGCCGGTTTTCCGGCCATCCACGGCTCGAGCTGAACACCAGCACGCCGATGGTGCCGCCATCTTTATTGACGTTCTCAACCTGGACGGTCAGTGTGTAACTTGCGGCGGCGGGAGTTGCGGCTTGTTGCTGCGCCGCAAGGACTAACATCAGGCAACCAAGCGCGAAATGCATTGCGGCCTCCTGCTCTTCAGAAATGCAATCGTGTGCCGGCTTTGGGCCGCGCAATTTCCGCGAGCACTGCCCTGGTAATGCGGAGATAATCGCCCGGCTTCATGATGATCTGCGTCCCGCGCACTCCGGCAGAAATTGAGATTATGCCCCACAGTTGGATAGTTTCATCGGCAAATACCGGAAATGCTTTCCTGGCTCCCAGCACCGTCACTCCACCGCGTATGTATCCCGTGAGCGGCTGCACTTCTTTGAGCGGGACCAGTTCGGCCTTGCGGTCTCCCGAAACCGCGGCTAGCGCTTTGAGATCAAGCTCCGCGTTGCCTGGAATCACGGCAAAGCAGGGGCCGTTGCGCTCGCCGCGCGCCAGCAGCGTCTTGAACACCTGTTCCGGAGGCATTCCCAGTTTCTCTGCAACGGTTTCCGCGGCGAGATCGTTGGGATCAACCTCGTACTCGCGCAGTTGGTATGCGATTCCCGCAGCTTCCAGGATTCGGACTGCATTGGTCTTCATGGGTTAATGCCGTGCGGGTTCAATGCCTGTCGAAATGGCGGCTGATCAAAGCCAGAATTACGACCACGGAAAAGATGACAAAAAAACCTCCGACGCAGCGCATGATGAACAGCGCGGAAGCTCCTCCGCCTTTCAGTTCGGAAGCGCGGTCGCGCAGAACGAAGCGAACGGCGCGTTGAGGATCGCCGACCGCCCAGAGTCCCATCGCGAGAAATGCCAGCATCACCAGGATTCCGAAAACGTCGCCTGCGACGCTGCCCATGGGACCGCCTGCCTATTTCCGCTTGGACTTCTTGGCAGCAGACTTCTTCGCCGGAGCAGCTTTCTTCGCAGCCGGTTTCGGTGCGGCTTTCTTCACAGGCGCTTTCGGCTGCGCCTTCGCAGGCACAGCTTTCGCCGGCGTTGAAGGCTTGGCAGGAGCGGTTACTGGAGCTGTTTTCGGCGGCACTGTTGACTTGGCCGGAGCTGCCGTTTTCACCGGACCAGAAACCACCGGCCCAGGGCCAGGCTTCGCGGCAACAACTTGCGCCGCTTGACCCGGAACAGCAACCGAAGTCTCCGCTGCAACGGCTGCCTTGGGCTTGCGTCCTCGCTTTTTCGGCGCCTGCTGAATCTGCTCTCCGGGTTTCCCTGCCGCTGCGGCTTCCTTCTTCGCGCCGCGGCCTCTCCTCACCGGCGCCGGCGGCGGTGGCGGCTCAGGCGGAGAATACGGAGTCAAGAATTTGACGATTTCGTTGTGGGAGCGCAGCTTGCCGTCCAGAAGCAGAAGAAATGCCTCATCCATCACCTTCTTGTAATCAAGCAGGTCTGGTGTGATCCGCAGCTCAGGCATCTCGGGGAACGGCAGCTTTTGCTTCACCAACGGCCACTTGGTCAGGAAATTCTTGATCTTCTGGTCGACCGCCGCGGGTCGCGACGTGATTGCCGTAAACAACAGGATCTCGCCGCGGCTCTGCATCAGGAATTTCCACGTCGCGGAAGGCGTACTCATGTCCTTGGCCATCAGCCGCTTGGCAAAATCCTTGGCTTCGTCCTCCAGATTGCGCCAGCGCTGGACGAACCCCTTGTTCGGAATTTGTTTCTGGATGGCTGCGACATCTTTGTCGCCCAGCTTCTTCGTGAGGAACTGCATTACAACCGGACTTACGTCAGGATTCAGTCCGAGTTCCTGGAGCTGCTGCTTGACTTTGAACACCTGGGCAAGCGCGCTTGCATCAACCTTCGCGACGGTAAGGTGCGGAATCAGGACCTTGAGCCAGCCTTCCTTTTCCAGTGCCTTGAGCACCTCAACCGGATTTTCTTCGTGCGCCAGTTGTTCGATCTCATGCCCGCAGGCCCGGTCGAAAATGTTCTCGATGTAGTTGTTTTCCTTGGCCGCGTCGTAGCGTGCCTGCGTACGCTCCTCAAGTGTCCAGTGAAAGCGGGTTGCCAGACGCGTGGCGCGAATCAATCGCGACGGCTCTTCGTAAAACGCGTAGTTGTGCAGGATGCGCAGGACCTTGGCTTCAATGTCGGCAACACCGTTGAACGGATCGGTCAGCAGACCGCGCGATCCGGGATTCAGCGACAGCGCCATGGCATTAACAGTAAAGTCGCGGCGCCGCATGTCGTCATAGATCGTTCCGGGAGTAACTTCAGCAGGCTTGCCGGGTTTGTCGTAGCGCTCCGAGCGAGTGCTGGTTACTTCCGCACGCACGTTTCCTTTGAACAGAAGCATCACCGTGCGCGTGAGTTCGTCCGTCCCTTCCAGCACCGCGCCGGCTTTCTCAAAATCTTTCTGCAGCTTGAGCGCGTTTCCCTGCACGGAAAAATCGAGGTCGCGAATGATGAACCCACTGACGATGTCCCGCACCGCGCCGCCCGTAAGGAACACGTTCATTTCGTGTGCCCGGGCAACTTCGGTCACCAGCGCCATCGCGCGCTGCTGGTCCGGCGAAAGCCGGGTTTCCATCAAATAAATGAAATCTGCCATTCAGCTCAGAACACAAGACGGCCTGCCCGGAAGCTCTCCAGACCGGCACATCGCTCTTTTCGGATTCTCGCTAAGTTGCACTGGCTACAAGACTTAGATAGAGCACAGCAGGAACCGCACAAACCCGAAACAATATCACAAAGGTTAACCTTTTGGCTACCTTTCGCGGCTCGCGCCTCCCGTACTGCTTTTGATACCTCACAATTCAGTGCGAGAATCAGAGATAGCCATGCCTTCCACCCACAAGAAAGTGATCGTGCGGAAACTCGGCCGCGATTCCCTGAGCGGCTACGTTTCTCCCGCCAATTTCGTGGTGGAAGGCAAACTGGAACTGTTGAACCAGTCCGGCAAAGTCGTGCTCATTGATCTTGCGGAGATCAAGAGCGTGGATTTCGTGCGCGACTTTACCGATTCCTCCGCTCCCATGCGCAAGACGTTCACCACCCGTCCGCGAACCGAAGGCCTGTGGGTCCGTTTGCGCTTCTCTGATAACGACGTGCTCGAGGGCATGATGGCCAACGACCTTGTCCAGCTTGCGCCCGAAGGATACCTCGTCACGCCGCCCGACACTCGCGGCAATCTTCAGCGGGTTTTTGTGCCAAAGTCGTCCCTGGAAGAGATGATCGTGCTTGGAGTGATCGGTCGCCCGGAATCGCGACGTAAGCCGGCGCGGCCGGAAGAAGCAGGCCAGGAACGGCTGTTTAGCGAACAGTAAACGCCCACAACCACCTGACAACGCGCTGCCGTTCCTTTTACAATCAGCGTTTCCGGTTGCGTCTCACAAGGGACCCATGCAGCTCAAAGAGATCGCTTTGCACGTGAAAGCACGGCTTGACCCGGCCGATGCCCAAGCCGACATCACGGCAGTCGCCGCCATTGAGTCCGCATCTCCGGGAGAGATCACCTTCATTGCCAATCCGCGCTACGCCGCCTCCGCGAAGACGACCAAGGCTTCCGCCATCATCGTAGATGAAAGCTTCCCTGCTCTGGAGAAGCCGCTGCTGCGCACTCGAAACCCGCAATTGGCCTATGCGCGCGCCGCCGAGCTCTTCTATCGCGCGCCGCTATATCCCGCCGGAGTTCACCCTGCTGCGCTGATTCATCCCTCGGCGCGAATCGGCAAGAACGCTTCCATTGCCGCCGGAGTCGTGATTGATGCTGATGTGAGCATCGGTGACAACTGCACTCTGCTTCCTTATGTGGTGATCTATCGCAATGTGAAAATCGGCAGCGACTTCTTTGCCCATTCTCACGTTTCTATTCGTGAAAACAGCGAGATCGGCAACAACGTCCTGCTGCATAACGGCGTGGTCATCGGCTCTGACGGTTTCGGCTTCGCCAAAGACGAAGACGGCCGCTGGCGCAAGATTCCGCAGTCGGGAAAAGTCGTCATTGAAGACGATGTGGAGATCCAGGCCAACTCCTGCATTGATCGCGCCAGCCTTGGCGAGACCCGCGTTCGTCGCGGCACGAAGATCGATAACCTGGTGCAGGTGGGGCACAACTGCCTGATCGGCGAGAACTCGATGTTGTGCGCGCAAGTCGGTCTGGCCGGCTCAACCGAATTGGGAAAGAATGTGATTCTCGCCGGCCAAGTCGGTGTCGCGGGCCATTGCACGATTGGCGACAACGCTGTAGCGACCGCGCAATCCGGAATTCCCAACAGCGTGGATGCCGGCAAGCTGGTCAGCGGCTATCCTGCAATTGACAACAAGCAGTGGCTGCGCAGCGTTGCTGTCTTCAATCGCCTTCCCGAACTCGCCCGCGCCATCCGCAAACTCGCCGGAGAAGATAACAAATGAAAACCCGGCGCTGCATCTCAACATTGGAGCTTCATGACTGACGGCCGTACCGAGACATCCAAAAAGCCGATTCGCGTGCTCTTGCTCGACGATCGCCATGACAATCTCATCCTTCGCGCGGCCATCCTTCGCAGCCACGGGTATGAAGCCGTCACTTCCGCCTCAGTCGAAGATGCTGAAATCCATCTGAGCAGCATTGATATTGCCGTGCTCGATTATCACCTTGGCGCGGGCAAGTTCGGCACAGAAGTCGCGCAGTCACTGCGAGACAAGCGCCCGGAAGTTCCCATCATCATTCTTTCCGCCACATTGGAACGCAAGTTCGGCGGCGTGGAAGACATGCATCTGCTCAAGGGCTACAGCTCCGTGGATGACCTGCTGGCTGCTCTTCGCTCCTTTGAAGCCAAACGCCGCGGCAAGCCCGTGGTGGTGGACGCGCGAAATTTCTTTTACTCGCGCATCGCCATGGCTATGGGCGATGATGTCGTACTTGAAGTCCTCGATCGCGACGGCAACTGGCAGTATGTGAACGAATACTTTGCCAAACTGTACGAAAAGAAACGGACATGGTTCGTCGGTAAGAACCGTTTTCAGGAGTTTCCCGAGCTTGGCGGCGAATGGCAGGACATCATCCGAACCGTTGCCGACACTCGCGAAACCTACGTGGACCGCAGCTTCCGTGGCCTTCCTCATCTGCCCAATAAGAAACGCATGCGCTGGAACTGGAATATCCTGGTCTTCCCTCTCAAGCTGCACGACAACCGCAATGGCGTGGTGCTGAGCGCGCGGGTGATCGAGAAAAGATGAAACCAATCCGGAATCTTCTGCTCTCCGTCGCGCTGCTGGCCTGCGGCTGCCGTTCGCGCGTGATCTATGTGGAACTCACCAACGTCAGCCAGAAACCGCTTTACACGATTACCGTGGATTATCCTGGTGCAACCTTTGGCGTGAACCGCCTCGAAGCCGGCAAGTCGTACCGTTATGCCATCAAGCCGCAGGAAACCGGTCCTCTCAAAATTCAATTTGCAGATGCTGACGGCAAGACGCACAACTACAGTGGACTCGAACTCCACAAGAATGACGAAGGCTCTGCCGAGGTAAAGCTCGATCAGCAAAAAGCGGAAGCCAGTCTCCAACTGAGCGGAGGCTGAGTGAGTCTCATCGGCGCTCTACCGGCAGCGCGCTGTTGATCTCCTGCCACACCGCCTGCATCAGCTCTTCGCGCGAGGCAAACTGCTTGGGGTCCAATGGCGCGTGAAAGACGAGTGTTGCCGTTCCATTCCGCGCAATCCAGCTTCCTTTCGGCATCATCTCGTACGTTCCCAGGATCGTCACCGGCACAACCGGTTCTCCGGTTTCCATTGCCAGATGAAATGGGCCTTTCTTGAATGGCAGCAGCCGGCCGTCGCGAGAGCGGGTACCTTCCGGATAGATGGTCATGTTGACGCGGTGCCGCATCACTTCGCCCGCACGGCGAACGCTCTGGATCGCCGCATCCCGGCTGCTCCGGTCCACCGGAACAATCTCCACCAGGTCGAGCGCTTTGTTCAGAATGGGAATGCGCCAGAGCTCTCTTTTGGCCAGTACTGAAGTCCGTCGTGGAATGATGGGTATGAGTACCGGCGGATCGAGGTTCGATACATGATTAGACATGAAGATATAGGTGCCCTGGGGAT
>DATEGH010000325.1:0-5955 GCA_035280185.1 Terriglobales bacterium
TGTGCCACACGGCCGACAATCAGCAGCGACGGGGGAACAACACCGGCCGCAAATGGAAGATCGGCAATCGTGATCCGGCAGACCTGTTGTTCATTGCGGCCTGCATTTGAGACCAGCGCGCACGGTGTGTCTGCACTCACGCCTGCTCCTATGAGAGCGTGCGCTGTTTTGCCATAGTCGGGTCCCGGCATGTAAACCACGTAAGTTGTCTTGTCGGGATTGGCGTTTCCGAGCGCGAGCGATTCGTCGCGGGCGTTGTGCGCCGTTAAGAACACAAGGATCGATGCCGCGCGACGGTCAGTTAACGTCACTTTGGCGGCGGCGGCGCCGGCGGAAGCTGCCGTCACGCCCGGGACCACTTCACATTCAATTCCGGCATTGCGCAGCGCGTCCAACTCTTCCCCCAGCCGTCCGAAGATGGCCGGATCGCCCGACTTCAGCCGCACCACGTCCCTGCCGTTCTGCGCATGCCAGATCATCAGAGCGTGAATCTTCTGCTGGCTGGTCTCACGCGTGCCGCGGCGCTTGCCCACGTTTACGATCTCGGCTGTTGCGGGGACAAGCTGAAGCACATGGGATGAAACCAGATCGTCGTGCAGGACCACCTGCGCGCAGCCGAGCAAGCGCGCGGCACGCAGGGTCAGCAGGTCCGGCGAGCCCGGCCCGGCTCCGACGATGTGGACCTTTCCTGGCATGTACAAAATTTACGCTGTCTTCTGGCGCGTCCTCTGGTCGGCTTCCAGCCAATCTTCAACCGCATGTACCAACCGCTCAACCAGTTGGTCGGCGCCACCAATCATGTTCAAGCCTTCGTGCTGGTGCTCCTTAACCGCTTGTTTCAACGCTGCCGCCAATTCTGCTCTGGTTTGATTGTCCATGGCTACCTCCACATGATTCGATGTTCGATTGTATGCGGTTCGGTTTACAAAAAGTAAGCAGGCGAAGCAATTCCATCCTCTGGGAGGAAGCGGGCAGAGCGCTGCGCAGGCCGGCGCGCATGCGGCCCAACCATGCTGCAAATGCCCCGTACTCTGGCCCGAACTGTTTTTCTAAGTCCTTGCGCACCTGCTGGGCCAGAGCCGGGCTGTGCCCGCCGGTGGAGATGGCGATCTGAAAATCTCCGCGGCGCACCACCGCCGGAGCGTAGAAGTCGCAATGGCCCGGATCGTCTACGGCATTGCAAAGCGCGCCATCTTCTCTCGCTTCGCGATACACGTCCCCGTTCACCTGCTCGGAACCGGTGGCTGCAATTACCAGAAAATATCCGCGAGCGCTGCCCGGCCGGTACTCCTGCGGGATGTGCTTGAGCAATCCCTGCTCGGCCCAGCGCTGCAACCGATCAGTGATTCGTGGCGCGAGCACTGTGAGATCGGTGGCCGAGCGCAACACGGCTTCAGCCTTTTCTTCAGCAATGCGCCCGCCGCCCACGATCAGCACTTTGTGGCCTTGCAGCTTCAGGAAAATAGGATAGAGCGCCATCGCGTTAGTTCTCCACCCCGTGAGGTACGGGTCCGGGCGCCGGATCGCGGGGAACTGGCGACAGACTCTCGCCGGCAAGAAAGGCGCGCAACTCATCTTCAGAGTGCCGCGCGAAAAACGAGCGCAGGTTTTCATCTCCTGAGCGCTGTAACAGGTACGACCCGAGCAGGCGCTCAATGGATTCCGGAACATCTTCAGCCAGACAGCGGTACCCCACTGGCCGCGCAAAGTCCGCATGTTCCCCGAGCGCTCCGCCAAGACAGAAGTAGTAGGCATCGCGCATGCGGCCGTTGACCTTCAGCTTCTTGCCTTCAAGTCCGATGTCCGCGATTCGGTGTTGGCCGCAACTGTTGGGGCAGCCAGTGACGTTCAATTTCAGTTGCTGGTCGAACCCAGGGAGCCGTTTTTCCAGTTCTTCTACCAGCCAGCGCGTGAACGATTTAGTCTCAGTGATGGCAAGCTTGCAGAACTCGGTGCCGGTGCAAGCGACGGCGCCGCGCCAGAAGGACGATGCCGCGACGTGAAGCCCGATGCTTTGGAGTGATTCGACCACTCTTTCCGCATGCAGTCGCGGAACGTTTACGATCACCAGATTCTGCGCGCCGGTGGTGCGCAGATCACCGGAGCCGTAGCGCTCCGCCAGGTCCGCGGCACAGCGCATCTGCTCGGGCGTGATCCGTCCGCGCAGCACTGACACGCCTATGTAAACCAGCCCCGGTTGCTTCTGGGGATGCACGCCAGCGTGATCGCGGAACACATCTGCCGGCGGATGCTCTGTGACGGCCGGATCCAGTTGGTAGCCAAGCCTGCGATCCAGCTCGCGCAGAAAGCTCTCTGCGGTCCAGCCCTGCTGGAGAAAGAGAAACTTCAGCCGCGCTCGTTCTCGATGCTCGCGCAGTGTGGCCGAGTCGCGAAAAATCTCTGTTACCGCTTTGACCACCGGAAGCACCTGATGCCAGCGAACAAACGCATTCAGGCGGACAGCCAGATGTGGCTCGGTGGAGAGTCCACCGCCAACTCGGATTGAAAAACCGGCTTCGCCGTCGCGCAGCGCTGCGGTCAATGCCAGGTCGTTGATCTCGGGATAATTGCACCAGTCGCGGCAGCCACTGATGCTGATCTTGTACTTGCGCGGCAGGTTGTAGAAATTGCCGCTTCCCACGAGAAAGAGCGTGGCTTCGAGCGCCAGCGGAGAAGCGTCACAAATCTCGCCCGCGTCGAGTCCGGCCAAAGGGCAGCCGGTGATGTTGCGAGTATCATCGCCGCAGGTTCCCATTGAGGTCAGTCCTGCGGCCTTGAGCCACTGCAACACCAGAGGAAGATCAGGAGCGGTGATCCAGTGGAGTTGAATGTTCTGCCGTACAGTAATATCGGCAGTGCTCCGCGCGAAACGCTCTGACAGCAATGCCAAAGTCCGAAGCTGGCGGGAAGTAATGATGCCGTTTGCCAGGCGGACTCTCACCATGAAGTACGCAGTGGTTTTGCCTTCGCCGCCGCTGCCACCCAAGGCTCCTGCACCATCTCCCTGGGTGTAAACGCCCCACCAGCGCAGATAAGTTTTGGTCCATTCTTCAGGGATGGCTTCATAACCGAGCCGGGCAAAACGCTCGAATTCTTCCAGCGCCTGCCACGGGTTCTTCGCAGCTTTCAGCCGCTCCGCCCGCTGCGCTTTGGTTTCTTTCACCGGTGTTGATTGAGGGTCCATGTGTTTAAGCGCCTTCCGACAAAAACAACAAGCCCATCGCCTGCTCTGGCGATGGGCCTGTTCCCTGAATAGATTATTGCGTTCTAGGTAGCAGCTTCACTTGCCAGAGACAGAGATTTTGCCTGACAACAGCACAGACACATGCTCTGGCACATGAACTTCATACCTTGCAAGCCTACGGCAACCTTAACCACCCGTCAAGTGAAGTTCAGGTTGATTCAACATTAACTACTCTAATCTTCCAGTGACTCAAGTCACCGAAAACGATCCTTGACACTCATCGTGAAGCAAGGCTATAGTTGCGGCTGATGAACCGCAGCCGGAACATCGCGACAACAGGCATGTGCACAACAGGCACAACGACGCGATATTCTGGCGAGCCGGTGAACTAGCAACAAGGCAATCATAAGTTTCCCGACCCACTCGCCAGAAGCGAGTGGGTTTTGTTTTTGGAATCAAAATGGCAAACGCACAAGAATCCGGTTACGGCTGGCGAGCGGTTGTTCCGGCGACGTCGGCCAACCTGGGCTGCGCCTTCGATTGCGGCGGGCTGGCCCTGCAGTTCTACCTGAGCGCTTTTTTCACCGCGGATGATGGACCGGGACTCAGGATCGAGTACCAGGGCGAAAGTCCCGAGCGGTTCCCTCTGGATGAATCCAACCTGGTGCTGCATGCGCTTCGCTTTGCTGCGGATGAACTGCATGCTCCGGCGCCGCAGGGGCGCGTGGTGGTGCAGAGCGCGATTCCGATTGGAGTCGGTCTGGGAAGCAGCGCCGCCGCGGTGATCGCCGGCTTGCTGTTGGGGACACGCTATGCCGGTGCGGAGGTCGTACCGGAAGAGTTGCTGCACTGGGCAGCGCAGCTTGAAGGCCATCTCGATAATGCTGCCGCCGCATATCACGGCGGGCTGGTGTTCGCTCTCTCCAGCGGCGTGGAACAGGTAACGACCTTCAAGACCAAGTTCCCTGAAACCATACGGCTGGTCATCGTCACTCCTGAAACTACCGTTTCTACCCACGAATCCCGCAAGGCCCTTCCCGAAAGCTACACCCGTGAAGATGTTCTGCACGTCACGCAGCGGCTTGCGGCGCTCGCAGCCACCTGCTTCTCCGGAGACTTTGCGCTGCTCCCCGAGTTTTTCGATGACCGCTTGCACCAGCCTTATCGGCAGAAGCTGGTTCCCGGCATGGAGAGTTGTCTTCGAGTTCGACATCCCGGCCTGCTGGGTGTTGCCATCAGCGGTTCCGGTTCTTCGCTGATCGCCTTCGCGCATGGGCATGAGACAGAGATTGCGGAGAAGCTGCAAGAGATCTTCGCCCAAGAGGGCCAGAAGACCACGGCACGCATTACTCCGGCCGACAACGATGGCGCGTGGGTTTCTCGTGAGCCGGTACGAATCGAGCAGACAACGAAGGAATTGGAGAGCAGAAAATGAGCAGTTCACGCCTGATTGTGATGAAGTTCGGCGGCACTTCCGTGGGCGATGCCTTGCGCTTTCGCCAGTGCGCGGCCATTGTGAGCAAGGCCCTCAAAAAGGACCGCGTCATCGTCGTCGTTTCGGCAATGGCAGGAGTCACCGACCTAATCTTCCGCACCATCGATGCCGCGCGGCACGGGGATTCGGAACAGACTGAGAGCCACTTGCGGACGTTTGAAACGGCGCATCGGAAATTGATTTCTGACTTGTTCTCCGAGGGCGCGGCAGCAGAGGCTGAAAGCTTCGTCCGGGAGGTATTCGATCATTTGCGGAAATCCGCGTATGCCCTGCTGGCGCTGCGTTCCGACATTTCAGCTCGCACCATGGATTCGCTCGTAGCGCTAGGCGAGCGCATCTCTTCCTGGGTACTGGCAAAGTATCTGGAACAGATTGGTGTTCAGAGCGCGTTTGTGCGTGCTGAGGACGCAATCGTTACCGATGCGAATTTCGGGAATGCCGCACCGGAAATGGATGCCACGCGCGCCAAATGCCAGTCTGTTTTGCTGCCCCTTACGCTGCGAAGTGTGGTTCCGATCGTCGGAGGCTACAGCGGCGCGACCGCAGATGGGCGCGTCACTACTTTGGGCCGTGGCGGCTCGGACTATTCGGCCACCATTATCGGAGCGGCCGTTGACGCCGATGAGGTCTGGATCTGGACCGATGTTGACGGTGTGCTCACGGCAGATCCGCGAATCTGTCCCGATGCCACTACGCTGCCGCAGATTACTTTTGCTGAGGCGATTGAACTGGCCTATTACGGCGCAAAGGTGATCCATCCCAGGGCGGCCTATCCCGCTGCCGACGCCGACATTCCGGTGTGGATCAAGAATTCCTTCCGTCCGGAAGCCGAAGGGACTAGGATCACGCGCTCAGTCTCGCCGGCCTCATCGCCCGTGAAGTCAGTGACCGCGGTGAAGCAAGCGACGCTGATCACGCTGGTCACGCGCCGGGATGTGCATCCGGTGGAACTCTGGGGACGGCTGTTCCTTCGGCTGGGACAGGAGCAGATTGAGGTGTTGTTTGCCACGCAATCCTCACCCGAGCACGCGCTTGGCCTGGTGCTGCGCGCGGAAGATGCAGGCCGCGTGCTCAAGCTGATCCGGACGATTTTCCGTATTGAGCTGGCGCAAGGAGTGATGCAACCCGTGGAAGTCAATAATGACGTAGCTGTCGTGGCGGTGCTGGGCGAAGCGATGAAAGGCACCTGCGGCATTCTTGGTCGGGTTTTTTCCGCGGTCGCGCGCTGTGACGTAAGCGTGATCGCTGTAGCACAGGGGGCCAGCGACCTCAGCAT
>DATEGH010000326.1:0-7447 GCA_035280185.1 Terriglobales bacterium
GTCACCGAGATGAGTTCTCCGGGCGAAAGTTAGTCTCTTTATTATAACGAGTCTTTCTGGAAGGTTGCCTCAGCCCGCCTTTGTCAGGAGTTTCTCCGTTTGCAAATCTTCACAAAACCAATCCGCTCGCCGGCGAATCACATTGGCTGAGATTCCAAAGAACATTGGAGATGCAAGGTCAATGAGGCAGAAACTTTGCCGTAGTAAATGCAACTTGCATCTTAATTCCCTCATCTCCTATGAATGAATCCAGACCACAGCAAAGTGGTGACGGTGAAAAGGTACTACGGGTCGGACCCATGGCGAATCAGGTGATTGTTCCTCGTCCTCCCTTCTTTAAGAACGATGCTCCGCGGTTGAGCCTTCTGCCGGAGATGCACCGCTCTCTGCTGAGCTCCCTCCTCATCAATCTGAAGGAGGCAATCTTCCCGGAAAGGCTGCCGCCCTTGCGGCTCACCTCGCGTCCTGTTGCGGTGCGCGAGATATGGACGCGGCGAAGCTCAAAAAAGGCAGCTACAGGTTCGCTGATGGTGCACGGAATCGGCATCGGCGTGATTGTCGTGTTATCTCTCGTCAGCCTGCGCAGCACGAAAGGGTTTGTAAAGCCTGACGAGCACGTAACCCTCATCGCCCCAACGTTGACCGACTATCAGCCGGTAATGAAACCGGCGGAAGCCGTAAAGCCACTGGCTGGCGGCGGCGGTGGTGGTGAACACGCCAAGTTGTTTGAACCGAAGGGTCATCTGCCCAAGATAGCTCCCGAGCAAATTACACCGCCAACCGTGGAGATCAAGAATGACAAACCCAAGCTCGCGGTCGAGGCCACCGTGGTTGCGCCTCCGAACGTGAAGCTGCCGGACAATCCGACCATGCCCAACCTGGGCAACCCCATGTCAGCACGGGTCACCGGCCCGGCGACGAATGGTCCTGGCACGGGGGGCGGAATCGGCTCCGGTACCAACAACGGGATCGGCTCAGGCGCGGGTCCGGGACATGGTCCAGGGCAGGGTGGTGGCTATGGGGGAGGAATTTACCGACTGGGTGACATCGGAGTAACACCGCCGGTCGCGAAGTTCACTCCCGAGCCTGATTTCTCCGAAGAAGCCCGCAAGGCCAAATATCAGGGAACCGTTACGCTTTCAGCCATCATCGGCCCAGACGGCCGTCCGAGAAACCTGAAAGTGGTTCGCAGCCTCGGCATGGGGCTGGATCAGAAAGCCTTGGAGAAGGTCCGTACCTGGCTGTTTGAGCCGGGTAAGCGCAATGGCCAGCCTGTGGCTGTGGCCATGACCCTGGAAGTGGATTTCAGGCTGTTCTAACTCAGTTCAGAAGAAAATAGAAAAAAGAGAGGGACCTGTGGTCTCTCTCTTTTTTTTGTTGGCCGATTCACTTTAATCATCCCAGCGAAGATTTAATCCTTCTGTTTCCCACTTTCCGACAATCCAACGGCCCGCGTATTCGCCGCAAGACAGCACTCTCCAGCAGGAATCGGACTGCCATGAGGGCAGGTACGAGGATGCCCCAGGAACGAGCAGATGCTGTCCGTGGCTTCAGGCGATAAGATATGCTCGAACCTGCAAGCCTGTTCTGCGACTTCTTTTTCGTCCTTCACTCGAAGAGTTTCAGTGAACAGAATCTCCGCCAGGCGGTGCCGGCGGATGATGTCTTCCGCGCGTTTGCGGCCTTTTTCCGTAAAGATGATCATGGCCTCGCCATGACCGGCAAAATCAGCGGGCGGACGGAACGCCACATGACACCGATTCAGCACCTTCTTGTGTGTATGCGGTTGCTGGGTGTGTGCGGTAAGTTCCACCAGTCCTTCGCGCTGCATGCGCTCCAAAGCAAGCGGCATGGCCAGCGAGCCTTCAACCTCCACACGTCCTAACTCGGCCGGTTCGCCGTTTTCGGCCAGCACCCACAACTCTTCGAGAACTTCATCGAACTGTTCTTCATCGGTAACGATGAATGTTTCCTGCGACGCGATCCTGCCGTGATGCAATTCCAGTAACCGATCAGCAAGTCGCGCTACCGCCGGATCGTGCGTCACCATGATGATGGTGCGGCCCTGGGCATGAAGATCGCGCAATTCGCGCAGCACGATTTCTTCGTTCTGGGCGTCGAGATTGCCGGTCGGTTCGTCCGCAAGAATGATCGCAGGATCGTTGATCAAGGCACGCGCAATACACACCCTCTGCTGCTCGCCGCCGGAAAGCTGTGAAGGTAGATGATCGGCCCGGTTCGCTAGCCCAACCCGTTCCAGCGCTTCGAGCGCCTCCTGCTTATCCACCATGCTGTGGAAGTACTGCGCCAGCATCACGTTTTCTATGGCGGTGAGATAGGGAATCAGGTGAAACTGCTGAAAGATGAAGCCGATCTTCTCCGCCCGGAAGCGGTTCAGATCTGAGGCGCTAATCTGTGAGACGTTCACGCCGTCAATCCAGATTTCACCGCTGGTTGGCTGGTCCAAGCATCCAAGAAGGTTTACCAGAGTTGATTTGCCGGAGCCAGACGGGCCCATGATGGCGAGCCATTCTCCCGGCGCGACAGTAAGAGAGACGTGGTCGAGCGCTCGTACCTCGATGGTCGATTTGTAAATGCGAGTTACGTTCTTGAGTTCGATCCCCATCATTCGCCTCTTAGGATTCCTGCCGGCTGGACCTGCTGCAGGTTGTGTAGCGGTACGGTGGAGGCAATCAGCGCGAGCAAGATGCTGCCCAGAAGCACCGGCATGAACAGCCAGCCAGAGGGCAGGATGGCGGCATTGAAATTCGCTTTCCCGATCCAGAATGCAACCCCACAACCCAGAATGTAGCCCACGATTGCTCCGGCAATTCCGAGAAGCGCTGATTCAGCGGCGAAAAGCGAATTCACCGCGCGATTGGATGCGCCTAGCGCTTTCATCACGGCAAAATCGCGCCGCCGTTCCAGCACCGAGCCGCTGAAGGTAGAAGCCATGCAGAGCGCGATCAGCAGGAGCACGACGGCCGACGCTGCCAGCACCACGGATTTCGTTCTGCCGAGCACAGTGGTTTGCGCCTGCGTGATCTGGCGTATGGGTTTCACATCAATGCCCGGGAGCGAAGCCGCGAGCTTTTCTGCGATTGCCTGAATCTCCATGGGTCGTCCCTCGGCCCGCACGAGCGCGGTACTTGGCTGAACTCCCGTGAGCCGCAGAAACTCAGACATTGGAACGTAGACTCTGCTGTCATCATCCGAGCCCGAATCGAACCTTGCCGCGGGTTGAATCGTGAGCTGATTGTTGCCGAACCGAACGGTGAAAGCCTGGCCTTGCGGTGCCAGTTTCTCCGCAGCCTGCGATCCGAGCAGAGCGTCGCCGGAGTGATCGTCGGTTTCGTGAATGGCCCACCAGGAATTCAATTGCCGCAAGGACGTCAGATCAGCTCCTCCGAGTACGAACTTTGTATCATTAGGCCCTGTAACAATCGCATAAGCAGCCGGTACCACCGCGCCATGATCGCCCAGCGCCGACCTGACCGTGGAAAGCTCAGTTTCCGTAAGAGCCCGGTTTTGCACCGTGACGACGATGTTTGCCCCAAAGTTGCGGAACTCTCGTGTGAGCTTGTTCTCGAGGTCGTAATAGACGGTCAGAGCTGCGGTGGCAATTGTGGCTGCAACCGCAACCGAGATCAGCGTCGTAAGAGCACGATCTTTGCGGACCCAGGCAGCACGAACGAGCAAGCGAAGCAGCAGCCGGTTGCGGCTCATGCATCACCCCGCAGCACTACGGCGGGATCGAACTGCATGGCTTTGCGCACGGCGCCGATGCTCGCAAAGAAAGTCACACCCACAGCAGTAAGCACAACGATAGCCAGAACCACAGGTTGAACCGCGATAATGGAGCCGAACACGCTCTGGCCGATGCGGTGGGCCAGCACGGACCCGGCAGCGAAGCCAATCAGACCGCCTGCGATTGCCAGCAAACCCGCTTCGGTCAGGAACAGCAAAGCAACGGCGCCATTACCCGCGCCGAGCGACTTCATCAACCCCACTTCATGCCGACGCTCCAGAATGGTGGCGGCCATGGCGGCTGATACCGCCAGTCCGGAAGCAAGCAGAGCGGCCAAGGTAAGCAGCAGCATCAGCCCGCCAATTCGCGAGAGAATCTTGCCTTGGGTTTGCTCCACCTGCCGGATCTGTTCCACTCGCACATTGGGGAGAACCTCGCCAATTTGGAAGGCAATGGAGTTCGCGTAAGGCGAGCAATACCAGCGGTCGCGATCGGCAGGATTCATGTGGTTGGGATCGCGTCGCGCGAATGCATCTTCTGGCTTTGTCAGGGCGCTCACCACCACACGGCGAACTTTGTTGGGCTCATCCAGAATCCGCTGCACGATGTGAAGTGGAGCTACGATGGCCTTGTCCTCCGCAGCGCCGGCATCAAGGATGCCGCTGACCCGAAGCGCCTTACTCTGCACTTTCAACTCGTCGCCCAGCTTGATTCCGGCGGACCTGGCCAGTCCCGCCCCGACGAGCACTTCGGGAGCAGTTTGTGGCCATTCCGCATAATCTGGAGGCCAGTTCCCATCTACCTTCCACCAACCATTTACGCTGCGTGCTCCCGTAGTGAAAGTCTCTTTTCCATAGTGCTGCTGTTGGGCAAAATAGGTGCCAATGAGATCAGCCCGAATCTGGCGGCCGTCAACAGAGAACGTTTCTGGAGCGGATAGGAACGGAACATAGCCGAGAATGTTGTGTCCCCAGAACACGCCCTTCATCTTCGCCAAATCAGATTCGGCGATGAATGCGCCTTCGCTCGCCGGCTTCAGGTTTACTCCGCCGAGATTGACATCTAGCGTGTCTTCGATGGGCGTGACCAGCAGGTTCCCGCCGTTCTTGCGTAAATCCTGATTAATCTTGTCCGCCACATCCGTACCAACGGCAATCATGGCTGTCGCAATACTCATGCCGAGCGCGATGGCCAGCAGCGCCAGCGACTTGCGCCGCTTCTGGCGGCGAAATGACTCGAGAAGCAGACGGAAAAACATATCAGCGGGAAAACTGCCCGGCTTGCGTCTTGAGGTCGGTCAGGCTGATTACGACAGAACCGCCAGCTTCCTCTGCTCGCAGCGGAATAGGATTGCAGCCGCCGCCCTGG
The DNA here is from genome assembly GCA_035280185.1 of Terriglobales bacterium. Taxonomy (GTDB): domain Bacteria; phylum Acidobacteriota; class Terriglobia; order Terriglobales; family Acidobacteriaceae; genus Angelobacter. The sequence continues at coordinate 5,117 of DATEGH010000326.1, forward strand.
CCAACACTCTGCGGATTCACCGGCGCCGCACAGTTCTTGCAGATGAGCCCGCTGGTTCCTTTGTAAAAGCCGACGGCACCGCAGATCTGGCAGGCGTCGAACACGGTCGCAACTTTGCCGTCAGGCTTGCGGTATAGAAGGAAGCGGACGCGCGTTCCATCCACTTGAGCGCTGTAGCGTTGAAGATCGCCCTGGACGAGGTTCGCCGTGGGAATGCGCGCCTGGCCGTTCTGATCGAAGGTGATCTCGGTCGCGGGCGAGAGAGCCGTGACGCTCTTGGCGTAGATGAACTCGGCCGTAACCATGAAGATGAATGTAAACGAGGTAGCGCATACCGCGATTGCCCAGTAACGTTCCTTGCGGGCCGCCCACTGTTGCTTGCGTTCTTCGGCCTTCGATCCAGCAGTGACAGCCGCTGGCGCCCGCCGACGATACTCCAGCAGCACCATTAAAACCACCAGTGCCAGCATGGTTACCGGAAAAAAATAATCGTTGCGGACAATCGGTCCAATGAGTGCCATCTCACCTTTGCTCGAGGGAAGCACTCCACTTTCGGAAAGTTCGTGCAGACCGGAGATCACCAGTTGGGCAGCCACAAAGAAGAGAATGACGGTGGTCACGCGGAAGAACTTGCGCAGATCAATGCGCAGGCTGCCTTTGACGAACATCACGCCGAAGACGACAGCCAGGGCCACGCCAAGCAGCGTTCCCAGAAAGCTCATCAGCTCTCCGGTGTCGAGGCTTACGCCGGAGAGGATCACCACGGTCTCCGCACCCTCGCGGAAGACCATGAGGAAGATGAAGGCAAATAATCCCCACTTGGATCCCGCGCCTGCTAATGAACCGACTTTGGTCTCGATCTCGCCTTTTAACCGGCGCGCTGTCCGCATCATGAAGATCACCATGCTGACGACGAAGATTGCTGCCGCCAGCATGACCCAGCCTTCAACTTTGTCTTCATTGATCGGCAGGTAAGTCAGGGCAACGCCCGCGGCAACGCTTCCAAGAAACGCCGCTATCAGCGCGTAATAGACGGTTTTGCGCAGCTCCGGACGGCCGATCTTGGCAAGATAGACCAGCGTGATGCCGACAATCAGAGCGGCTTCAACGCCTTCCCGCAGCGTGACAATCAGGGCCTGGAACATGGGTTGATTTTGAAAATGAAATTCAATTTCATTTTCAATTAGGATTGTACCCAGCTCACCCGGAGCAGTCAACAAATTGAAATTTAGAGGCTTATTTTCCCGGCCAGGATCTCGCGAAACATCCCGAATGCTTCTGCGCCGCGTCTAATCTGCCGGTGATCAAGCTCACAATCTTCCGCTCCGCCGCTGAGCTAGAGAAGCTTCGACCTCTGTGGGAGCGGCTTTGCCGCTCAACCCCCATAACAATATTCCAGCAATTTGAACTTAACCGGCTGGCTGCGGAACTCTTCGCCGGACGCGAGCAGCCGTTTGTGGTGAGCGCAGAAGCCTCGTATGGTGCAGCAATCGTACCCGCCGTCGTACGCCAGAGCGACGGCACGATCCGCCTGCTCGGCGAAGAACTGTTCGACTACCGAGGATTTCTGCAAGAGGGTGATGCTGAGGTGCTGCGCTCCGCGCTCGCAGCTTTGGCCGGACTGCGAAAGGCTCTGATGGTTATCGCGATGCGTCCCGAAGAAGGGGAACATGTGCCGGAAGAAATGCCGCTCGCAGACTTTTCCGCGGCGCCTGCGATACGTGTGGCGGAGCTGCCGGAGTCCGAGTTTTCCATCAAGCACCTCCGTCTCGCGCGCAACCTGCGCCGGTTGCAGCGGCTTGGATATGAGATGCAGCGATATGAAGGCAGCCAGCCGGGGCTTCTTGCGCATATCTACCAGCTCAAGGCAGCGCAGGATCCGAACAGCCTGTTTCATGATCCGCTTCGAGTGCAGTTTATGGCCAGGGCCGCTCATCTGCTGCCTCAGCATTTTGAGATCTTCACACTGGAATGCGGCAGGGACATGGCGGCAGCTGTGGTGACATTGCGCGATGGCCATGTACGCAGGTTCTATACTGGATGGTTTGCCCCGGAGTTGAGCAAACACTCGCCGTGTCTGTCCCTCATTTATGAGGTCACGCGCCGGTCGCTCGCGGAAGGGATGGATTGCGATTACATGACGGGCGAGCAGCCTTACAAGCAGCGTCTGGCAACCACGTCCGTGCCGCTGCGCAAACTCCACGCGAGCGCTGAGCAGATTGCGGCCCTTACCGAAACTCCCGTTGCCGAGTTGGATCTGGCAAGTTAAAGATCCACTTCAAAGTGTCTTCAGGAATGCTTTGGCTTTTTCGAGCTCAGGGAAAAGTTTCT
>DATEGH010000327.1:0-16367 GCA_035280185.1 Terriglobales bacterium
TGCCGTAGGTGTTGAAAAAATCCGAGCAGGCTCAGCTTATGGCACACATCACCATAATGTTGATCGGAGACATGAAGCGGCAATTTGGGTTGGAGCGGCGTCGCGGCCAGGCATTACAGGAGAGCAAACGGCCCTGTGCCTGGTTCAGGATGCGTGCCCCTCACCCCGATTGGGAATTTAGGGGCAAGCGCGCCGAGGACGCCGGGCTTGGGCTGTCTCAGTCAGCAACCTTTTGCACCCAGAAGCTGCAAGGCCAAACGTTCTTGCCGTCGAGTGTTGGGGTGAAAACACGCATTGCGTCCGGCATTCTTAAGAAGCTGTCGTTCCATGAAGGAAGATACTTTTCTAACTGGTCGCGGTGAAACAACTGCATCGCGCTGCTCGCCCACAGCACTTCAAACGCGCGATTGTAGGAAAGAAAGGCCTCAAGCAAGTACTGCTCTCCCCAGAAACACAGGTTCGTCATAACGAACTTCTGCGGATAATCGAAAGGTATGAAGATGTCGTGAAAGTGAATCACCACTCCTGGCTTCAGTTTGGGCAGAACCCGCAGGCATTCGTGTACAACATCGCTATCGATCATCACTACATGGCTCGAATCGATGAAAAGTATGTCGCCCGGTCCGAGTTTGGTGAACACGTCCATAGGGACATGCTGCAGTGGTCTGGAAATCAGTCTCGTTAAACCGGGGAACCCGCGGATCACTACCCGATCGGCGTGAGGATCAATGGAAATGAGCTCGCCCGGAGCACCCTGCTCTCGATTGCGGCACATGGCCGCCGCCAGAAGGCGTGTGCTGTTGCCACTCCCAATCTCCACGATGCGCGAAGGCTGGAAATGGCGCACCATCGCGTAGGCGATTTCGGCGTCAACGTGCTCAAAAAATCCGTTGTTGAAGTGAAACTGGTAGTCGCAGTCGGTTGCCCCTTCCGGGAAGTTGCATTCGACCCGGAAGGCCAGCAGATCGGCATCCAACATTTGGACCTGCCGCTCAAGCTGCAGCTTTACGCCCTCCGATAGAGAGCAGGCTGTCCAATCCTTTTGCGACAAAGCCCTGAGATCCGGGATGGGCCAGTAGAAGTGCGTGGGTGTCACGCTAACTCCAAACCTCTGGCACATCTGAAATATCCATGCTGCCCATGAGCGGAATTTTGGAGTGCGGGTAAACGGCTGACGCAAAGCGCGCGATGGGTTTGCGATGCCTGGGCAAACTGCTGGCGTAACTTTTTGCTTCTTGATTTGCGTGGGAAGCATTCGATCTCCCTTGGCCAGTGTCGTCCAACGAAGCGGCGCTCGAGTGTGCGTAGCATCAGGTACGCACAGAACTTAAGCACTTAAGATGGCGGCGCGGCAGCGTACGTTTGTCGCTGAATTCCATCTTTTGCAAAAGCCAGTACTTAGCCCCGGTTTAAGGTTCGACTTGTGGAGCTTGGGGTTCCCGAGCTGCTGATCTTCTCCGATCATCCAGGAATCGGATTGGAGACACTCGCCAGAACCGAAAAAGTGATCACCCTACCACTTCTACTCACCTCTTCCCTGGATCACTCAAATCAATAGAGATCAACGACTTAAGTCTGAAATAGCTAAGAAATCACGAACCGCCGCTTAGGTTCACCCTAAGCAAGCTTCCGGATTTAACCAGAGTACGTGCTGCCCGATAGTGGGCCCATGAATCGCTCAAATTGGCTCACAAGAATGTACTCTTTGGGACTGACGCTGCTCCTGGGCGGCGCGTTCTCCTTCTTCGGCGCACGCAGCGCGGCCGCGCAGGTACCACACTCCAAACACGTTTACATCGTCGCGGAAGAAAATCGCAGTTATGAAGAGATCATTGGCAGTCCCGAGATGCCGTATCTGAATCATTTGCTATCGAAAGGCGCATTGGCGACGCAGTTCTATGCCAACGAGCATGGGTCGCTTGAGAACTATCTGATGATCACGTCCGGACGGAGTCTCACGCATAACGATTCAACCACAGAGATCTTCGACGTGGACAACATCGAACGATATCTGCTGGCCCAGGGGCTGACCTTCAAGTCGTATGCGCAAACGCTGCCCTACGCGGGCTACCCCGGTCTGTACTTCCACGCCTACATGAAACGTCACGCTCCTTTGCCTTACTACACGGAAATGGCCAGGAGCAGCCTGATGAAAGACCACGTCTCGGCGGCAGTGATGGCGCACGACATTGCCAACCATACATTGCCGAATTTCGCCTTCATCACCCCTGACGGCAACCATGACATGCACAACTGCACCGCTAACCTGCCGCTCTGCAAGCGCACGGCCGATACCTGGCTGAGAGAGAATATCGGGCCTCTGCTGGCTTCCCCCGAATTCCAGCCAGGAGGCGACGGAGTGCTAATCATCTGGTCGGACGAGGCTGATCTGCATACCGATGAACGTTGCAGTGCAACTGTGATGACCGGCTGCGGCGGCAGAATTGTGGTGGGTATGATCGGTCCCCGGGTAAAGAAAGGTTTCAAATCGGTACGAACCTACCATCAGCCGAGTGTGCTTCGCACCATGCTCGAACTGCTGGGAGAGCATCGCACCTTTCCCGGAGCCGCTCAAACCGCCCCCGCGATGACCGAATTCTTCAAGTAACTGCGGGACGCACATGACGCTCTCAAAGTCAGTACGGCTACGTCGGCGCCTTTGAAAGCTGGCCTGTAGGGAAGGACAAATCAACCAGCTTCTTCCCTCCCTCAGTTCACGCCCGGTCTTTCCCACGCCCGGGCGTTTTGTTGATTTTTGCGTAGGCATATCCGCGTCTCGAGCGGACACTATGCCCCTAGGTATTCGCCAGGCGATCAGAAGCTTACAACATTCGGCCTACGCTTCAGCTTTCGACATCTGAAAGGTAGAGTTCGGACAGCAAGGATTCTGGGCCACGCATAAAATCCAGTATTGTCTGCCAACGCTTCATTCCGAGCTTTCATCTTAAGCGCACAAGACACGAGAAGACTTTCATTGGGGGAGGCGTATGCCGGATCTGAGGCGTTGGTTTGCTTTTATCTTGGTGGTTCCAATTTCGTGCCTGATGGCCTGTCAGGGACTCCGCAGCCCGACTGCGAATATCACGCCCGCAGCCACCCCAACTCCCACTCCGGCGGCTACTCCGAGCCCTACTCCAGGAAGCATCAATTCACTTAATCACATCATCCTCTTTATGCAGGAAAACCGTTCGTTCGATCACTACTTCGGACAAATCAATTCTTACCGCGCTTCGTTAGGCTTGCCGCAAGAGGTGGATACCTGGGGCCCTGGCAAGACACCTGCAGTCGTAGCCACCGTCAGCTACGATCCGGCGACAGGACGGCCTGGACCGCCGATTCCGGCTTTCCACATGCAAAGCGCTTGTTCTGAGAACCTGAGTTCTTCATGGAATGAGAGTCACAGGGAATTTAATCTCAACGACCATTCCGACCCCACGGCTCCCCCGGCGATGGATGGGTTCGCTTTTATCGAGGGCAAATTCGCTAATGATTCCAACATCCTGGGTTTCGGCAAGTTTCTTGATGTGACGGGCAAGCGCGCGATGGGTTTTTACGATCAGACCGATCTCCCGTTTTATTACTTCATGGCATCAAATTTTGCCACTTCAGATCGATGGTTTTCTCCAGCGCCCACGCGCACTCATCCCAACCGGTTCTACTGGATGGCGGCCACCTCGCAGGGGAATATCATCCCTCCGCAAACTCAGCTTACGGCCAAACCGATCTTTCAGGAGCTGGATAATGCCAACATATCCTGGAAGATCTATTTGGCAGGCAAGAACACATATTATTCGTATTTCGCCTACTCCAACACGCACAAGACTAACGTCGTTCCCATCGCGCAATATTTCACGGATGTGGCCAACGGAACTCTTCCCCAGGTCGCATACATTGAAACCGGAGTCGAAGTGAATCTGACGAGCGTAAGTGCGTTGGATGAACATCCCGACAACGACATACAGGTGGGCGCTCAGTTCTCGCAAAAGCTGATCACTGCTCTCATGAATAGTCCGTCCTGGAAGGACTCCGTCTTCCTTCAAACCTATGACGAAGGTGGCGGCTTCTACGATCATGTTCCGCCGATGCCTGAAGTGAGCCCCGACGGAATCCCTCCAATTTTGACGCCCAACAATATTGCCGGCGATTTCACGGTGAGCGGCTTCCGTGTGCCAATGTTTGTGGTCTCGCCATTTGCGAGAAAGAATTTCGTTTCCCACACTCCTATGGATTTCACGGCGGCGCTGAAGTTGATTGAGACGCGTTTCGGGCTGGCGCCGCTTACAGCGCGAGATGCTGCAATGCCCGATATGACAGAATTCTTTGATTTCTCTACATCCACTGGACCGTGGGCGGTTCCACCAACGAACGTGCCTCAGCAAACCAAGAATCTGCCGTGCACGCAGGGGGTGCCCGCAGGATGATAATACGGATACGAAAGCAGGCTTTGCAGCAGACGGGCGTCCTCCAAAACATGACCGAAGGAGGCCACAACGCGAAGAGCTTGAGCCGCACGTGAATCCTGATGTCCTCTAATGCCGCGATGTCCCTTGTAGAGTTCAGATTCCGCTTACTCCAATCCGTTGCTCAAGATCCGATGAGGCTTCGTTTTTTAGGGTCGCTTCGTTTCCGGTACTCTCCTGGCCTCACTCCGAACTCTACGGCTGGCTTGTGGGAAGCTGGCATCTCCATGTTCTGCATTATCGCGGGCTGGATCTGTCTGCCCAGAACATGAAAGGTGAGGTCCACTTTGGCTGGGTGCTCGAGGGCCGCGCGATCCAGGACGTCTGGATCATGCCGCACGTTTCGGACCGCAGTTCCTCTTCCGAGCGCGCCAACAATATGTATGGAACCACACTGCGCATTTGGGACTCGGCCATTCAGGCCTGGCGCATTCGCTGGTTCAATCCGGTAACTGGCCATGAAGAACGCCAGGCCGGCCGCAAAATTGGCCGCGACATCGTCCAGATCGGCGCGCGGCTGGACGGCACCCCTACTCGTTGGCGGTTCACAGAAATTACTCCGGACTTTTTCCTATGGCTGGGCGAAGCTCTCGAGCCGGACGGCGCATCCTGGAAACTCGAAGGCCAATTTCGCGCCCGCCGGATCGGCTAGTCGAATCTCAGAAATCTTAGATACATCAGAACACGATAGACAGTTCTTGTGGTTAGGCTTCGCCGCTCCATCCGCTAAGTCCATCTGCTAAAGATGATTGGAGTTACTGTAATCCGCGGCTAATCTGCTTCATTGTATTGACCCTTGCCACAGCATCAAGTATGCTGCTCAAAGATTCGGCTTGTTTTTGCGTGGATTTTTGATTAGGGCGCGTCGACGGTGAAAATTCTGCTCACGGTATTAGTTGTACTCGGGATTGCGGTCGTCCTGATCGCTCCCAACGTCGATCTGCCCTCCACCGTCCTTCCTGATCTTGCAGGCGGCCTGCTGGTGGCTGTTGTGGTGTTGCGCGTACGCGCGGTCGCGCCCAAGCTGATGCGGTTGCTGGTGCGGACCCGCGCTCGTTCCGCCATTTCTGCTCTCGAAGATCTTTCTGAAATTCCTGTACGGCTCCTCCTGGCCGAATTCCGCTGCTGAAACCCTGCTCCTCCGCCTCGTCCGCGAACGGACTTAAAGCAGAACAAGGAGACATAGCAGTGGCAGGTAAGATTCTCTCTGTAGGTTTTTTAGTGGAAACTCTGGTAAAGCGCAGCGCCGCGCTTTCCCACGCGGGCTTCACCGTCATCACCATTTCCAATGCAGCCAAAGCCGCGCGTTCTTTGCGCGAAACTGAGTACGATGCGATGGTGCTCGGTCCGGCAATTCCTGAGCCGCTCCGCAACAGCCTGGCCCTCACGGCCAAGCGCCGGAACGCCCACATCGCAGTCGTGATGCTCTATACCGGAAGCATCGAAAACGCCGAGCAGGCCGATGCCGTTCTGAACGCCTCGACCGCAGAGCAGAACCTGGCCGAAGCCATTCGGCATGTGATGGGCCTGAAGCGCCGAAAAGCGGAGCCGCAGCTCAGCGCAGGTTGATCTATGTGGAACCAGCAGACCATCCGGTCGCGCTCCTCGTTCGTCCTCGCCGTGGGATTTGGCACGCTCATCGCTCTGATCGCCATTCTTGGCATCGGGACGGTTCGCCGTGCCCGCGCCATCTACGACGAGATGGAGAAGACGCAAGATGCGTACCTCCAGGCCGAGGCATTCCGCCGCGACATCGCGACCGACATGTATCTCGCGGATATTCTCGTCCGCGACTACCTGCTCGATCCCTCTCCCCAGAATGCTCCGCTGCATCGGCAGCAGCTTCTGGAGATTCGCTCTTCTCTGCAAAAGCGTGTGGATCAGCTTGCAACCCACGTGCCGGATCGCGACAGTCCGCGCCTGGAGAAACTGCAAAACGTGGTGCAGGGATATTGGGACTCGCTCGATCCCATCTTCGACTGGAACGCGCAGCAAAAAGCCGACCGCAGTTGGTCCTTCCTTCGCCACAACGTGTTGCCGCGCCGTCAGGCCGTGGTGGACCTGGCGCGCGAGATGGCCAAGCTCAACCACGACAATCTTGAACACGAGCGCGAGCGCACCCGTGAAAGCCAGCGTGTGCTGCGCGGCTTTCTCCTGCGCATGATGAGTTTTGCCCTCGCCTTCGGCACGCTCGTTGCTTTCCTCACAACCTATCGCGTCGCCGTGCTGGAGCGCAGGCACGAAGAGCAGCGCCGCCAAATCGAGCAGACGCAGAGCAATCTGCGCAAGCTCTCGCGCCGGCTGGTGCTGGCGCAGGAAGGCGAACGCAAGGCTCTTTCCCGTGAACTGCACGACGAAGTCGGACAGACCATGACCGCCCTCGGCATTGAAATCGCGAACCTTGAGAAGCTCAGAAACGCCGCCAGCCCTGAAGCGTTCCGCGTCCGCATTGAAGAAGCGAAGAAGCTGAACACGGATGCCATGCGCGCTATCCGCGATCTGGCCATGGGGCTGCGTCCTTCCATGCTCGACGATCTCGGCCTGGAGCCTGCGTTGCAGTGGCAGGGCCGCGAATTCTCTCGTCATACCGGCGTGCCCGCCAACGTGCAGGTCAGCGGCGTGCTCGACGATCTTTCTGACGCACAGCGCACATCCATCTACCGTTTGGTGCAGGAAGCGCTCACCAACTGCGCGCGCCATGCCAAGGCGAAAAACGTACTGGTCTCCGTGCAGGCGAAAGACAATCAGGTGGTGGTTGTGGTTCAGGACGATGGCATCGGCTTCGAACCTTCCGTGCGCTCGCGCAGCGGTTTGGGCTTGCTGGGCATCCAGGAGCGCGTGCAGGCGCTTGATGGCTCACTCAAGATCGCTTCCGAGCGGAACAAAGGCACAATCTTGCGCGCGGAGATTCCGTTGGGAGTCACGGCATGAGCAAGGTCAATATTCTGATCGCCGACGATCACGGCATTGTGCGCAAAGGCTTACGCCTTCAACTCGAGCAGAATCCCGCCTTCCACGTGATCGGTGAAGCCGCTGATGGCCGCGAGGCCGTCCGCATGACGGAAGAGTTGAAACCGGACGTCGTCGTCATGGATATCGCCATGCCCAACCTCAATGGAATCCAGGCCACGGCGCAAATCACCCGGCGCAATCCTCACGTCGGCGTCATCATTCTGAGCATGCACTCTGACGAAAGCTATCTCACGCGCACGCTCGCCGCCGGAGCCAAAGGTTATCTGCTCAAAGACAGCGCCGATGTTGATCTGGATCGCGCAGTCAATGTGGTTGCCCAGGGCAAGTCATTCTTCAGCCCGGCGATTGCCAACACATTGCTCGAAGACTACATGCGCCAGCTCCAGCAACGAGGCCTTCAAGACACTTACGATCTGCTGACCGAACGCGAAAAAGAAATCTTCCAGCTTCTGGCCGAAGGCAGGTCCAACAAAGAAGTCGCAACCACGCTCGACCTCTCCACCAGCACGGTTGAGACGCATCGCACGCGCATCATGCAGAAGCTCGATCTGCACAGCTCGGCGGAAATCGTGCTCTATGCCGTTCGCAAGAAGATCATCGCCTAGAAATCAATAAGTTAGGGCATACCCTGATTTTTATCGAGGCGTACAGGGTTCAGGGTATTCCATGAATCTGCCGGCGCGCTTCATACTTGCTTGCAGATGTGAATTGCTTCATGCCCGGCGCTGGTAGGGCCTGACCTCACAACCAGCGCCGGCTCTCCCGATCTGAGCACAAGGAGCGCCACCCATGTGTACCGCAGCCATCGCCCTCGACCCAACGATCTTCTTCGACCAACTCGCTGCAGCCGAAAGCCGCCTGCTGATGCTCGACTACGACGGCACCATCGCGCCGTTTACTCCTGACCGCAAACGCGCTCTGCCCTATGCATCGATTCCCGAGCTCCTGGAAAGCATCAGCAGCACCTGCCGCACTCGCGTCGTGCTGATCAGCGGGCGCTCTGCGCGCGAGATTCCGCCGCTGCTGGGAAAGATCAGTTGGCGTCCTGAGATCTGGGGCGTTCATGGACTGGAGCGTCTCTACGCCGACGATCGCTTTGAATTGGCTTTTACCACCGAAGATTCCCTCCGCGCGATCGCCGAAGGCTGTGGCTTGCTCGACCGTGAAGGACTGGGAGAATTATGTGAATCGAAAACAGGGGCGGTCGCCGTTCATTGGCGCGGCCTGAGCCAGCAGCACGTTGATGAAATTCGGACGCATTGTTATCGGCTGCTGGCGCCGCTCGCCTGCAAGGGAAATCTGCTGTTGTCTGAGTTCGATGGGGGAGCAGAATTGAAGGTCCGCGGCGCCTGCAAGGGTAACGCCGTTCGCACCCTCCTCGCCGAATCATCGTCGGAAACTCAAGCAGCCTTCCTCGGCGACGATCTCACCGACGAAGACGCTTTTGAAGCTCTCCAGGACCGCGGACTATCCGTCCTGGTGCGCGCCAGTCAACGCCCGACCAAAGCCCATATCTGGCTGCGCCCTCCTGGAGAGCTTCTCCAGTTTCTCAACGATTGGGTGCATGCCTGCGGAGGTGACGTATGAATCGTGAAGGGCGGCTCATTCTGGTTTCCAACCGTTTGCCGGTAACCGTGGCCCGCACCGCAGGCGAAGTGGAGATTCAGCCCAGTTCGGGCGGTCTGATCTCAGCCCTGCTGCCGCTGCTCAAGACTTGCGGCGGATGCTGGATCGGATGGCCCGGCACTGACCATGATGCCGCGATTGATGTGGCGCTGCGAAGCGAAGGCGGCGCGGACTTCCAACTTGAGCCGGTCTTCCTTTCCCGATCGGAAAAGCAATGCTTCTATGATGGCTGTTGCAACGAGATTCTGTGGCCGCTTTTCCACGATCTCCAATCGCGCTGCAACTTCGATCCTCTCTACTGGAGTTCTTACCTGGAAGTGAATGAAACCTTCGCCGATGCTGTGGAACTCGTCGCGGCAAGAAATGATTTCGTCTGGGTGCATGACTATCACTTGATGCTTCTTGCCGATTGCCTGCGTTCACGCGGCGTGCGCGCGCGAGTGGCGTACTTCCATCACATTCCCTTTCCTCCGCCTGATGTCTTTGAGAAGCTGCCCTGGCGCGCGGAAATCCTGCGCGGCTTGCTTCGGTTCAGCGCTCTTGGGTTCCAGACCGACCGTGATCGCAGGAATTTCTTCGCTTGCGTTCGGCGCTATCTTCATAGCGTGCAAATCAAGCGGATCGGTGGAAGATTCCGGGTCAGCGCTGAGGGCCGCTCTACCGAGGCGGGGACCTTTCCCATCAGCATTGATTATGAGCGGCTTGCCCGCGAGTCGCGCAGTCCGGAGATACTGGCGGAGGCTGCCCAGATCCGGCGCGATTTCTCCGATCGCAAATTGATTCTGGGAATTGATCGCCTGGACTACACCAAGGGAATTCCGGAGCGTCTGATTGCCTTTCGCACCCTGCTGGAACAAAGGCCGGAACTGCGCGGGCAAGTCGCATTGCTGCAAGTCACAGTTCCCAGTCGTGAACAGATCCCCAAATACCAGGAATGCAAGATTGCGGTGGAGCGGCTGGTGAGTGAGATCAACGGCGAGTTTGGCGGACCCGGATGGGCGCCTGTGACTTACGTTCACCGCTCGGTTCCGCACAGTCGTCTGCTGGCGCTCTATCGTGCCGCTCACGTTGCGCTGGTGACTCCGCTGAAAGACGGAATGAACCTCATCGCCAAGGAGTTCTGCGCCGCCAGAAGCGACGAGCAGAGCGTTCTGGTGCTCAGCGAATTTGCCGGATCGGCGGTTGAACTCAGCAGCGGAGCCTTGCTGGTGAATCCGTACGATTTTGAAGGCGTAGCTGCGGCTCTTTACGAGGCTCTTGGCATGCCGGAATTCAATCAGCGAATTCGCATGCAGGCGATGCGTCGCATGGTCCAGGCGAATGATGTCTTTCGCTGGCGCCGGAACTGCTGCAGGCAGGCACCGTTGCTCCGTGCAATCCAGGTGGCCGCGCAGAGTGCCTGACGGGATGGCCTTTAGACTTGCACGCCCAGGAAGAACGCCAGGGCCACGACGGAAAGGACGCCGATCGAAATGAAAAAGAACTTCTTATCGCGTTCTCGCAGGAACTGTATCGCAGCCACCATAAGGCGCAGCGCCGGAGTCGCCAGCAACACCAGCACGCCAATTTTTGTAATGATGTGAGCCCGCGAGCCGATGATCGCTGAGCAGATGAGCCCGGCCACGATCAGTCCAAATGCAGAATAAGCACCCGCCTTCAGAGTCAGAGCAAGCGCATGGTCGGCGGCAACATCACGGTTCATCGAAATCCTCCGCCCAGGAGTTTCACAATCATCTCTGCGGCGAGCCATCCTGTTACGCCCACCAGCAGCAGGAGAATGTAGAGCGGCTTCACCCGAGAGGAAAAGCGCGCTCCCGCCAGCGATCCGGCGAATACTCCCGCAACCAGAGGCGCGGCCACAGGAATGCTCACGTCGCCGCGACCCCAGTAAACATACGCGCTGGTTGCGGCGGTCACGCCAATCATGAAATTGCTGGTGGCCGTCGCCACCCGCAGCGGAACCTTCATGAACAAATACATCACCGGAACCTTCACCGGCCCGCCGCCGATGCCCAACAGCCCGGAAAAGCCGCCGGCAATCAGCGCCGCTCCCAATCCCAGCGGATAATTCTGTGGCTTGTAATCCGGCAAAATTTCTTCCTTCTCCCGGGTTCGCTTGCTCCAGGCCTTCCGAGCCATGGAAAGGCAACTGTAGAGAAGGAAGCAGGCAAACAGAAGAGCCAGCGTGCGGCGGTTGATGTGCTGCGCCACCAGCGCGGCCACCAGCGCGCCAAACGTCGTCGCCAACTCCAGCGTCATGCCCAGCCGGATGTCAGTAATGTGACGCTCCACGTAGAGCGCCGACGTGGCTGTAGAAGTAGCGATCACGCACACCAGGCTCACGCCAATGGCCTGGTGCATCGGCAATCCCAGATAAATCGCGAGCAGTGGCGTGATGATGATCCCGCCGCCCACGCCCGCCAATGCTCCGAATCCGCCGGCCAGCAGTCCCACAAGCACCAGCAAAAGCGTGGTTTCAGGCGTCATTCCGCCCGGCCCTCAAGCATGAGCACTCTGCCATCTCTGGGTTCCATTTCGGGCGAAGCGCGCAGCACGGCCGCAACTGAGCCGAGAACCAACGCTACCGCCGACAGCATGAGCAACGGCACCGATTCATGCAGCAGCAACGCTCCTTCCATCAGCGCCACCAGCGGTACCACCAGATTGATGGTTGAAACCTGATACGGCTGCATTCTCTTGAGCAGCCAATAATAGATGACAAATGCAATACAGGAACCGAACAGCGCGAGGAACCCGAGTGCAAGGACAGCTTCGCGGGTCCAATTGGCATGCTGATGAGCTTCGAGCGCCCAGGTTCCCCATAACAGCGCGACTGATCCGAATCCAAGTTGCAGTCCGGTGCCGACTACAGCATCCACGTCGCGCAGCCGCTGCTTGGCATAGACCACTGACCAGGAACTGAAGAGCATGGCTGCCAGAATCGCCAAGCCTGCAATCAGCGAACGCCGGCTCGTGCTCAAACCTGTGTAGAAGAGAACGAGCAATCCGCCAAACGCCACCACCATGGCGAACACAGCCTGGCGCGGAACTTTGCTCTTCATCATTAGCGGCGTGAGCAGCGCCACAACCAGCGGCAGCGCGGAAAACAACACCGCGGTCATCGAAGAAGTCACAACCTGCTCCGCCCAGAACAGCAGCCCGTAAGGAATCGCCATGATGGTGAGGCTCAGAGTGGCAATCGCTTTCCACTGCGCTTTGTCTGCCGGCCATTTGCGCTTCTGGACCGCCGCCATGGCCAGCAGCAGCACAGAGCCGGCGATGAAACGCAGCGCCGCGGCCTCCAGAGGCGGAACGTCGCGCACAACAACTCGGATTGCGAGCCATGTGCTGCCCCAGATCAGGCAGAGAGAGATATATCCCAGCAGACTTGGGCGAGTCAGAGACATTCGCTTCAGTCTATCTGAAGTAAGGAAATCTCCGGTTCCCCCAACTGCGCGTGGTCATCCGATTGCACAAGAAAAGGCAAGCAGTTCCCGCCGAGAGCACTGGCTGTAAGGGCTCTTTGAGAGAGAAGCACTCTAACTTGTCGACCGTCACAGAAAACCTTGTCCACCGCAAGAGTGACCGTAACCGGACTAAGAGTGGCATCGAGATACCCACATTAGGCAGCAAAGCGGCGATTGGCTCAACAAATTTCAGCGGTTTTTCGGGCCGGGCATGAAAAACTTTACACTTACGCTTCTGACGATTTTCTGCACACTTTCTCTGGGATTCACCGCGGGAACGATGGCGAATTCCAGCGGCTCACAAGGAGTCGTGGCCAACAATGCCGCGCCTCCCAGTATTCGGATCGTCTCGCCCCAGCCGGGGGCAACTCTCCAGCAGGATGGGATCCAGGTGCGCTATCAAGTGCAGCCGGCCCAGAATACGCCGGTACCGCCGTCACCCAACTTCGTCGTTCGGCTGGATGATCGCGATCCGGTGCAAACTCAGGACACCGAAACCACCTTCACCGGTCTGAGGCCAGGAAAGCACACTGTGATTGTGGATCTCGTGGATGCCAACGGCATTGCTATCGCCGGAAGCACTCAGGTGGAGTTTACGATCGTTGCCCAGGGCGCACGCCCCCGAAGCGGCAATACCGCTCCAAGCCAGAGTCCGACGCAAAGCTCTCCACAGAGTCAGCAGCCCAACGTTCAGCCGCCTCGGACATCGGCCCCGCGATATATTGATCCGCGGTTAAAAACCGCCTCACTGCGCGACGACACCGGGAACGGCGCAGAAGCCGCACCGCTGCTTTCATGCATCGGAGCCGGCGTTGTGCTGGGAGGTCTGGTCTCGGCCCGGATTACGCGCCGCCGAAAGTAGGCAGTTCTGCATCTAACCACGCATGCGCTCCTGGCAGGATCTGTTGTCATTTATACGCGAGAAGCTGCGCACCGGGCTGACTCGCCTGCGGAACGATCCTTCTCCGCGCAAGTTCATTCCGCTCTTACTGATGCTGGTAGGTGTGGTTCTGCTTGCCTATGTAGCGAGCCAGTACTGGGGAATGCACCACAGCCAGGAAAAACTCACACGCGAGTGGGAGCGCCAGGCTGCGACGGCCAACATCCCCGGCCACGCTGTGCTTTCGCCCCAGGACATGCTCACTCGCGTCATCATCAAGAAAATCGGATTGGACGCCATTGTGGTCGAGGGCGCCTCGCGCAAGCAGCTCTCCGAAGGTCCGGGTCACATGAAGGATACGGCAATGCCCGGCGAGCCGGGAAATGCCGTTATCACCGGCCATCGCGATACATTCTTTCGCCACATCTACGAACTGAACAAAGGCGATGAGATTCTCGTTCGCCGCGCCGGCCAAGTGTTTCGGTTCGCAGTGACAGGGAAAAAGATTGTGTATCCCGAAGACATGAGCGTCATCCGTCCAACCTCTGACGCTCAACTCACGCTCATCACCTGCTATCCAACGTACTATATAGGACCGGCTCCCAAAAGACTGGTGGTATTCTCGCGCCTCGAAGGGACGGGAGCTGATTTGTACAAAGAGGCTTCAGCAAAGTAATCTCCATTGCGCCTAGCGGGGCCATTAACTCGTATTACGATATTGGAACCATTTTTTCGCCTTAATCCTTCTACCCTGAAAACCTGAAATTCTGTCGGCTTACTGAGCCCGTATCAGCCTCAGAATTCGTGCACATTCGGGACTTTGCTTAGCGCACCTAAGCGACCTGTCTGATTCTTTCGTATTAGAGCCTGCGGCATAGTGCGCCGCATGCATCGCTCACACTCGAAGCTGATTTTCACTCTGCTTGCGCTGATGACGCTCGTGGCGGGGGTTTCAATGGCACAAGTTCCGCGCTCCAAGCACGTTTACGTTGTGGCTGAAGAGAACCATAGCTACGAGCATATGGTCGGCAGCCGTTATATGCCGTACTTCAACAGCCTGATTGCCAAAGGCGGGCTGGCAACGCAGTTTTATGCCGACATGCACGGCTCGCTGGAGAATTACCTGATTCTCACGTCAGGGCAGTATCTGACGCGCAATAACGACACCACCACCGTCTTCAACGTCGACAACATTGAGCGCCACCTGCTGACGCATGGCATGACGTTCAAATCCTACGCGGAGTCTCTTCCTTACGCCGGATATACTGGCCTCTATTCCGGCTCCTATGTGAAACGCCATGCACCACTTCCCTACTATACGGATATGGCACACAGCACTCTGATCAGGGATCACCTTTCCACCAACATGCTGGCCACCGACATCGCAAATGGAACGCTGGCAAATTTCGGATTCATTACTCCCAACCTGCTGCACGACATCCACAACTGCCCCAACGGCCTGAATGCATGTCTCCAGACCGCTGACAACTGGCTGAAGGCCCACATCGCTCCGCTGCTCACACGTCCGGAGTTCCAGCCCGGCGGCGATGGATTGCTCATACTCTGGGCGGACGAAGCGGACCTGAGCACCGACAACCGCTGCAGCGCCACTGTCAGCACGGGTTGCGGCGGCCGTATCCCTGTTGCCCTGATCGGTCCTCAGGTGAAGGCTGGCTACAAATCCACCCGGACCTATCATCATTCCAGCGTACTGCGCACAATCCTGGAGGCGATGGGAACAACTTCGAACTTCCCCGGCAAAGCCAACACAGCGCCCGACATGGCGGAATTCTTCAAAAGTTCGGCATCGTCCACTCCAGTTACTGGTTCGGTGAAGATCAGTGCGCCGACCACAAGCACTGTCATCGGCACCACCGTTCGCTTGGCGGCCAGCGCGTCCGGGCCGCATCCGATCACCGCTATGCGGATTTACGTGGACAACGTAAGCAAGTACTTTGTTCACGCGGCTTCGGTTAGCACCCAACTCAGCATGAGTACAGGAAGTCATCATCTCGTGTTTCAGGCCTGGGACAGCACCGGCGCGGTCTTCAAGGCGTTGAAAACCATCACCGTTCAATAGCTGTTTGCTGCGCAAATGAGGGCAGGCTTTGTGCCTGCCTTTTTTTCGCTCTGGCTAAGTGCGAA
The DNA here is from genome assembly GCA_035280185.1 of Terriglobales bacterium. GTDB lineage: Bacteria > Acidobacteriota > Terriglobia > Terriglobales > Acidobacteriaceae > Angelobacter. The sequence continues at coordinate 15,552 of DATEGH010000327.1, forward strand.
GGTGAGCGTTGTGTCGGCTAGAATCTCTTCGTGGCGGAGAATCCAAACTTTGCCGGTGATATCAGCGGGTTTGTCCTGGCTGGCGGCAGAAGTTCGCGCATGGGAACCGATAAGGCTGCCCTTTTGCTTAACGGGCGTACGTTGCTGGAGCACGCCATCGGCATGGTCGCCGCGGTCACAGAAAAGCCCGTGTTCATTCTGGGTTCGCGGGAACTTTATGGCTCATTTGGCGAGGTAATCGAAGACCTGTATCCGGGTTGCGGACCGCTGGCCGGCATTCATGCTGCTCTTTCTCACTCTCGCACCAGGTTCAATCTGCTCATCGCCGTGGACACGCCTTTTCTCTCTTCCGAGTTTCTGCGCTACATGGCCAGCCGGGCCGTCGAGATAGGCGCCGCTGTGACGGTTCCGGAAATTGGCGGTTATACCCAGCCGCTGTGCGCGGTGTACTCCCAGGATTTTCTGCCCATCGCGGAGAACGCGTTGAAAGGCGATGCTTTCAAAATTGTGCCTCTGTTCCCGAAGGATCGGACCTGCATCATCAGTGAAGCGGAGCTGACGCAGTTCGCTTTTACTCCCGAGATGTTTGAAAACCTCAATACGCCGGAAGATTTGGAACGAGCGCGGCGACGCACGGGATAAACTTGCCATGTCTGTCCGATACAGCAAATATTGAAATTTGAGGTCGCAATTTGCGATCTCAAAGCCTGAGCTCCTTCTATTCGCAACTCAAACATGAAAACGTATGCGACTAAAGAAGCGGCAGCACTTCGGCGCTTGTCCGCACACCCGCCCCAATGGCGCTTTCGTTTGCCG
>DATEGH010000328.1:0-3394 GCA_035280185.1 Terriglobales bacterium
GTGGTGGGCGTAGTGATGCTGCTGGCCGGCTTGGGCTGGGGCCTGTTTGTGGGCTGGGACATCCGCGGCGGAAACACTTTTATGCGGTTCATTTTTGGCACCGATGTTTTTATTGCCGTGCTGCTGATCGCGTGGGGGTTCGTGAAAAAAACAAGGAAAACCGCTTAGCCCATGGCCGATTCCATCCTCGTAATTGCAGAGCAGCGCGAAGGACGATTGAATCGCGTCTCCCTCGAGACTATCGCGGCGGCCCAGGCCATTGCAGCGGAAACCGGGTGGAGCGCGGAAGCGGCAGTGTTCGGCAGCGGCATTTCCGCGATCGCACAAGAACTCGCCGGCCGCAAACTTGCGCGCGTGTACGACATTGAGTCGCCGCGTCTGGCGAAGTACGAGCCGGACGGAACCGTCGCAGCGCTCAAAAGCTTCATTCGGCAGAAGCAACCTCGCCTGGTGCTGATGCCGCACACCTATCAGGTGCGCGACTTCGCTCCGCAGCTAGCTACCGCGCTGGGCCGAACGCTCATCAGTGATGCCATTGGCTTCCGCAAAGACGGCGACAAGCTTCTGTTTACGCGCCAAATGTTCCAGGGTAAATTCGCAGCGGACGTGTCGTTCGCTTGCGACCCCCCGCACTTCGCAACTTTCCAGGCGGGCGCGTTTCGCGGCGACAAAGCGGAATCCGGTGCTTCGGCGGCTCCGGTCGAGACCGTAAACACCGACGTGCCGGAAAATGTGGCCCGCAACAAGCCGGAAGATCCGTTCAAAGAGGCCAAGCAGGCGGTGGACCTGACACAGGCGGAGATCATTGTTTCCGTGGGCCGCGGAATCAAGGAACAGAAAAATATTGAGCTGGCCAAGGCGCTGGCTGATGCGCTGGGCGGCGAGCTGGCCGCGTCGCGTCCCATTTGCGACTCCGGATGGCTGCCCATGGACCGCCAGATCGGGAGCTCAGGCCAGACGGTTTCTCCCAAGCTTTATCTGGCCATCGGCATCAGCGGCGCGATCCAGCACATTGTAGGCATGAAAGGTTCGCGCAGCGTGATCGCGATTAATAAAGACGCGGAGGCGCCGATCTTTGAGATTGCCGACTTCGGAGTAGTGGGGAACTTGTTTGATATTGTTCCGGCGCTGACCGAAGAAGTGAAGAAGGCCAAGGCCTGATTGCCATAAATGCCAATATTGCCAAAGATGGAAAATTGAAATGCAAGAAGAACCTTTGCCGCAGATAACGCGGATGAACGCTGATTTCTTAGGAATTCGGAGTGCGGTGTTAAAGGCTGAGGGCTGACTACTAATTGCTATTTGCTAGCTGCTAAAACCTCATGATCTACTTTCGCAAACCAATTGAGGGAATGGAGCGTCCGCAGATGGAATCGGACGTTACCATCGTAGGCGGCGGACCCGCGGGAATGGCTTGCGCGCTGCGGCTGGCGCAACTGATTGATAAGCACAATCTTCGCCATCCTGATGCGCCATTGAGCAAAGAAAATATTTACGTGCTCGAAAAGGCGCGCGAGGTGGGACAGCACTGTCTCTCCGGAGCGCTGCTCGATCCTCGCTCTATGGATGAACTGCTGCCAGGCTGGCGGCGCGAGGCCCCGCTTGATGCCGAGGTCGAGCATGAAGCCGTCTTTTATCTGACTAAGGAGAAGGCGCACCGGTTCCCGATTACGCCTCCGCCGATGCGCGACCACGGCAACTACGTTATCTCAATCAATCGGTTCACAAAATGGTTGGGAGAGAAGGTCGAACAGGCTGGCATCACGATTTTCACTGGCTTTGCCGGATCGGAAGTTCTGTTCGACGGCGAGCGCGTGCTTGGCGTGCGCACCGACGACAAAGGCGTGGACAAGACCAACCAACCGAAGTCGAACTTTGAACCGGGCTATGATCTGAAGTCGAAGATCACCATTCTCGCGGAAGGCACGCGCGGATCCCTGACAAAGCAACTCGTCGGTCGGCTCAATCTGGACCAGCACCGCAATCCCCAGGTCTACGGCGTGGGCGTGAAAGAGCTTTGGGAGGTCCCTTCCGGACGCATCCGCAAAGGCGAAGTCATCTATACACTGGGCTGGCCGCTTACGATGAAGGAATACGGCGGCTCTTGGATCTACGGATCGAAAGACAACATCGTTTCCATGGGCTTTGTTACGGGGCTTGATTATGCGGATCCGCGGCTCGATCCACAGCGCGTGTTGCAGCAGTTCAAGACTCACCCCTACATCGCGCACCTGCTCGAAGGCGGCAAGATGATCCGCTATGGAGCAAAGACGATGCCCTATGGTGGCTGGTGGTCGATGCCTCCGCTGGCTGGGGATGGTTGGATGATCATCGGCGATGCCGCTGGTTTCCTCAACTCGCAGCGGCTCAAAGGGATTCACCTTGGAGTCAAGAGCGGAATGCTCGCCGCCGAAGCTGCTTTTGAAGCTCTGCTGGCAAACAATTTCTCGGCAGCACAGCTCAAGAGCTTCAAAGAAAAAGTGGACGCGAGCTGGATCAGAGACGAGCTGTGGGAGGTGCGCAACTTCCATCAGGGCTTCGAACACGGCCTGTTGCACGGACTATTCCACGCCACACTGCAGCAGCTCACCGGAGGCCGCGGACTGCACGCGATCTACACCACAGAAGCGGGGCATCGCCGCATGAAGCACCTGGACCAACTGCCGGCGGACGGTGGCAATCGCGCGCAACTGCTGGGCAAAACCAAAGGCGATGGCAAGCTCACGTTCGACAAGCTGACGGACCTCTACCATTCAGGCACCAAGCATGAAGAAGACCAGCCATCACATCTTGTGATCCACGATACCAATATCTGCAATACGCGCTGTGTGGTGGAGTTCGGCAATCCCTGCCAGAACTTCTGTCCGGCGAATGTCTACGAGATGGAAGAGGCCACCGACGCGCCAAACGGCAAGCAAATCCACCTGAATCCTTCCAACTGCGTTCACTGCAAGACGTGCGACATTATGGATCCTTACGAGATCATCACCTGGGTGCCACCAGAGGGCGGGGGCGGCCCAAACTACGACGGAATGTAATCTCCACCCGCCCCAAACGAACGCGAACGAGCGCGAAATAAGATTGAGCGTCGCCCGCCCGACTTCGGCGCCACGTCAAGTGACAGATCATCGAGAGTTCTTGTTCTTTCGCGTCACTCGCGGCTGGAACTCGCTTTTAGCACTCTGGTCCCCGTGCTGCCAAAATGCAGCGGTGGCGAGAAAAGCACTTGAACTGGGAAACCAGCATTCCCATACTACGTTCAAATTAATCAATATTCCCCAATCTGTTGAAGCTTGTCTCGGGCGGTGACGGTCAAAGTTCCCGGCGCAGGCAGCACGCGGGGAGGTGACACATGGTTCCTGAATCGAGTCCTTTACAGCAGTTCTTTGCTCAC
>DATEGH010000329.1:0-3843 GCA_035280185.1 Terriglobales bacterium
CAGCACGCGGCCCCAATTGGGGTCGGCGCCGGCCCAGGAGGTTTTCACCAGGGCGGAATTGGCGACGGCGCGCGCGATCCGCCGCGCATCATCACTGCTGCGCGCCTGCTCGATCCGGAGCCTTACCACGTGCCTTACGCCTTCTCCGTCAGCCACGATCTGCGCTGCCAGCGAGCGGCATACCTTGCTCAGCGCCGCCTGAAATTCACCGCGGACGGACTTTAAGTGCAACCCGCTCTTACCGCTGGCCAACAGAAGCACCGTGTCGTTCGTGGAAGTGTCGCCATCAATGGAAATGTTGTGGAAGCTCTCGTCCGCAGCTCGCTTCAGCATTGGCTTGAGTTCGCGAGGTGAGGCTGCGACATCGGTGAACAGATAGACCAACATGGTGGCCATGTTGGGATGAATCATCCCTGCGCCTTTGGCTACTCCCACCAGCCTTGCGCTTTTCCCGCTATGCGCAATGCTCTGGACGGCTGTCTTGGCGTGAGTGTCTGTCGTTAGGATGGCCTCGGCAAACCCATCCAGCGCATTTGCACTGGAATCGGCTGACGCAAGCAATCCAGGAAGCGCGCCGGTGATCTTCTCCACCGGAAGCGGTACGCCGATGATTCCCGTGGAAGATGGGAGGACCTGCTCGGGTTTGACCTTCAAGTGCGACGCCAGTTCGGAACAGACGCGCTTCGCCGCCTGAAGCCCTTGCTTTCCGGTCGCGCAGTTCGCGTTCCCGGCATTCACGATGAGGGCGTGTGCTCGTCCCGCGGAGCGGCGCAGGTGGTCGCGTCCTACAGTCACAGGAGCGGCTACAATCTGATTGCGCGTAAACATCGCGGCCGCCGAAGCGCCCTCAGGAGCCAGAGCCAGTGCCAGATCAGGCTTGCCGCTGGCCTTGATTCCTGCAGCCATGGCTGCAAAAAGAAATCCTTGTGGAGGAATCAGGCTCAAGCCTGGAGCCTCACCAGAGGAATGGGAATTCCCATTTCGCGAAGGCCATGCTGCTTCGGAATCTCACCACGAAACATCGCGATCTCGTCACAGGCATGCAGCCTGGGGCAGTGCATACAGTCTTTGTAAATCTTATCGGGAAGCTCCTCGCGTGTAGCAATCTCAAAACCCATTCTGGAAAAGAACTCGGGAATCCGGGTGAACAGGCACACGCAAGTTACCTGGTGCCGCTCGGCTTCCCTGAGCAACGATCTCACCAGTTTGCGGCCGGCGCCCAGCCCTTTGCTGGCGGGAGCCACCGCAATGGAACGGATCTCAGCCAGATGCATTCCGTACAGGTGCAGCGCTCCACAGCCGATGATCCTGCCTTCGTGTTCCGCCACGATGAAGTCGCGAACGTTCTCACACAACTCGGCCATGCTGCGCGGCAGCAGAGTGCCATCGCCTGAATAAAGCCGGATGATCGAATCGATCTGCTCCACGTCCGGCAAGATCGCGTTACGCGTGCGCAACATGCGCCTCCCGTAACTCCTCTAATCTCTCTCTCGCGCCGCGCAATGCGTCGGCAACGCGCTGCGACGCCGTTCCGCCCGGAACCTCGTGGCACTCCAAGACCGCGTCAAGTTGCAGCCGTGAATAGATGTCGTCCGCGAAAGCCGGGCTGAACTCGCGCAGTTCCTGGATCGTGAGGTCCTGAAGTTCGCAGTTTTTCTCCTGGCATTTCTGCACTGCGTGAGCTACCACTTCGTGTGCTTCCCGAAATGGAACTCCCTTTTGCGTGAGATAGGTTGCGGCAGCCAGAGCGTTCATGAATCCGTGCTCACAAGCCTCTCTCATACGATCACAGTTGAACTGCACCGACTGCATAAATCCCGTTGCGATCTCCAGGGAAGCGCCTGTGCTCGCGGCAGCCTCGAACAGCGGCTCTTGTGTTTCCTGCAAGTCCTTGTTGTAGGCCAAGGGGAGGCCTTTCAGCGTCGTGATTAGAGCTGTCTGATAGCCGATCAAGCGCGCCGCCTTTGCCCGGATCAACTCCAATGCATCGGGATTCTGCTTTTGCGGCATCGCGCTGCTGCCCGTGGAGTAGGCTTCGGGCAGACGAATGAAACCGTATTCCTGGGTTGCGAACAGGATCAGCTCTTCCGCCCAGCGGCTCAGATGGACTCCGAGCAAGGTGAGCGCGTTTACAAACTCGATCACGAAATCACGATCGCTGGTTGCATCCATGCTGTTGGCCGTGGGCCGGTCAAAGCCGAGTTCCTGCGCAAGCAGCGTACGGTCCAGGCGCATGGGTGCGCCGGCAATTGCTCCAGATCCCAGAGGGCACTCGTTCAAACGCGCGCGGCAATCCCTGAGCCTCGACGCGTCTCTCCAGAACATCTCAAAATACGCAAGCAGCCAGTGGCTCACCAGCACCGGTTCGGCGCGCTGAAGATGCGTGTAGGCCGGCATCACGCTCGTTCTTTGCTCTTCTGCGCGAGTGAGCAGCGCGTCAAGAAATTCTCCCAATTGGTTCAGCAGAGCAGCGCCCGTTTCCCGGACAAAGATCCGCAGATCGGTTGCAATCTGCTCGTTGCGACTGCGCCCGCTGTGCAGCTTCTTCCCGGCATCTCCGACCGCTGCAACCAGCCATTTCTCTACAAAATGGTGGATGTCTTCGGCTTCGGAATCATCGAGAAATGTGGGCTCTTCCTGTGCTCTCGCACTGATGCGGTCCAGACCTGTCGCAATCAGAGCGTGTTCTTCCGGGGAGAGCACTCCCGCAGCCCGAAGCGCCCGCGCGTGTGCGCGGCTCGCTGCCAACTCGTATTCCAGCAACTTCCTGTCGTAGGGAAACGACCGCTGCCAGCGCTCGAAGCACGCATCCAGCGGTTGCCGGAATCTGCCTGACCACATCTTCACCGCGCAATCTCCTCAGCCTTTGCTCTATGTTTCAGCCGCGCGCGCGACCGCGCCGGCAACCCCAAAATGCGGATGAACCCGGCTGCATCCTTCTGGTCATAGCTCTCTCCCATGGTGAACGAAGAGAGGTCTGTCCGATAAAGCGAAAACTCAGATTCGCGGCTGCCAATCGAGATATTCCCCTTGTAGAGCTTCAGCGTGACGGAGCCTGTGACCTGCTTCTGTGTTTCAGTCACGAAGGCATCGAGAGCTTCGCGAAGAGGTGTGAACCAGAGTCCGTAATAGACCAACTCGGCATACTTCAAAGCGATCTGCTGTTTGAAGTGCATGAGGTCGCGTTCCAGGCAAAGCGCTTCCAGTTCGCGATGCGCTGTGAGCAGCAGGGTGCCGCCGGGTGTCTCATAGCATCCGCGCGACTTGATGCCGACAAAACGGTTCTCCACCAGGTCCACTCGACCGATGGCGTTGCGTCCGCCAATCTCGTTGAGCAGTTCGACCAACGATACTGCGTCCAGTTTTTGGCCGTTCACTGAAACCGGAGTTCCGGCTTCAAACCCTATCGTTACGGTTTCTTCTCGATCCGGAGCCTCTTGCGGCGACTGTGTGAGCTGCCACGTGCTCGCGTGCGGAGCATTGGCAGGATCCTCAAGCTCGCCGCCCTCGTGGCTCAGGTGCCAGAGATTGCGATCGCGGCTGTGGATTTTCTCGCGACTTGCGGCAACCGGTATCCCGCGCTGCTCGGCATAGTCCAGGCAATCCTCACGCGATTTCAAGTTCCACTCGCGCCACGGAGCAATCACTTTCAATTCCGGCGCCAGCGCCTGAAACGCATGCTCAAAACGGACCTGATCGTTGCCTTTGCCGGTGCAGCCGTGCGCCAGCGCGGTTGCATTTTCCCTCAGCGCGACTTCCGCCTGATGCTTGGCAATCACCGGACGGGCCAGCGATGTTCCCAAAAGATATTTGTCTTCATACACGGCGCCCGCACGCAATGCA
>DATEGH010000330.1:0-5113 GCA_035280185.1 Terriglobales bacterium
CGTTTTCTTCCGAAGAAAAGACCGCCGTATGAACGCCTTTTGTTCGCGCTCTGGCAAAGCCCAAATATCGCGACTAAAATAGCCGGGCCGGCATCATAAATCGGTGACAGGCGGTATCGGGAGCCCCCGAACTGCACTGGAGGACAAATGAGCATCACTTCGTTCAACGGAGGGCAGCCGCCGAGCGCCCGACCGAAAGTTACCACGCTTACCGTCCAGGAAAAGAAGCAGCGACGCGAGCCTATCACCTGCCTGACTGCTTACGACTACGCAACCTCGCGCCTGGTGGACGAAGCCGGAATCGACATGATTCTGGTCGGCGATTCCCTGGCCCAGGTTGTGCTCGGCTACGAGAACACCCTTCCCGTCACGATGGAAGAAATGCTGCACCACACGCGAGCGGTGCGGCGGGCCGTGAAGTCGGCGCTGGTCATCGCCGATATGCCCTTCGGCGCGTACCACGATAGCAGCAAGCAGGGCGTCCAGAACGCGGTGCGCTTTGTGAAGGAAGCGGGCGCCGAGGCGGTGAAGCTGGAAGGCGGACAAAAGCGAGTTGAACTGGTGGAGCGCGTGCTCGACGCGGAGATTCCGGTGATGGGACACATCGGCCTTACGCCGCAATCCGTGAACAAGATGGGCGGCTTCAAAGTGCAAGGCAAAGACCTGGCCGGCATCGAGCAGTTGATCAAAGACGCGATTGCCCTGGACCGGGCCGGAGTATTCTCCATTGTGCTGGAAGGGGTGCCGCGCGAAGTTGCCGCAATGATCACCGCCGAGGTGAGTGCGCCGACCATCGGCATTGGCGCGGGTCCGGAATGCGATGGCCAGGTGCTGGTCTTCCACGACATTCTGAACCTGACCTTCGCGCCCAAAGCAAAGTTTGTTCGTCGCTACGCCGACGCCGCTGCGCTGATCCGAAGCGCCGTGCAGCAGTTCAAGAACGATGTTGAAGCGGGTAGCTATCCTTCCGATGAGGAGTCCTATCATCTGCCGCGAGAAACCAAATTAGAGCTGGAAACAATTCTGCGGCGGAAGGTGGCAATTGGCAGATAGCAATTAGCAATTGGCAATTAGCGACTAGCCATTACCATTTAGTTTCTGCTTGTAAACGGTCCCCTAGTTGCGCATCCGAACGCTGAGAGTCCGATTTTTGACGGGCCGAAAGAAGCCTTTTCCAGCGAGTCGGATGATCGGGATTCAGATGACACTCGAGTTTCTGCTTTAGCTGTGCTAATTGCTATTTGCTAATTGCCAGTTGCTTACTCCCCATGCAAATGATCACCTCTTCTGACCAAATGGCCGCTCTCACCCGCGAACTGCGGCGCGCGGGCAAGCGCATTGGCTTTGTGCCCACCATGGGCGCTCTGCATGAAGGGCATCTGTCATTGGTTCGCACGGCGCGCGCCCGGTCCGACGCCGTGGTGGTCTCGATTTTCGTTAATCCCACACAGTTCGGTCCGAGTGAGGACTTCTCTCAGTATCCTCGCAATCTCGACCAAGACGCGAAGATGCTCTCGGCGGAGAAGACTGACTTCATCTTTCATCCCGCAGTTGAGGAGATCTACCCGCAAGCAGCGGCAACCTGGGTCACCGTGGAAGGACTGAGCGAGAAGCTCGAGGGCCGTTCGCGCCCGGGACATTTTCGCGGCGTCACGACTGTGGTCAGCAAGCTGTTTCACATCGCGCAGCCCGATATTGCCTTTTTCGGGCAAAAGGATGCTGCACAACTGGCCATCATTCGCAAGATGGTTCGCGACCTGAAATTCGATGTTGAGATCGTGGCCTGCCCGATTGTCCGCGAGAAAGACGGACTCGCTATGAGCTCACGCAATGCGTATCTCGACTCCGAACAGCGGCGTCAGGCTCTGGTGCTCTATCGCGCTCTCATGCGAATTCAGTTGCTCGTAGATCGAGGAGAAATCCGTTCCAGCGAACTGACCACGGCGGGCAAGCAGGTACTGGCGGAAGAGCCTGCGGTCCGGCTGGACTACCTTGAGATGGTTGACCCTGACACGCTGGAGCCCTTGCCTTCGCTCGCCAAGCCGGCCCTGGTCGCCGTGGCGGCTTACCTGGGCAACACTCGGCTGATTGACAACATCGTGATCTCGCCGCGGTTCTGAAGTTGCACGCATTACAAATTTTTTAGCCCTCTTCTCTCTGCGGAGCATTTCAGCGCTTCTGCAACACTCAGCCCTCTCCAGGCATCTTTCTTATTCAGGTAGGCTGCTGCACGCCATCAATGCGGGGGTTGTTCTGAACTCAAAGAAGTTTGCACTGCTCTTACCGGCTTGTCTCTTGTGTATGGCGCTGCTCACCGCATGCGGCGGCTCAGGACACGCGTCGGCTTCTTTCGCGCCCAGTCCTACTCCAACGCCAACTCCTGGCTCCCCCGTGCCCAGCCCTACGGCGAGTCCCACGCCAAGTCCCACTCCGGCGCCAACGCCCTTGGCAGCTAGCCGGTTCGTTTATGCCATCATTGACTTCGAAGCTGACGGATACTTCGGCGGCTCCATTAACAGCACTACGGGCGCCGTTTCGCTGATTCCCGGAAGTCCTTTCAACAACGCATTAGGACAGAACATTGTTCTCCAGGTTCTTTCAGATCCTCAGGGAAGATTTCTTTACAGCCTGAACCTGGGCGCAAGCTCGTTTGGTATCCAGTTCGGCCAGATCGGCATCGGGGCATACACCATCAATCAGAGCAGCGGGGCCATTGCTCCATCGCCAACTCAAATAATCTTTCCTGCGGTGCGCGATGCGGAGATGGCGATCGACGCCAGCGGCCATTTCCTTTACCAGCCAGACTCAGGAACCATAGACACCTACTCCATTGATCAAACTACAGGAGCGCTGACCCTGCTGCCGGCGCAGCCCGCCGCTGTCCCAGTGGGTAATTTTTCAGCAGCTTCGCCCGACGGCCGCTTCATCGTGAATGAAGGCAACGGGCTGATCGAAGCATTCTCGATCAACACGGCCACAGGACAGTTGACGCTGGCGGCTCCGCCTATCCCAACCGGCGGTTCCGGCGGACCGATGACCATCAGCGCCGATTCCCGCTTCATCTACGTTGCTAATACCAACGAATCTACGGTTGAGGTTTTCAACATCGGACCAGCCGGTGTTCTGGCTCCAACGCTGGGATCGCCATTTGCAGTGGACGCAAAATCCGCGGGAATCACTCTCTCGCCCGATGGCCGCTTCCTCTATCTGGCGTTCGGCAGCCCCGATACAGGACACGTGAAAGGGTGGGCGGTCAATCCTGACACTGGCAATTTCGCTCCGATTGCAGGCGCAAGCCTCTCCAATGCCAACACGATTAATGTGGACCACTCGGGGCTGTTTGCTTATGTATCGCAGCAGAAGCTTGTGACCTACAAAGTTGATCCCGCAACCGGCGCGTTGACGCAAGTTTCGCAAGCGGCACAGCCCTGGAGCGACGCGCCGGATAATGTTGCGCTCATTCCGTAATCAGCCCACGCGAGACGAATGCATTCCCCGCGATGATGTAGCGCAGCGGCATGTCGGATGATTTGGTGATCCCGATCCTACGTGTGGCCCTGATCTGCTCCGGCTGAAAGCCATCATCCTTTACCTGCAGGTCAGACCTGCGCACAACCATGTCCTTGCCGTTATCGCGCGAACGCGTGATGCCTAGCGCTTCGCACAGCCGTCCCGGACCGCTGGCCAGCTTGCGTAAATCACGCGCAGAGCCGGAATTGAAAGGTTCAAGTCCTCGTGCTCGCGCCATCTTTTGGAACCCTTCCAACGGCTCCAGCGCGCGTATCAATACGCATCCGGCTTTTCCCGCCGGCATGCACGAGATGTTCAGGCAATAGTGAACACCGTAAATGAAGTACACATAGGCATGTCCGGGGCGCCCGAACAGGACATCGTTGCGCGCGGTGCGTCCTGCGGCTGCGTGCGCGGCGGCATCGCCTGCGCCGAGGTAGGCCTCGACCTCAACGACTCGCCCCACAAGCCGCATGCTCCCTTGTTTACGGACAATCACTTTGCCCAGCAGCTCAGGGCCGACCTCACGCGGGTCGCGGCTGAAGAAGGAGCGCGCAAGCAGGGTAGTGCGGACGCGCTCGGGGACCGTTTCAGTTGGCGGCTCGGTTGGTGGCACCGGCTTTTTTCTGCTCCTCGATCCATTGGTCAACGTCGCGCTCCAGAATATCGAGCGGCAATGGCCCGGAGCCCAACACAACATCGTGAAACGCTTTGAGGTCGAAGTTGGGTCCGAGTTGATGATGGGCCTGATTGCGCAGCTCCTGAATCTTCAATTGCCCGATCTTGTAGGCCAGGGCCTGCCCCGGCCAGGCAATGTAGCGATCAATTTCGTTCACGATATCCAGTTGCGCTTTGGGAGCATTGTCCATGAAGTACTTGATGGCCTGATCCCGCGTCCAGTGCTTGGCGTGAATTCCGGTGTCCACAACGAGCCGTACCGCTCGCCACATGTCATAGGTAAGCTGGCCGTACTTCGAGTACGGATCGGAGTACAGCCCCATGTCATCGCCCAGCGACTCGGCATACAGCCCCCAGCCTTCGATGAAGGCGGTGTACTCGCCAAAGCGCCGGAACATTGGCAAATCTCCCAATTCATGCGCCCGGGCGATCTGAAGATGGTGTCCGGGGACCGATTCGTGCAGCGTAAGCGCAGTCATTTCCCACTTGGGCCGGGTCTCCGGTTTATAAAGATTGACGAAGTAGGTTCCCGCTCTAGAGCCGTCCGCCGCACCGGGACGGTAATACGCTGCCGTCGTGTCCGGCGCCGCAACGGCTGGGATGGCCTCAACGCCGTAAGGCTCGCGAGGCAGCGTGCGGAAGACCTTCACCAGGTTCGGGTCAACCGTCTTGGCCAGGGCTTTGTACGCCTCAAACAGTTCGTCGGGTGTCTTGTAAAAGAACCGGGGATCTGTGCGGAGGAAGTTGAAGAACTCTTCGCGCGTGCCTTTGAAGCCGGTCTGCTGGAGGATCTTGTCCATCTCACCGCGGATCCGAGCTACCTCGCGCAGCCCGATCTGGTGGACCTCTTCCGCCGTGACACTGGTCGTAGTGAAGTGACGTATTTCGTAAGCGTAGCGTTCGGCGCCGTTGGGCATCTGCCAGA
>DATEGH010000331.1:0-2540 GCA_035280185.1 Terriglobales bacterium
GCCGCAATTGTCTGCAGAACAACTGCAACATCCGCAGAAAGTCCTGAGTGGTACAAGGTTGGGGTTAAGCGCTCAGTGCCGCCACAGTTGCGCATGTTCATTCGGACCACGTTCATTCCCGCCTGCCAGGCCTTGCTGCCAGTCCCAATCACATATTGAGAGAGGCTGGAGCCCTCCAGGCCATGCACGATCAGCAGAGTGGAATGCTTTTCCAGATCGGGTTGCCAATGGCAATGGCACAGGACCTGGACTCCGTCTTCGACATCGAAAATCTGCTCGTCAGGCTGCGGTAAGAGATTCTTCCGCGGAAGGAAATTCCCTGCGAGTGTCTGCGCGTGCCCGCCGCGAAAAACTCGTCGGGGAACAAAGGGTTCGAACAGAGCAGAAGGACGGGGCTGAGTCATTGGCCGGAAAGCTTGCGGGATCTCCTATAATTATGTTGGCTCTTCAATTTTAACGGAGTACGTTGCATGCCAATTTTTGAATACGTTTGCAAGCAGTGCTCACATCGTTTTGAGGCGATCGTCCTTGGCAGCGAGAGCGCGACGTGCCCAGAATGCCACAGCAAGAAGCTGGAGCAACAGATTTCGCGGTTCGGGGTGGGAAGGGAAAGCACCTCGCCTGCCGTAGCTCCCTGCGGATCTTGCGGCGATCCACGTGGTCCGGGCGCCTGCTCCATGAACTAACTATCGTGTAAAATAAAGTGCACTGGTGTGGTGGGTATAGTTCAGTGGCAGAACGCCAGACTGTGGCTCTGGATGTCGTGGGTTCGACCCCCACTACCCACCCCAAAGAATCAACAGCTTACCGCGCAGCTACCGTCCACTCACCGCCTAAAGTTTGTGATCCTGCTCTGCCGCCGCGAAGTTCAGGAAATTTCAGAAGCCAGACGACAGTTCCCGTGTAAAACTCGAAACTGCTCTCGGGCATACTCGAGAAAGCGACTGAAATTCCCTTAGATCCAGCGCTTCAGGCTGGAGCGGTTTGGGCCAGGTATCAAGAGCTGATCGCTTGGAGTTCAACTAATGGCAGACGCAAGAACAGGCAGCGCCGTTGCGATGAGAAGTATCCCAGGCGATTGTAAGCAGACCCGAGAGCGAAGCCTTGGGCGTTGTGTACCAGCAGCCGTTCGATGTTTCCCCACAGCGAACTCTCCCAGGTGCGGCGGATACCAAGATCGAGCGTGAAGAGTGGCCACGGGGATGACCGCGACGAACGCAGCCGTCCCCTTGAGGAAAATCCTGTTCCTCACGTGGGCGCCTCGTAGCGATATCCGGTTCCGCGGACGGTGCTCAGGTAGAGCGGGTTTTCGGGATCAACTTCGATTTTTCCCGCAATCGGCGAAGGTAATCCTCGCAGCAACTATATCTATCCCGTGAGCGTATGACCGAGAAACTTGAAAACAATCGTGAGATCTTGAACCTTACCTGCTGTTGTCGATGGCAACTCCCCGTACCGTAGCGTTTCCGCCTGTGGGAGTCAGAGTGGTCGAAGCTCCGGCGATGTCACGCGACGGCGTGACGTCTCCGTTGGCGCCCGCGTAGCCGACGAAGATGGCAATATTGCCAGTAAACGGATTCGTTACCAGGAGTTCTCCAGCGGCGGTGGAGGTGTTCAGTGCGATCTGAGATGGATTCTTGACCTGTGTTCCCGCGCCCACAATAGTCGTGCTCGGAGCCGTGTCGCCGCTGATGGTGGCGGCATTGTCGTAGATCGTAATTTCATTTGCTGTTGCGTTGGAGACAATCAGATTACCGGCCGAATCCACCAGAATTCCCGAAGGAAACGCCAGACCGGTGTGTGCGCCTACGAGGGATCTGTTGACGGCCGGAGTAGCACCAAGGGTTGAAGCCGAGTCATACATATTAATGGCGTTGCCGGTAGAATCGGCGGCGTAGAGCCGGTCATTGGCGGAATCAATGAAAATTGCGGAAACAGCGAAGCCGGGCTGAATGTCGCGCGTGGAAGGAGCATCTCCGTTCGCAGTGGATGCTGAGTTGAACACCAGGATATCCGGCCCGTCTGCGACGTAGAGCATGTCGCGCGCTTTGTCGTAGGCCAGATCCACCGGTTGAATCAGGTTGGTGGTTGGTCCTGTGATTTCGCGGCTGGGCGGAGCGTCGCCGGTCTTCGTGCTGATCTGATCGAAGACGAGAATGGAACTCCCGCCCAGATTGGCAACGAAGAGCCGGTCCGCCGTGGCGTCGAGCGCCAGATACTCCGGCTTATTGAGATGTGTGTTTGCGCCGCTGATGACCGTTGCCGGAATCTGATCGCCGTTCGCGGTGAATCCGTTGCTGAAGCACACAATCGCGTTGCCGCTCTCGTTCGTCGCGTAGATGAGTCCTTGCGGGCTGCCACTCGGCGTGGGGCTCGGGCTGGGAGCCGGCGATGGCGCCGGCGCAGTTGAGGTGCTTCCTCCGCCGGGGGCGTTGGGGTCAACGTCGCCAGGAAGCCGGCGCGGCGAGATGACGCAGCCGGCAGAGAAGAGAAGCAGGCCGCGGCGAGATGACGCAGCCGGCAGAGAAGAGAAGCAGGCC
>DATEGH010000332.1:0-11809 GCA_035280185.1 Terriglobales bacterium
TGCTGATCTCCAGCATCATGAATTTCCAGACTACGGATTTCGCTGTCGGCAACGACCTGCCTTATGTCCTCTTCCTGCCCAGCTACGGTGACATTGCCTGGTATCACAAGAAGCTGGGACAGGAGTTTCCGAATCTCGACAAGCTCCATGCTGAAGTGGAAGCATGGGCGATTGGCCCGTACAACGACGCGCTGGCCAAAGGCGATCGGCTGACCGCGCAGGAGCGGGCGGATGTGGTGGACCATCTGGCGCGCTACACCGGACTCAGCAAAAAGTTTATTGAGCAGCACAATCTGCGCATCACGGAGAACGAGTTCACGCATGAACTTCTCCGCGATGAAGGCAAGATCGTAGGACGTCTCGATGGGCGATTCACAGGTGATACGCGCGAGAACGATGGGGCTGGGGCCGCCGGCACCACCTTTCCCAACTCTGATCCAAGCATGAGCGCGATCCGGCCTCCGTACACAGCCATGTTCAATCAATATGTGCGCACGGAACTGGGCTACAAGTCTGATCTTGAGTACTACATCCTGGGCGGCGGCTTCCGCTTCGACGAGTGGGACTGGGGCGTACAGCGCGGCGGCTTTCCCGATACGGCCGAGTCGCTCAAAGACGCGTTCGACAAGAACCCTTACATGAAGCTGTTCATCGGATCGGGATATTTTGACCTTGCGACTCCCTATTTCGGCACGCAATACACGCTCAGCCACATGGGGCTGAATGCCAACGAGCATCAGCGCGTCTCACTGGGATATTACGGAGCCGGCCACATGATGTACATCCAGGACTCTTCACTGGGAGAGTTAAAGAAAGACATCAGCAACTTTATCCAGAAAGCATTGAAGTAGAGCGGAGCCTTATTCTTTGCTTTCCTTGGTGGGCTTCGAGGGTGAGCTCTTTTTGGCCTCGTCCTTCAACCTTCTGATCTCCTCCAGACGCTGAGCAAATAATTTCTCGCGACCTTCTGCCGTCGGATGATAGTAGCGCCGGCCGCGAAGATTGTCCGGCAGGCACTCCATGTCGGCGACTTTCGATTCGAGATCATGCGCGTACTGATAGCCTTTGCCATAGCCAACGTGCTTCATCAGAGAGGTGACGGCATTGCGAATGTGCAGAGGAACCGGCTCCGCCGCGGTCTTTTCCACGTCTTCCAGAACTGAACTGTAAGCCGTATAGAGCGCGTTCGACTTCGGCGATAAGGCAAGGTACGCGACTGCCTGCGCCAGCGCCAGATTGGCTTCCGGCATTCCCAGAAAATCAATCGCGTCTTTGGCAGAGAGGCAGAGGTTCAGCGCCTCTGGGACGGCCATGCCGATGTCTTCGGAGGCCATCCGCACCACACGTCGCGCGATGTAGAGCGGATCTTCGCCTGATTCGAGCATTCGCGCCAGCCAGTAGAGTGAAGCATCCACGTCACTGTTTCGGACGGACTTATGCAGCGCCGAAATCAGGTTGTAGTGCTCTTCGCCCGACTTGTCGTAGAGCAGCACGCGCTTTTGCAGAGCATCGCGAATAATCTGCTCCGTGATTTCGCCATTTTCGCCGGCGGTTGCGGCGGCCACTTCAAGGACGTTATATGCGGACCGCGCATCGCCGGAAGAGTATGCCGCGATCTGTTGCAGAACTACGGCCGGAGCCCGGAGATGCAACCGGCCCAGCCCACGCTCCTCATCCTGGAGCGCACGGCGAAGCAGGGCCACGATTTGCTCTTCCGTAAGCGGATTCAGGATGTACACCCGGCAGCGCGAGAGCAGAGCGCCGTTGATTTCAAAACTGGGATTCTCGGTGGTTGCGCCGATCAGCCGGATGTTGCCGCGCTCCACATGCGGCAGGAATGCGTCCTGTTGCGCGCGGTTGAAGCGATGGATTTCATCAATGAAGAGAATGGTCCGGGTGCCGTATGCGCGGGCTTTTTCCGCATCGGCCATCACCTGCTTGATCTCTTTGATTCCCGAGAGCACGGCGGAAAACTCGATGAACTCCGCCTGGGTGACGTGAGCAATGATCTGCGCCAGCGTCGTCTTGCCCGAGCCGGGAGGTCCCCAGAAGATGATGGAGCCGGGATCATCGCGTTCAATCTGCAGCCGCAGCGGCTTGCCTGGCGCAAGAATGTGCTCCTGCCCCACAAATTCGTCCAGCGTACGCGGACGCATGCGATCGGCCAGCGGGCGCGCGCCCTTACCCTGCTGGTCCGGCAATGGTGCGAATAAGCTCACAACGAAACCTTAACACCCCTTTGCCGCAGATGAACGCAGATGAACGCTGATTTAAACGGGTTCTTCTGCGGTATTGAAAGTTCTGAGAGCTTCGTCCAATGTCTGCATGACGGCCGACGAAAGGAGCCATTCGGGCCTGCTCGTCTGGCTGCTTCCGCTTCCAACCTGACATATCTGCATGCGTATCGATCCGGAAAAGCTGTTCCTCAGCAGTGGTCATCAGACTTGTTTTGATCAGCGTTTATCAGCGTTCATCTGCGGCAAAAAGGTTTCTTCTCTGCCGGGCAGCTTCATACAACACAATGGAGGCAGCAATCCCAGCATTGAGCGATTCCACCCGCGGTTCGTGGGGAATGCGCAGCAATTGGTCGGCCTGAGCCGCGAGTTTTGCCGGCACCCCCGCCCCTTCATTCCCGACAATCATGATGCATGCTCCGGAGAAGTCTGCTTCTTGGAGAGGACTACCCTTGTGCGACGACGTAGCGAGCACGCGTACCCCGCTCTGCTTCAACACAGGCAAAATCTCGTTCATCTCCACGCGCAGTATCGGCTCGCGGAAAAGCGAGCCTGCGGAAGCACGCGCAACTTTCGGATTGAAATGGCTGACGGTGCCTTCTCCCAGCAGGACAGCGCGCGCCGAGAAAGCTTCGGCAGAGCGAATGATCGTCCCCAAGTTGCCGGGATCTTGTATTCCCGCAACGCCCACCAGCAGCAGGTCGTGAGCGGCATTTTCGAGGATTTCCTCGAGCTTGGCCGGTTTCAGCTTGACCAGAGCGGCCACGCCCTGGGGCGTCTGCGTATGAACCGCGCTGGCAAAAACGCCGTCTGGAAGGAGCATCGTTTCCGTATGGCTTCCGATTTGCGGCAGAAGTCGTTCAGAATGATTTTTTCCACTCTCGCTGAAGAAGATCGCTTGAAATTTCAGGCCACTGCGGATGGCCTCTTCAATCACCCTGATCCCCTCAATGGCCATGCTTCCCTCAGCTGAGGGTTCGTTCTGGCTGAACGACTTGCGCAGATCCTTCACCAGCGCGTTTTGGCGGCTGCTGACGGGCCTGAGCCGGCTGGAATCAGCTGATTTCATGCATCGGCAATCATACCGAATGACTCGGACTAACAAACCGCGCTAGGTTTTATTTCCAAGCTGGTTTATTCTTAACCGTTTGCCCAATCCCCCGCGCTTTTCTTTGTTTTTCTCAAGGAGTTGCTTTGCCCGCGGAAATCGTGAAGATCAACCCGGAAAGCCCTGACTTGCGAATGGTGTCCTACGTCGCCGACCAGATTAAGAAAGGCGCTGTGGTCGGCATGCCCACAGACACCTTCTATGGCCTTGCCGCGGATCCGCTGAACTTGCGCGCCGTGGACCTCGTTTACGACGTGAAGACCCGCAGCCGCCACAAACCGCTTTCACTGCTGATCGAAAGCGTGGAGCAGGCGGAATATCTCGCTCGTCCGCTGCCGGACGAGTTTTATGCGATCACGCGCAAGTACTGGCCAGGGCCGCTGACTATCATCGTGAAAGCTTCATCACGTCTGCCGCTGAAAGTAACCGCGAACACAGGAAACGTCGCTCTGCGAGTTCCGGCGGCGCGCATTCCTGTGGAAGTCATCCGCGCGGCAGGCGTGCCGATCACCGCGACTTCGGCCAACATCAGCGGCGCCAGCGAATGCACCACGGCCGACGGAGTGCGGGAGCAACTCGGAAAGAAGATCGGATTGATCGTGGACGGCGGCACCAGTCCGCGCGACGTAGCCTCAACTATCATCGACATGAGCGAAGGAAAGTGCACGATCCTTCGCCGCGGCGCAATTCCGGAGAACGAACTGGCGGAATTCCTGAGCTGAATGGCGGCATCACTCCGCAAACCTTCGCTTCTCTGGCTCCTGCTGGCAGCCGCTGTCTGCTATGTCGGCGTGCTCTATCGCGAAATACTGCGGCAGTCCGTGAACGATGAGACACGACCAGCGGATGCGATCGTCGTCTTTGGCGCCGCCCAATATGATGGCCGGCCTTCTCCGGTCTATCGCGCCCGGTTGGACCATGCCGCGCAGCTGTATCATCGCGGACTGGCGCACATTGTGATCGCCACCGGAGGGGCAGGAGAAGACCCCAAGTTTACGGAAGGCGTGGTCGGCCGCGAGTACCTTAAGAGCCTTGGCGTGCCGGACAGCCAGTTGATCGCCGAAACTCAAAGTCCTGATACCGCGGAATCAGCCCGGCGTGTTGCCAATATCCTGCGCGTTAACGGTCTTCATTCCTGCCTCGCCGTGAGCGACGGTTATCACATGTTTCGCGTAAAGCGAATGCTGCATCGCGAAGGCATCGAAGTTTATAGTTCTCCTCGGCCCAATTCCAGGCCGCAAAGTTTCTGGAAACGGCAGGAATCAATGTTCCACGAAATCGGGAGCTATACCTTGTGGGCATTACATCTGACCTGAACTTAAAGTCGGATCATCAGCCAGGCAATGCCAATTGCTGCCGCCGTGCCGAGCAGGTTGACCGTGTCATTGTTCAGCCAGCCTCGCCGTTCGGCAACGGCTCCGAGCAGGCTGTCCACCAACATGCCCAGAAATCCTGCAGCGAATGCCAGGAGCGCATAGGAATAAGGAAACAGCCCTAACAGCACGGAGCAGAGAGCCACAACCACAGCGCCCGCCACGCCTGCACACGTTCCCATGAAACTGATGCCGCCATCAACGCCCGGAGGAACGCGCTTCCATGTGGTCAGGAGCACGGTCTTACCCGGAAATGCCATTCCTATTTCGCTGGAGCACGTATCGCACGCGGCTTCGGCCAAAGCAGCAATAGCCAGTACTTGCCAGGTTTCAACGGCCAGCGCAATTAGCAGTCCGGCAAGACCGAGGTTGGCGATGATCTGCGAGGCAGAGCGGCTGTTGGAAGCTTCCCCAGCCTGAAGCGCTTCCTTCCGTTTGCGACCGATGCGTGTGGCCAGCAGGGTCGTCGCGAACACAATCAGCAGCATGCAGAAGAACCGAAGATCTCGTGCCGCGAAAACGAAGGAAATGGCTGCTCCGGCAGCAGCGCCGGTCGACTCCACCTCACCAGCAAGCCAGGCCACCGCGGTAAATGCCGCGGTGATGGCGAGCGCCCGCCACACGTGCCCGAGGTTGGAAGCCAGTTGGAGATGCTCCCAAACGATAAACGTAAGCATCAGTCCGGCAGCAGCAGCTAAGGCAATCCCATCGGCAACTCTAAATTTGGTTGTTCGCGGCAGGATCTTCTCCTGAAATTTCGCGCCGGTCGCGCTGGCGGCATAAGGTTCCTTGTAGCGCATCGTACAGTAAAGCCCCTGAATACAAGCAGGAGAGTAACAGAATGGCTGCATCCGTCTGGTCCGGCTACCTCACCTTCGGCCTCATTTCCATGCCTGTCCGCCTGTTTTCGGGCGCGCGAAGCACTCGCATTTCCTTCCACATGCTGCACCGCGGTGACCACACGCGCGTGAAGCAGCAGCTTTACTGTCCCGCGGACGAGCGCGTAATCGATCGCAGTGAGATCGTGAAAGGGTACGAATTCCGCAAAGGCGAATATGTGATTATCGAGCCGGAAGAGATCAAGCAGATCGAGCCTAAGACGGCGAAGGCGATGGAAATCCTGGAGTTCGTGAAGCAGGAGGAGATTGATCCGGTCTACTTCGAGTCATCATATTATCTTGCTCCCGATGAGGCAGGGCGGAAGCCGTACACGCTCCTGAGCCGCGCGATGAAAGAGACGGGGTTCGTTGCCATCGCCAAGCTAGCCATGCACAACCGCGAATATACCGTGTTTTTGCGGCCTTACGAAGAAGGCCTGATGCTACACACGATGTTTTATGAAGAAGAGATTCGCGAGGCGCCGGTCCTGTCTGGCCACAGCGAAATCAAAGAGGGTGAAGTTAAAGTAGCGCATCAACTGATTGAAGCGCTGGCAGCCGACTGGGATCCGGCGAAATACCACGACACCTTTGAGGAGAACCTCAAGACGCTGATCAAGGCTCATCTTGAAGGAAAAGAAGTGACAGCAGTGGAAAAGCCCCGCAAAGCTGCTCCGCCAACTGACCTGATGGCCGCCCTGAAGCAGAGCCTCGCCGCAATGGAACACCAGAAGAAAGGGCCGCAACGTGTGGAGCAGGCGCAGCGTGAATCTGAAGTAGAAGTAAAAGGAAGAAAAATGTCAGCAAGCCGCAAGAAGCCGCCGAAAAGAGCAGCGTAAGCTTATTTCTCCGCCAGGCAGAAGGCGACGATGGTGTTGCCTTTCTTGCCGGTTCGCTTTTCCACATCGCGCACGAGTTCCGGCTCCAGACCTTCCGGATCAGGAACCATTTCACACGCCGCAATCTGCCCGTCACTGACGCCGTGATAGCACAACTCGCACACGCCAAGCCCACCTTCGCTGCCCGAGCGCACGGGGGGGCCGAAGGTTCGGCAGGTCATGGGACGAAACTCGTAAAGATCGCACATCCCCGTTGCAGGATCGAGCGCGGGGCAAGGCTCGTCGTTGCCGAAGTCGGCGAACCGGCGCTCGGCCTCTGCATCTTCCGCGAGCAAACCTGTTGTGATGTCGCCGGGAAAAGCCCTGGCCAGACGAGCGACTGATGCATTTGTGCGCTGCCGGACGCGACGCGCGCGTTGGGGATCGTGCACATCCAGCAGCTTCATTCCGTGCTGAAGCCGGGCCGCATCAAGCTGGTTGATCGGGAACGGCCCGATGCAGCATTGAGTACATCCTGGACGGCACACGAGCCATTTTCCGCTTCGCGCGGCGGCATCGGCCAGAGCAGCATCAACGATTTGCACCAGCTTCTGGTCGCCGCGTGGATATTGGCCCATCACTCAACCATACTCTTGGAATCGGGCAAGAAAGAAGCGGGGCAACCGGCCCCGCTCAAGCTGGCTGGCCCGGCGGACAGCTTAGCTGCCGGGGTTTTGGGATTTCATGTCGCCGGACTGCTTGCTCTTCTTCATCATCGTGAGCTTGTCTATGGTCACCGAGTGGTTGGTTTCATCCAGTTTCGCTCTTACCTTCACATGATGGCCTTCATGACCTTTTACGGCGTCAGGATTGGCAATGTCCCAGCTGTGTTTGTCTTTATCGTTGACGAACACAACCTTGCCATTGTCTTCCTTGACCCAGCCAGTCAGGCGCATGTCTTTGCCCTTGGCCGCGGCTTTCGCTTCCTTCTTCTCGGCTTTTTCTTCTTTTTTCTCAGCCTTCGAGGTTTGCTGGTCTGCCTGGGCTGGCTGGGCTGAGTTGTCGCTCGATTGCGACGCGCTAGGCGCGGTGCTGGGTTGCGAGGCGTTCGGGTCGCTGGATTGCGCCATCAACGCCATCGAACCGCTGAACAGAAATGCAAACGCAAATGTCAGGAATCGCTTCATACTTTCTCCATCTTTCTCCATGCTTTAAGATGAGACAAAGGGGACGCTGAGGTTATTGGATGCTGTGCCCCGCCTTCGCAGCGGAGATCAGGCCTTCATTTTATGCGCGAATTTTTGCTGAAATTTTTTCACCTTAGGCGCAACTATGATCTGGCAATAGGGTTGCTGCGGGTTATTGGTGAAGTATTCCTGATGGTAGTCCTCCGCCATGTAGAAGTTCTTCGCCGCCTCCACCGACGTGACGATCGGCGCATCCCAGAGCTGCTCGCGGTTCAGTCGGGCGATGGTCTCTTCCGCAGTCCGGCGCTGCTCTTCAGAGTTGTAGAAGATTACTGACCGATATTGCGTTCCGATGTCGTTGCCCTGACGGTTCAGCGTGGTGGGATCGTGAATGGTAAAGAATACGTCCAGCAATTCCTGAAATGAAAGTTTCTGCGGATCAAAGGTGATGCGCGCCACTTCGACGTGTCCGGTGGCGCCACTGCACACTTCGCGATACGCAGGATTCTTGACGCTCCCGCCCATGTAACCGGATTCCACCGAGAGCACGCCGTCGAGCCGGTCAAACACGGCTTCGAGGCACCAGAAGCATCCACCACCCAGGACTGCTGTTTGCGTTTCTGTCATAACGTCACATTAGATGTCCGCGGCGCACATTCGTTCCAACCGTGGTTTCGAAGCAGCTCTGACAACTCTAAGAAGCAGATCAGCTTCTCATATCAGGATGAATCCGAAAACTCTGCTGGTTCTGAACGCTATGAACAAGTTTGCCAGAAGCCTGGCTGCATTTTTGACGTTGGCCTTTGCCGCTCTCATTGCCATGGCGCCGCAGGTTGCGGGAGCACAGATCACGATTGCCCAGATCAGCGATTCGCATATCGGAGAACAGCACTCGCCGCACTCCAAAGAGAACCTGAAACGCGCCATCGACATGATCAACCGCCGCCATCCGGATGCTGTGATCCTTAGCGGCGACATCGGCGAAGGCCCCGATAACTGGCAGATCGCGAAACAAATCCTGAAGGGACTGAAGGAGCCGCTTTACATTGCTCCAGGGAATCACGACGTTCATTCCCATGATGTGGATCGCTACCGTGATGTTTTCGGGCGGGATTACTACCGTTTCAAAGTGAAAGACGTTACCTTTCTGGTGATTGATTCCCAGCTACTGGGGAACTTTGACAACTTCGAGGCGCATTCACCCCAGCCTTTGCCTCCGGAGACCGAAGAGGAATCGCGAAAAATGCTGGATTGGCTCGAGGACCAGAAGAAGGGAGGGGATAACGACCGTGATGCCGATGATCGGCGAGAAAAAGGCCGCGGAATCATTATTGGAATTCAGCATATTCCGGATTTTCGCGACGGCAACTTCCCTCCCGATTCCAAGCCTTATTGGGTAGTGAACGATCCTTACCGCAAGCGTGAAATGGACATCCTGCATAAACTCGGCGTGCGGCACATGCTGGTGGGCCATTGGCATAATGGCCGCGTCTTTGAGCACGACGGAATCACTTGGCACGTGGCGCCTGCGACAAGCTGGCTTCCCTGGGGCGGAGAACTCGGTTTTGCCATGCACACCATCAGCAAAGATGGCGACGTAAAGACAGAATTTGTGCCTTTGGGAACGCAGCCCTAATGATTAACTAGCACGGGCCTGCTGCGATCGTGACTCCTGGGATCAGGCTGCGATTTCTTCCGTGTGGTAAGTCCGGGTTTCGGGCCGAGCAATAGGAACGGAAGCCGGCCAAGGCTCTTCAATCGCCAGCAAGGCCACAGCCGCGCCCAGCATCGCCATGTTCTTGCTGAAATTGATCATGTCATTCATGCGCTGTCCCTCGTCATTGGCGCGCCAGAAGTCGTGCATGACGGGCGAGACGCCGGCGAGAAAACCGATCACGCTCAGGGCGCCAAGCTTCGGCTTTACTCCGAGAAGGATGCTGGTTCCACCGACGATCAGAGCCAGGCCGCTGCCCACCACCGCCAAAGTTGGCTTTGGTACCTTCTTGGCTCCGGCATACTGTGCGTACGATTTGCGCTGAACTAGATGATTGATTCCGTTGTAAAGGAAGAACCCGCCGAACATCAGGCGGCCGAGCAGGAATGGAATTTTCATGGGCGCGACCTCCGCAAGCTTGGATTCGCGGGGAATAAGCTGGGTGGCCATCAAGACTGAAGCTCTGCTGCAACGGAACAGTTTGCCGTTTTATCATGTTCGGTTGGCGATTTCAGCTCAGGAGCACAGATCCGATGCTCGACCAGGCGCAAGCGCAATCTATTTTTGACTGCACGCGAAAGTTTTCTGCCGGCGGAGAGCTGGAAGTAATATTCTCCTCGGTTGATCACGCGCTCACGCGGTTTGCCAACAACACCATCCATCAGAACGTAGCCGAGTTGAACGAGGTCGCTTCCGTGCGTGTCGCGTTCGACGGCAAGACTGCACGAGCCACCACCAACCGCTTTGACGATGAGAGCCTCAAGCGCGCGGTGCAGGCGGCGGAGAGCATGGCCCGTGTGCAGGAGTCCGATCCAGATCGCCTGCCCATGGCTCCAGCACAAATGGCCTCACGCAACGACGCGCCTTCGCGCTGGTCTGATCAGACAGCAGCAATCACTCCACCCGATCGGGCGGAAGCGGTGCGGAAAATTGTGCAGGTGGCAAAGAAGAACGGGCTGGTGACAGCAGGGATCTACTCCAGCTCGCGAAGCGCGGAAATCGTTGTGAACTCAAACGGACTTGCCGCCTACCATCGTCAAACCGCGGCTGAGGTTTCCATCACCATGCTGGCGGACGACTCTTCCGGATGGCAGAAGGCGAATGCACCCGAGGCCGCGGGCTTTGATCCGGTGGCGCTGGCGGAGACCGCCGCGCAAAAAGCCCGGGAATCGCATTCGCCGCGTGAGCGGCCGCCGGGAAAATATACGGTAATACTGGAACCTGCGGCAGTGCTGGACCTGGTCGGATTCATGTTCTGGGACTTCGGCGGGCAAGCCATTCTCGATCAGCGCTCATTCCTGAACAATCGCATTGGAATCCAGTTGTTTGGCGAGAACATCACCATCATGGATGACGTTTACCATCCGCTGCAATCGAATGCTCCGTTTGACGGTGAAGGCGTGCGCCGGCTGCGCGTGAACCTGGTGGAAAAGGGAGTCATCAAGAACCTGGTTTACGCGCGCAGCACAGCGGAGAAGATGCGGAAGTCGGAATACGCCGGCAAGGTAGGCGCGATCGCGGAGACAGGTCACGGTTTCCCGCTGCCCAATGAAATCGGCGAAGCTCCCGTGAACGTCGTCTTCATCACGCCGGGAAATGAGCAGACGCTGGAGCAGATGATCGCCGGGACTGAGCGTGGAATTCTGATCACGCGCCTCTGGTACATCCGCGAAGTGGACCCTTACGAGAAGATACTCACGGGAATGACCCGCGACGGAACATTCCTGATCGAGAACGGCAAGGTCACGCATGGAATCCGTAACTTCCGCTTCAACCAGAGCTTGATTGAGATGCTGCGGAATGTCGAAGCCATGTCAGCGGCGGTGCGGGCCAGCGGCGAAGAATCGTTCGATATGGTGGTCCCAGCTATGAAGGTGCGCAACTTCAACTTCACTGAGGTGACTAAGTTCTAACTGCGGCTGTGGAAATCACGGCTCTCAGCGGCGGCTCTGGCGCATGTCCTTCCGTGCTCCGCGAATACCAAAGTAATCTTTAGCCCCTCGGGAAGCCGTTGTATAACCGTGGGCAGAGGTGCTGAGAGTGCAGGAACTAAGCAGTTCAGTCGGAACGCCGATAATTCAAGACTCGCGTACCTCAGTTCGCTTTCCCTTAAAACTCCCCATCACCGTGCGCACCGCCGATGCTCGCGAACACTTCGCCGAAACCGCGGATATTTCCGCCGGCGGAGTGCTGTTCCATACGCGCGCTGCATTTGAAGTCGGTTCCACGATCCGCTTCCGCATTGTGCTGCCTGCGGCCGTCCTGGGTACGCACACCGATGTCCTAGTGAATTGCGCTGGACGCGTGGTGCGTTCTTCGCAAGAAAACGGCGGCAGCGCGGTGGCAGCAGTGATTGACGAGTATTGCTTCGAGCGCGTGTTTTCAGCCGCGGTCTAACCGGCCAGAGAACTTCCTTATTCGCTATAATTGGAGTGTCCTACCCAGTTGTGCCGGAGAGATGGCCGAGTGGCTGAAGGCGCACGCTTGGAAAGCGTGT
>DATEGH010000333.1:0-3152 GCA_035280185.1 Terriglobales bacterium
CCTCACGCCATGTTGTTCGCTGGACCCCGCGGCGTGGGGAAATTTACTCTGGCGCGAATGTTCGCGCAGGCGGCCAATTGCGAAAGGCTGACTGACGATTTCTGCGGCCAATGCGCCACCTGCCAAGCCATCGCCAGACTGCGGGACATACCGGCGCTGATCAACCAGGGTCTTGCTGAGCGCGGAGAAAGCGCCGACTCGGCAACCGTCGAGCGGATTCCGCTGGTCTTGGAAACCCATCCCGATGTGTGGGCCATCGTCCCAGACCCTGTGCGACTAAAGAATCCTGTCGTGCGGCCCGTTCTGCATGTCGGCCAATTGCGGGCCGTCCAGCGCGCCGCTTATTTCAAGCCGCTCGCCAAGCGACGCGTGTTTATTATCGACGGCGCGGAAACGATGCGCTGGGATCACGCCAACATATTCCTGAAAATCCTAGAAGAGCCTCCGGAAACAGCCACTTTGATCCTGCTGGCTCCTAATCCTTTTCTGCTGCTGCCGACCATCCGGTCGCGATCCCTGCAGTTCTTTTTCAGCCCGTTAGCTCAAGATCAAGTCGAGCAAATACTCCGGCAGCGGGACGACCTGACTGCTGCCCAACGCAAACTGGCGGCCCAATTAGCGGAGGGCAGCCCCGGGGCGGCGCTGGCCATAAATCTGAGCGAGGCTGCCGAACTGAGACAGGCAGTTCTGCAGGTAATCGCTGCAATGATCGAGAAGCGCTCGGCCACAGATCTTTTCGCCGAAACAACGCGGCTGACGAAAACCCTAAAGATGCCCTTTGAATCTCTTCTGGAAGTGTTTTATAGTCTGCTTAACGATCTGCTGGAGCTCTCCGCAGGTGTCGCAGGTAAGGGCGCCCGCAACCCAGCGCTAGCAAAAGAGCTCGCCAAGCTGAGCCGGCAGATTGACACCGCGTGGATTGCATCAGCCGTGGATGCGCTCGATGAACTCGGCGGCCGCCTACGGCGAAATGTAAACAGGCAACTCGGGTTAGACGCAATCACTTTGTCGTTGTCCGAAGCTCTGCAAAAATAAGCGGATATCGCGTAACGAACCCGGGGCCACATGCATCAAAGTCAGCGAGTCGCACCTTCCACATTTATATACGAGTATGAAGTTATATAAGGAGAAGGGATGGTTAATCGCAAATTATTCCGTCCGACCTTAACTGAAGTCAAAGAACCGCCGGCGTCCCGCGCTCACGCGGTTGGTCCGCAGCCGAACAAAAAGCCCGCGCCACCCGAACAGACACACGCAGAGAATTTCTATTGGGTGAAGCAGATGCAGGCGCATACGCCTATGACTATCGTGCTTCAGAACGGCGAGGTCCTGCGCGGCACGGTTGAATGGTATGACCGGGATTGCATCAAGCTGACCCGCTTCGGCAGCCCCAATCTGCTGATCTACAAACAAGTGATCAAGTACGTCTACAAGGACGGCGAGGAAGCATCGCGGGGTGGCAGCAACGGACAATAAGCCACGGCGTTAAGATTACGGATCGAAAACAACGTTGCTCGACAATATCCACAGGGTACATTGGGCGCTTTGATCGCGCTTAATTGGCGGTTGCGCCCGGCATCTCCGACACCAATTCCGGAACTTCAATGCGGATAAGCGTGCCCGCGCCCTGACGGCTGGAGATCTGCAGGCGGAAATCGTTGCCGTAGAGCACACGCAGGCGCTCGTGTACGTTGCTGATTCCGATGCCATCCACGTAGACCTGCGGCATTCGCTCCTCGGGTATGCCGGCGCCGTTATCTTCGACTTCAATCACTAAGCGTCCGTCGCTCAGCGAGGTGCGAATAGTAATCTGTCCGCCTTCGAGCTTTGCCGCCAGTCCGTGTTTGAGCGAGTTTTCCACAATGGGCTGCAGCAACATACTGGGCACAAAGGCTTCCAGCGTCTTTTGATCCACGTGCTTGAAGATCTGTAGATTGTCACGGCCAAATCGCGCCACTTCAATATCCAGATAGTCGTCGATGAAAGTAAGCTCCTCCTGCAAGGCCACAAAGGTTTCATGTTTGCGCAGGAGCCGGCGAAGTATGTTGCCCAGTTTCAAAACCACCACGCGCGCTTGATCCGGATCGTAACGAATCAGCGAAGCGACTGTATTAAGCGTATTGAAAAGGAAGTGCGGATTAATTTGGCTGCTGAGCGCATCCATGCGCGCCTTGAGCAGTAATTGCTGATGCTGCTCCAGGTTCATCTCGATTCTGGTGTTGTTCCAGATTTTAATGGGTACCGCTACGGCCATCACCGTCGCCAACATCAGTAGCAGAACGGACCACCAGTTCTGGGCGTCGATAAAAAAGAGCCAGGACCGCCGTACGGCGTGGCCGAGAAGCAGTCTTCCGACTTCCAGCCCGAGGCATCCGGCTAGCGGCAACACTTCCCATCCCAGATCGGAGCCCTTCATCATGCGCGAAAGCCATCTCGGCAAATTCAGGAAGGTAAACGGTCCAAAACTCCAGAGGTCCTCTTTCTTAGGAATCGCTTGGCGAATCAAGCCTCCCATCAAGCCAGCGATTGCCGCGATGGGGGTCGCCAGCCATTCGTGATGAAAAAAGGCCGGCAAGCTGACAATGGAGCCTCCCAAAGGGCCCACGACCAACCCGCCAAGCAGTCCCAGGAGAAAGGAGCCCTCCGCCATGAGGTCGGCGAACTGATAGGGAGTCCCGACTAATCTCAAAAGAACGCTGATGGCCAGCACCGGCGTAAGAAACAGCAGCAACCTCACCTTCTGATCGGAATCGCGTACCTCGGTGTAGAGGACGCGGCGGAAGGCGGCCCAGCGCGCCAACAGAGCGGCCATTGACGCAGCCACACCTACTTTTAGCAACAAAGTGAACAGCAAACCCTGAGTGCTGGAAAGGAGATCCATGAGAGCATTTTCTTCGCGATCGTTTTTCCGCTTAAGTTTCGCGACGCTCGAGAATCGGGCGTTAGCTTACGTTAGCCAATCACCCCCGACGATGTAAAGCCAAGTTGCTGCTATACTAAGTCATCCCATGAAGGCAAAGCGCGCAAACGGTGCCGGCGCAAGCCGCGGAGCAGAAAAGGTCCGCGTTGTAGCGAAAGCCAACCTGCCCACGCAATACGGCCGCTTCACCATCGTGGGGATCGAGGGAGCTACGCCCGAGGAGACAGCTGTC
>DATEGH010000334.1:0-8211 GCA_035280185.1 Terriglobales bacterium
GCGAGAGATCTCCCAGCCGGCCCAGAATCCATGCCGTTACCCAGGCGTCAAGCTCGTTGCCCAGAAGCGTAAACTCACACCAGTGGCCGTCCTTAAGGCTCGAAAGCAGGAACTCCAAGCCTGCCGCAACGGCTTGGCCGCTGGTGCGCGGCTCGCCGCGCTGCTCCGGCGCGCGGCCCTGATACTCCAAATCGGATTCCGGTGCTGCTGCGTTCCACTGCTGTTCGGTCACGAAATTACTCCACATCGAATTCCTTGCCCGTTGAGTAAGTGACTCTTCAACACAAACCGTTACACGGATCAGCCCGGGATTTTTAGGATAATCGGCCTCAGTTGACGCAAGTCACTGATATCCAATAGCTTAGGCTTGTAAGGTTTCTTTTACTCGAATACAGCGATCAGACGGTTATCGGGAAGGCAGGTCAACTTACCGGCATCGATTACAATCTTGCTTCTCACCGTATGCGAAGCTTTGAGAGCCTTTCAGAACGCGAAGTCCTTGCCCTTGCTGTCTCGCTCGAAGAGGAAGACGAGCGCATTTACGCCGACTACGCTGAGGAGTTGCGCCAGGATTTCCCCGCGACTGCCCAGACGTTCGGCGCCATGCGCGAAGAGGAATCCGAGCACCGGCGGCGCCTGATTGAACTCTACCGCAGCAAATTCGGCGAACATATACCCCTCATCCGCCGCAATGACGTGAAAGGCTTTGTCAACCGCCGCCCCATCTGGCTCACCCGTCCGCTGCGGCTGGATGCCATCCGCAAAGAAGCTGCAACCATGGAAGTTGAGACCCGGCGCTTCTATGAGAAATCGGCCGACCGCGCCCAGGATGCGAGCATCCGCCAATTACTCAATGATCTCGCTCAGGAAGAGCGCGCGCACGAATACCGCGCTGAAGAACTGAGCGATCTCGATCAGGCAACGCGGACACAGGAAGAACAGGCCAACCGCAAACTATTCGTGCTCCAAATCGTGCAGCCTGGTCTTGCAGGGCTGATGGATGGATCGGTTTCAACCCTGGCGCCGGTATTTGCTGCGGCCTTCGCCACTCGCAGCACGCATACCGCGTTTGCCGTGGGCTTGGCCGCTTCTATTGGCGCAGGAATCAGCATGGGATTTGCCGAGGCTCTCTCCGATGACGGGAGTCTTACCGGTAGAGGCCATCCCTGGATTCGCGGTTTGGTCTGCGGCTTGATGACCGCTCTGGGCGGCATCGGCCATACGCTGCCATTCCTGATTGGTAATTTCCATGTGGCCTTCGTTGTAGCTGTTGTGGTGGTGCTTGCAGAACTCGCGACCATTTCCTGGATTCGCCACCGTTACATGGAATCCCCATGGCTTTCGGCAACCTTGCAAGTTGTGATTGGCGGGATTCTGGTCTTCCTCGCAGGCGTACTGATCGGCCAATCCTAGTTAGCGTTTCAATCCCACAACACTGAGCGGTCCAGCTCTCGAATGCTGGTTCGCCCTGTCAGCGCCATGGCCAATTTGAGCTCAGTCTTCAGGATCTCCAGCACACGCGCAACCCCATCGGCGCCACCCGTGGCCAAACCATAGAGATAAGGGCGCCCGATGAGCACGGCATCAGCTCCCAGAGAGATCGCTTTGAGCACATCCGTGCCGCGACGGATTCCGCCATCCACCAGGATGGCAAGCTCGCCGCCAACCTTCTCGACGATGCGAGGCAGGGCTTCTGCTGTGCTAGGCAGCGTGTCAAGGTTCCGGCCGCCGTGATTGGAAACGATAATGCCGGCCACTCCCGCTTCTGCCGCGCGCGCCGCGTCATCAGGATTCACGATTCCTTTTAGCAAGAGCGGAACGGTTGCGAGCGAACGCAGCCATTCGACATCTTTCCACGTCAAAGTCGGCGAGAGCGGGTCCTGGTGATGGATGCGTTGAGAGATCGCAGCGCTATCAAACGCCAGGTTCGGGAGTTTGAAATCCGATGGCACCTGAAACTGTGACCGGCTTTCCCGGTTCCTGGCCCCAAGTACCGGCGTGTCGACAGTAAGGCAGACCGCCTTGCAACCGGCTTGTTGCGCGCGCTGCAGCAGAGCGCGATTGATCTCGCGGTTTCTTTGGGCATAAAGCTGAAACCACAACGGCTGGGTCGCGGCCACGGCAATCGTCTCGACTGCTTCCGTCGCATAAGTGCTCAGAACAAGGCTCGCGCCTGCCTGATTGGCGCCGGCGATGGTTGCCGCTTCTCCTTCCTCATGGCAGAGGCGATGAAACGCCGTAGGCGCCAGCAGGATTGGTACTTGCATCGGCTGGCCCAGAACCGTGGTGCTCAAATCCACGTGCGAGACATCCACCAGCACGCGCGGCTTCAGCCGAATGCGCTTCCATCCCTCACAGTTAGATTTCAGGGTCAGTTCGTCTGCGGCGCCGCCCGCAACGTAGTTCAGGGCCATGGACGACATGCAGGTTTGCGCCAGCTCCTCAAACTCATTCAGGGAGAAAACCGAATCAGGTTTCATGGGAGAGAAAAGTATAACGGAGCTATTCCGTGCCGAGTTCCCAGCCATCTTTGTGCATCTGATCGCGCAGCCAACGCTGCAAGGCCGTGCGCAGCGGCGCGGCAACCTGGTCAAACTGAACGCCCTGGTGGCCTTCTTTGTTGGTCCATGCCACCTGCCCTGTGACGCAAGCCTGCAGGTCGCTATTCGGAACTTGAAACGAAAGCGAGACCGGAACTCCGAATTTGAGGACTTTCTCCGCTTTGATGCCCGCGCCGCCGATGCTCAAATTCAGAAGCATGCCGCCAAATTCATCGTTCTCTGACTTGACTCGGACCGGTGCTTCCAGTTGCGCGCGGTAATAACGCTGCTGATTAAGGCTGAGCCTGCCCGCCGGCGCTGTTTCGCCGGTTTCGCGATAGCTCTTGAGCTTGCGGATCAGTGTCCTCCGCGAAATTCCCAGCGCCTCCGCCGTTTTGCCCTGATTGCTGTTGTGCTTCTCCAGTTCGCTGAAGATCATCTGCCGTTCCATTTCCTCAAGGTTGCTCGCGACGGCAAGAGCCGCCTTGTCTTGAGGCCGGGAGCGCGGGATTTCCAGATCATCGGCCGTGATCTCCACTTGCGGATTGGCGGCCTGAAGCACGGCGCGAAACACCACATTGCGCAGCTCGCGGATGTTTCCCGGCCAGGGATAGCTCAGAAGCAGATCAATCGCGTCCTGCCGCAAGTGCGATCCTGGACAATGTTCGTGCAGCACCTGCTCGGCGATGCCCAGAACATCTTCCGGACGCTCGCGCAACGGGGGCACATCCAGGCGGAATTGAGCCAGCCGGTGATACAGATCGGCGCGGAAGCGGCCGGCGCGCACGGAATCTTCCAGGTCGCGGTTCGTCGCTGCGACTATGCGCACATCCGCCGTCACCTTGCGGCTCCCGCCCAGCCGGTAGTAAGGCATGCCATCAAGAACGCGCAGCAGCTTGACCTGGACTTTCAAATCCAGGTCGCCGATTTCATCCAGGAACAGCGTTCCCTTGTCCGCCAGTTCAAAGAAACCAGGCTTCGTCGCCTCGGCGCCGCTAAACGCTCCGCGTTCGTAGCCGAACAACTCACTTTCAACCAGGTGTTCAGGAATCGCGGCGCAATTCACATCCACCCAGGTCTGCTTGGCCCGCAAAGAGCAGTTGTGGATCGTTCGGGCGACAATTTCCTTTCCCGATCCGGTTTCACCCACGATCAGTACCGCTGCCGGATGACGCGCCACCTTTTCCGCCAGCTTCATCACTCGCTGCAGGGATTCGCTGCGAATGACCAGCGTTTCGCTGTTAAGCGCGGCGCTATTGGCGGCTTGATTCTCTCCGGAAATCGGCATGAATACCTGATGAGGTCCGAGCGAGGCTTAGGTGTGTAAGCGACGTGGAGCTAATCATGTCGTAAGTAGGCTGCGAAGGCAATACAGAAATGCTCTCAAACAGGCTAACGACTGTACCTGCCTGATTGGAGCCGGTGCAGTGCGATGATTGCGCTCTTCTGCCGCGCGGCACTTCGAAATCCAGCAGTTTACATCGCTAACGATTCGGCATAGACTTTCCAGTTTTCTCCAAACTCATCGTGAGGCAAATATGTTCCTGAAGAAGCTCTTTCCTGTCGTTCTTCTCAGTCTGGCAGTCGCGCTGGCGCAGAACTCAGGCACCGCCGTAAAGAAGGCGAGCGCGAAAAAAGCTGCCACAAAGCCGGCTGCGCAGGCAAGCGCAACCGGCGAGAAGAACGTGGCCCGTCCGAAATCGTTCGATCTCTCGGCCATGGATAAAACCGCCGATCCATGCGAAGACTTTTACAAATACGCCTGCGGTACCTGGCGCGACAAAAATCCCATCCCTCCTGACCAGGCGCGCTGGGGCCGGTTCAACGAACTGGCTGAGTACAACCGGCAGATACTTCATCAGATTCTCGAAAAGGCCTCAGCCGACGATCCCAAGCGCAGCCCCGTGATGCAGAAGATTGGGGACATGTACCAATCCTGCATGGACGAATCCGCAGTAAATCAAAAGGGCCTCGACCCTTTGAAGCCGGAGCTGGATCGCGTCGCCGCCATCTCCAATAAAGATCAGCTCATCGATACCATGGCCTATCTCCACTCGCAGGGAGTCAACGTTCTCTTTGGCTTCGGAGCACAGCCCGATCTGCACGACGCGAGCATGGAAATCGCCGGCGTATTTCAGGGAGGACTCGGACTGCCTGACCGCGACTACTACCTCGCGCAGGATCCCAAATCGCAGGAGACCCGGCAGAAATATCTTGAGCACCTCGCCAACACCTTTGTTCTTCTCGGCGACCAGGAAGAAACTGCCAAAAAAGAAGCCCAAACCGTGATGGACATTGAAGCCAAGCTGGCCGACGCTGCCTTCGAGCGCGTGAAGATGCGCGATCCTAAGAACCGCGATCACAAGATGAAGCTGAGCGAGCTGGAATCTCTGGCGCCGAACTTCGATTTCCAGAAATTTTTCGTTGCCAGCGGCGCTCCCACCTTCAGCGAAGTGAACGTCGTGCCGCCTGACTTCTTCCAGAAGGTCAACCCTCTGCTCGACTCAGTTTCGATTGACAACTGGAAGACCTACCTTCGCTGGCACGCCACTCGCAACGCGGCTCCTTTGCTCTCTGACGCGTTCGTGAAGGAAAACTTCAGCTTTTACGGGCAATATCTCAACGGGCAAAAAGAACTGCAGCCGCGCTGGAAACGCTGCACCCAACTTACAGATCGTCTGTTGGGCGAAGCCCTCGGCCAGCCCTATGTCGATGAAACCTTCGGCAAGCAGGGAAAAGCGCGCATGCTTCAGATGGTGAACGCGCTTGAGGGCGCACTGGGTGAGGACATCAAAGAGCTCGATTGGATGACCCCCGAAACCAAAAAGCAGGCTGAAGTAAAGCTGAAGGCCATCACTAACAAGATCGGTTATCCCGACAAATGGCGTGACTACACCACGGTGAACATCGTGCGCGGAGACCTGCTGGGCAACGCCGAACGGGCGGGCGCGTTTGAGGTACGCCGCAACTGGAATAAAATCGGCAAGCCGCTGGACAAGAAAGAATGGGGCATGACTCCGCCCACGGTGAACGCTTACTACAGCCCGCCTGAGAACGACATCAACTTCCCGGCAGGCATTCTCCAGCCGCCCTTCTTCGATCAGTCAGAAGATGATGCGGTGAATTTCGGCGGAATCGGCGTCGTGATCGGCCACGAGCTCACGCATGGCTTTGACGATCAGGGCAGCAAGTTTGATGCGGAAGGCAACCTGAAAAACTGGTGGACGGATACCGACCGCACGGAGTTCGAAAAGCGGACTGGTTGTATCGCCGATGAGTACAGCAACTTTGTCGCTGTTGACGATGTACACGTGAACGGACGGCTGACGCTGGGCGAGAACACTGCCGATAATGGCGGCATTCACATCGCTCTGATGGCATTGCGCAAGCAACTGGCAAAGGACAAGAGGGCTGCCCGCACCATTAAAGGCTTTACGCCGGAGCAGCGGTTCTTCCTCGGTTTTGCCCAGATCTGGTGCGAAAACCGTACCCCGGAAAGCTCACGTCTGCTGGCGAAGACCGATCCGCACTCACCCGGCCAGTATCGCGTAAAGGGGCCCCTGCAGAACAACGCCGATTTTGCCAAGGCGTTCCATTGCAAGCCAGGGCAAAAGATGGTGAGCGAGAATGCTTGTCACGTCTGGTAAGCGCAGCAGAATAGCTTGAAAGTGAACGCCGCAGTTGCCTGTCAGGAATTGCGGCGTTTTTTTTTGGTCTCTTTCTCTTGCTGTTTTCGAGAAGGACAAAAGTTACACCTTCAACTCCACCACCGTTGCTCCCGCGCCGCCTTCGTTCTGCGGAGGCT
Organism: Terriglobales bacterium; assembly: GCA_035280185.1. Taxonomy (GTDB): domain Bacteria; phylum Acidobacteriota; class Terriglobia; order Terriglobales; family Acidobacteriaceae; genus Angelobacter. The sequence continues at coordinate 6,346 of DATEGH010000334.1, forward strand.
CGGCCACGGTTGCCACGTGAGGATGCTGTTGCAAATTCTGCCGGATGGCTTTGCGCAGAATTCCCATGCCATGGCCATGAACGATGCGAACTCGCGGCATTCCTGCCAGGAATGCGCGGTCGATGAATTTTTCCACTTCGCTGGTGGCCTGGTCCACCGTCTGGCCAATCACGTTGATCTCTGAAGGCGTGCTGAGGTCCTCGTTTTTGAGCGATACGGAAATCCCTTTGGCTCGCGCGGCCGAAACCGGCGAACTTCCGCCACGCGCGAAAACCTCCGCGATATCGGCCCGGGGAATCTTCATCTTTATCGAGCCCATTTCCACTTCAAAGGTGTTATCGTCAATCTTCCTCTTCACCACTGCGGTCCGCCCCAGCGACTTCAGCTTCACACTGTCGCCTTCAGAAACGTGCTTCACTTCGTGCGGACGCGCATGCGGATCGCCCTGGTCCGCGCCGGTCTTGTGGGCGACCACTCCGGCATTGAACTGCTCCTGAAATTCCCGTCTCAGCCGCGCCATGCGCTGCTCCGCCTGTTTTGAGAGCTTCTGCTGTGCCGCGCGGTCCTGCACGGTGTTTACGGCCTCGCGCGCCTGGTATTCAAATTCCCGCAGAAGCGATTCCAGCTTGCGCTCGTACTCGCGCGTCTTCTGCCGTTGTTCCTGAGCGCCTTCTGCTTCCAGCCGTTTCAATTCGCGGCTAGCCTCATCTTCACGTTTTTGAGCAGCCTGGCGATCGCGGTCAAGATCCCGCAGATCGGAGTGAAGCTTTTCCAGAAATCGCGCCACATCTTGCGTCTGCGTTCCGAGCTTTGCCCGCGCAGCTTCAATGATCTGTGTGTTGAGCCCCAGCCGCTGTGCGATATTGATGCCGGCCGACGCGCCGGGTACTCCGACCTGCAGCTCATAAGTCGGCTGCAAAGTTCGCTCCTCGAAACCTACGGCGGCGTTCAGTACGCCAGGAGTATTTGCCGCATAAACCTTCAGCGACGTATGGTGAGTGGAGATGATGGTGCTCGAGCCGGCGCGCCGGAAGTGTCCGGCAATGGCAACGGCGAGCGCTGCGCCTTCTTCGGGATCGGTGGCCGATCCGAGCTCATCGAGCAGCACCAGCGAATGCGGTGTAGCCGTGCGTGAGATGAAATCGATGTTGGTGACGTGTGCGGAAAATGTCGAGAGGTTCTGCTCAATGGATTGATAGTCGCCGATGTCTGCCAGCATGGCGTCAAAAACCGGCAGGCGCGCAGTATTCGCCGGGACAGGAACGCCCGCCTGCGCCATGAGAGCGAGAAGACCGACTGTCTTCAGCCCTACAGTTTTCCCGCCGGTGTTCGGGCCACTGATAATGAGTTGACGATGGTCCGAATCCATCTCCAGGGTGAGCGGCACAACTTTGCCGCCCTTCGCCTTCAGGTTGCGTTCCAGTAACGGATGGCGCGCGGAACGCAGCTCCAGAAAATCTGAGGTCAACTCCGGAGTCACGCAATCGTAGTCCAGGCCAAACCGCGCTTTGCCGAACTGCAACTCCACTTCAGCCATGGTTTCAGCGGCTGCGGCGATCGCGTCCGCCTGCTCGCCGATTTTGCAGGACATTTCCTGCAAGATGCGCCGCGTTTCTGCCTGTTCCTCTTCCAGAAGACGGACAAGATCGTTGTTCTGCTCGATGGTCTCCATTGGCTCGATGAAGATCGTCTGGCCGCTGGAACTGGCGCCGTGCACCACTCCCTGCACGCGCTTGCGCTGCTCGGTCTTCACCGGGATCACGAATCGTTCGCCACGAATCGTGACCAGCTCTTCCTGGACTGCGCCGCCCTCGGCCAGCCGGCGGAGATGGCTGCGGAGGGAATCCTGAATCAACCGTTTCTGCT
>DATEGH010000335.1:0-6202 GCA_035280185.1 Terriglobales bacterium
TTATACAACGGAATTAATGACGTTTACGGGTGATCAATCGCTGATGACACAAAATTTCCTTCGGCCGGCTAGGAGCGACGGTGGCACGGTCGTGGAGGTGGTCGTTCCCGCCAATCTGTTAAATGCTGACAACTACTACACAGTCCATCTGCACTCGAGCGGCCGAACCGAGCTTTTCACATTCAAAGTAGTTGATAACCGGTAATCTCCCAAAGTCACACTCTTTCACGAGTTTGCGAATCGTTGTTTACAGCCAGAGTTCTCTAATAGAGCCACACATCGGACGCTCGTGTTGATGTAGAAATATGTGAGTTACTGATGAACGTGGATCGCGAAAGACCGGACAGCTCGCGTCGCCAAGAGAGCACCGAGCTCCCGTCGTCTCCTCAGACAGAAGGCAATCACACTCTTTCACCAGCACTGGAGTCGGATCGTTTGACGTATCGTCGGAGCACTAACGGTGTGCTTAGCCGGCGCGAATATCGCTGGTCCAAAGCTGCGCGGGACCTGGTACGGGCAAATCTTAGGGCTTCTGGAGCGGAATTGAGCGGTGTCATAAGTCGCTTGGTGGAAGAATCCGGATATCCGCGATGGGCGTGCTGGAAGTTTGTTCGGCGTATGGGGATTCGTTCCAAACGAACGCAACGTCGATGGACGCAATCGGAACGGCAGCGATTGGAGAAGCTGATTGATCTGCATCCAGTAAATGAAATCGCCACACTCCTGCACCGATCACAGAGTTCGGTCTGGCACGCGCTCTACCGTATGGGCGCAAGTGCTGCCATGGGCCGAGACAGCTTCACTAAGAACACACTTGCGGTTGCGCTTCATGTTTCCCCAACTCAAGTTGAGACCTGGATTAATCGGGGGTGGCTCAAGAGGCGTGAAGTCCATACGGGTCGGATCAAGAGAGTCATCATCGCCGCGGAGGACTTCTGCGAATTTTGCCGCGCGCACACCAACGACGTGGTAGGAAACCGGTTGAGCAAAGAGCGGCTAGACTTTGTTTATCATTTTGCTTTCCCGCGCAGCCATGCAGAGCTGTTGCCAGTTCGGGAGAGCAAAAAGGAGCGGAGCGCATATGAGGCGCAGGTGAAGGAAGAAGGCGATGTAACTGAGTCAGCCGAATTCGGCCCTGGCGAGGCGGACGACGAAGATGATGCGCTTGATCAAATCGCGTGAACCAGACATTCATGGCCGCAAGTAGGCGAGGATGGGAACGACCTGCAAAGGAAGTCCTCGAATCCGCTGAAGTGTCGCAAAGATAGCTGATGGGGTTCTCGCAATACGCAGGAATAAAACAGAGCCTTGGAAGCCTTACACGTGGGATTTTCTTCAATGTGCCAGTCTTGACTGTTTTACCCGGCCAGACCAGTCCCGCGACCATTAAAGATTAAAGGACGATAGATTAGCAAATCCCGGACGCTTTGTGGCGATTGGGTGAGGCTACAGAGCAGGAGGTATTCGCTGGTTGCGATTTCAGGCCTCAACTCGACAATGATGCGGCCGGCGACTCGTTTTCGTGCCAGCAGTTACGCGCGAGCAGGCGGCAAGGATTGCTGTCCAACAAATAATTGAAGGAAATTTTTCTGGGTCACTCCGAGAGATGTTGAGTGGGTGCCTTGAAGCGATCGATGAATCCGAACTGGAGAAGCTTGAGAGACTCGTTGACCTCTACAGAAAACGACGCATCAACATGAAATGAAATCCTTGGCAGCTCCTGGCAGCAAGTTACCACCAAGTGTTACCAGCAAGCATTTTCAACCAGTGTTTATGGGGTCGCGCACAAATTTGAAGCTGACGCAAAGTCAGCTGTCCTACCTAATCCTTTGAAAACTCGACTGAAAGAACGCCCAAAAAGGCGGGGCACGAAAACAGCATATCGGGGGTGGTAACTTTGCTGGTAACTTTTCGGCTTGATTTTGACCCATTTTCACCCATTTTTCCGCTAAGATCAGGCATGTTGATCTGACAACAGCTGGCCCGCCCGGGCCGGAATAAGTTCTAAAGAGAGGAGGAACTTGCAGGTCAGATCAGTGATGCTGGGAGAACCCCCCGGAATCCCAACTTGGTAGCCTCTGGATCAGCATATCGGGGTTCGAATCCCTGGGGGGCAGCCAAACAAAATCAACGACTTACGTTCTCGGAATTCCTCTAAAAAGCGCGACCGGTACCAAAAACCGGTACCAAATGTTTTCGGAACCGCTGGGAATGCGGGTGACAGCGCATATTGTGCCTTGAATTTGCGCGTCAGTTTTAACTCCTCGGCGACCCTCGCTGACTCCCAGTGACTCCTTGAGCTGCCATCGCGCAGAACACAATTCACTGCGACGAATTACAAGGGCAGCGGTTCCATTGATTGCTTCCCAATGAGCTTATAGCATCGGAGTCGCGCCGTGATCGGAATGGACCATAGAGCGCCGGTATCACTGTTGAATGAAGGCATGCAGACGAAAACTGCCAATCCGACCTCCGGAGAACTCAGCTCGCTCCAATCCGCACGCGCGCTTGCTGAGCAGGCTTTTTCGCGCGCCGCCGGCGCGCCGCTGGTTGACGGCAATAGCGTACGGTTGCTGATTGACGCGGCCCAGAACTATCCCGCATGGCTGGCCGCGATCGCTGCGGCTCGCGAGCATGTTCATTTCGAGAGCTACATCATTCACGAGGATAGCGCCGGTTTGGAGTTCGCCAATGCCCTGATCGCAAAGGCACAGGAGGGCGTGCGCGTGCGCCTGATCTACGACTGGATGGGAGGCCTGGGCAAAACATCACGCAAATTCTGGAACCGGCTGCGAACTGCCGGGGTGGAAGTTCGTTGCTACAATCCACCCCATTTCGATTCACCGCTGGGCTGGCTCTCACGCGACCATCGCAAGATGCTGGCCGTGGATGGTGAGGTGGGATTCATCGCCGGTCTGTGTGTCGGTCGCATGTGGGTCGGAGATCCGGAGAAGAACATCGAGCCCTGGCGTGATACAGGTGTTGAGGTGCACGGACCTGCACTGGCAGATATCGAGCGCGCCTTCGCAGAGGTCTGGGCCATGCTGGGCGAACCGATTCCGGATGATGAACTCATGAGCGTGACGACTCCTTCCCACGAGCGCGACGTGAGCTTGCGCATTGTTGCTACCATGCCCGCAACCGCAGGGTTATTTCGTTTAGACCAACTGGTGGCGGCGATGGCGCGGAAAAGGCTGTGGCTGGCCGATGCGTACTATGCCGGCACCACAGCGTATGTGCAGGCGCTGAAGGCCGCGGCGGGAGATGGCGTGGACGTGAGGCTGCTGGTGCCGAATGCAACCGATATCCCGCTGCTGAGGCCGCTTTCGCGCTCCGGGTACCGCCCGTTGCTCGAAGCCGGTGTTCGCATCTTCGAGTGGAACGGAACCATGATGCACGCCAAGACCGCGGTCTCTGACGGACGATGGGCGCGGGTCGGCTCCACGAACCTGAATATCGCGAGTTGGCTCGGCAACTGCGAACTGGATGCGGTCATCGAGAACGACGAATTTGCCCGCCAAATGGAAGAGCAGTATCTTGCGGATTTGAGCAACGCGACCGAAGTTGTGCTTGATGCCCGGAGAAGAGTGAGCGCTCCGGGTGAGCCTCGGCATCGTGTTCCGGTGGCCACCAGTGGCGGCGGGAGCGCAGGCCGTGCAGCGGCAGGCGCGATTCGCATCAGTAATGCTGTTGGCGCGGCGTTTACCGATCGCCGAGTCCTGCAGCCGGTGGAAGCGCGTCTGATCCTGATCGCGGGCTTTCTGCTTTTGGGAATTGCAGCCCTTCTGTATTTCTTCCCGCAAGTGGCAGGCTATGTGTTGATGGCTGCATCCGGCTGGATTGGGATCGCGTTGGTCTACCGTGGCTGGAAACTCTATCGCAAGCGCAACAGCGGCGCAGACTCCCAGTAACGCGCGCAAGCTGAATGGCTATTATCGCTGAACGAGTGGAGATCAAAGTAGAACGAGAGCTTGAGTAGGATGAAGGGAATTCGCATCGATAAATGGCTGTGGGCGGCGCGGTTCTTCAAGACGCGGGCTCTCGCGGCGAAGGCATGCGAATTGAGCCGCGTCCGCTGCAATCGCCAGCCGGCCAAGCCCAGCCGCGAAGTTCGGGTGGGTGATGTGCTGGAGATCGAAACGCCGGGCGGTGACTTTGAAGTCGAGGTGTTGCAGTTGAGCGATGTGCGAGGGCCAGCCGCGGTCGCGCAGACCCACTATCGGGAAACGGAAGCCAGCCGGGAATTGCGAGCGAAAATCGCGCAGGAGCGCAAACAGACGAAAGATTTTGCGCCCGCGCCGGCGAGCCGTCCTTCCAAGCGCGACCGGCGGAGAATCATTCAGTTTCGGGAACGAGGCTAGGGTTTGCTGGCGGAGAGAGTAATCTTGGCTTCGTGACGGTCCAGTCCCTGCCGGTGATTAACCGCGTCTGCTGATGAAATCCTGAGAAAATGGCAGCGCGAGCCTGCACCACGCGCGCGCCGATGCCGGCCAGCACCAGAGCAGCGAGAATCATGGTGAGCCATTCAAATCTTTTCTTCCCCGTGGCGGCAGCGACCGCGAGCGGTATGCCAAAGATCAGGCCCGAAATGAGCCCGCCGAGATGACACCAGTTATCAATGCCGGGAATCGCTGCGCCAAAAGCCAGGTTGAAGATGACGAAGAAGATCATGCTGCTCATGATCTGCTTCTTCTGCCCACTCGAGACGGCGACATTTCCGAATTTGATGCCGGAGACGATTGCGCCGGCGATGCCGAAGATCGCGCCCGAGGCCCCGATTTCCAGAACGCCCGGATGCACAGCAACACTCAGCAGCGCTCCGCTGACGCCGGTGAGCATGTAGACGGCGAAGGTGATCCAGCTTCCGAAGAGACGCTCGGAGAGCTGCCCGAGGTACCAAAGGCACCACATGTTGAATCCGATGTGAAGCAGGCCGGCGTGCACGAAGCCGGCAGTAATCAGGCGCCAGTAGTCGCCGGTGAGCGTCGCTGGTCCGTAGTTGCCGCCGAAGTAATAAAGCGTTCTGCCGCCAAACTCCCAGAAAGAGCCGCTGGCGAGCACCATAAGAGTGAAAACCAGCAAGTTAATACCGGTAAGGATGGTGGTGGCGGGAAATTCGCGCAGTGTGCCAGTGTTCATTCCGACGCGGGCGCGTCGGGTGGCGCGTCCGGCACAGCGGTCGCACAGGACCGGCGCCATTCCTTCTTCGTTCACCGCAAGTTCAGCGCCGCATTTCAGACATTGAGGCATGGTGAAGTAAGGATACAGCAATTGGCAAATAGCAAATGGCAATTGGCTGTGGGCTATTGGCTATTGGCAATCGCGCTCAGCAATCAGCAGTCGGCACTCAGTTACTTCAATAAAACGTATGGATCAAAACCCGAAGTCTTTGAAACGCGGAGAAATGGAGGAAGCGGAGGAAACCCGCAGTCGAGAGTGCCGACCTTCAATACGAGGCCGGTTTAGATGCAGAGTACAGGAATGCCAGTGCTCCGGCTGGGTGCTAGAATTTTCTTGTGGAACCGTCACTGCTGAACCGCCAGATCAGTAAGCGGCCTGACAAGTGCACGTTCAAGGGCCGCATCCTTTTCCTTACGGAAGACCCTGAGCTGATTCGCCGCCAGCTTGCGGGCGAAGACCTGCCGTGGGACACCAAAAATCCGCAGAACAATCCCAAGCTGCGCGATGACATCTCGACCGACGAGATCACGCCGGCGCACATCTGCTTCTTTTTTGACGAGACGCTGGGCGAGTTCCCGTACACGGGCTTGAAGTGCGGCAACGAGGTCCCGATCAAGCGCGGCGACGTGAAGAAGGGCGGGTTTGTTGCGGCGGTGAGCGGAAAGCGACGGGGAAAAGGATCGAGCCGCGAGCAGTCGCCCTATGCGGAGCTGTGCGCCGGGATCAAGCTGGTGATCGCGGAGAACATTGAGCGTATTTACAAGCAGAACTGCCAGAACCTAGGCGTGCTTACCACAACGGACTTCAGCGTGATTGACAAGATCCGCGCGGGGGAAGAGATTCCGCTGAGCAAATTCACCGAAGGCGAGGATGAGATCACGCGCCAGGTGATCGAGTACGGCGGGCTCTTTCCTTTTAACGTGGCGCGAATGCAGTCGGCAGACGGGCGAGAGAAGAAAGTTTTTCTGCCGCCGATCAAGACCGGCAAGCGGTCCATGACCATCGCAGAGAAGATTTTTGC
>DATEGH010000336.1:0-20823 GCA_035280185.1 Terriglobales bacterium
TGTGGCCGCTCATCGATTACCTCGTGGGCAAGATCAAGCCCGCGCTGTATATGCTGCTGGCGGCCACCGGTTGCATGCTGCTGATCGCGTGTCTCAACGTTGCCAACCTGCTGACCGCCCGCTCCGCGGCACGAGCCCGCGAAATCGCCATTCGCAAAGCGCTCGGTGGCGGGCGCTTCCGGCTGATTCGTGAGCAGCTCATCGAGACGTTGGTACTTTTCTCCGCCGGAGGAGCAGCAGGCCTTGCTCTCGCCTACGGAGCTCTGCGATGGCTCGTCATGAGGCGAAGCGACATGGTGCGCGCGGAGTCGATCGGCATTGACGGCGTCGTGGTCGCAACCGTTGCGGGACTGGTGTTGATTTGCGCTCTTTTCGCCGGACTCATTCCGGTGCTGGCAAGCCGTTCCGGGAACCTGGCGGCGGCGCTGCAAGAGTCGTCGCGAAGTTCCACCTCTGGCGGATCGCGTACGGGTGTGCGCAAAGTGCTCGTGGGAGCCGAGGTTGCGTTCACCGTGGTTCTGCTCGTCAGTGCCGGCTTGCTGCTCAAGAGCTACATGCGGCTGCGGGGGAATGACCTGGGCTGCGCGACCAACAACATCCTCACCATGCATTTCACTCTCCCGAAAGTGCAGTACAGCAAGCCGGCACAGCGAGTGGCATTCTTCGACGATCTGCTCACGCGCGTGCGGGCGTTGCCGGGGGCAGGCGCGGCCGGCCTGGTCCGCGCGGTTCCCGGCGAAGGATACTTCGGCGACGGCACGGTGACCATCGCCGAGCATCCGCCCATGCCGCAGGGGCAGAGGCTACTTGCGATCGTCCGCTGGGCCGATCCCGGCTATTTCGCGGCGATAAAGATCCCATTCCTCAGCGGGCGCACCTTCGGTTCCGATCAGCGTTTCGATGACGCCAACGAAGCCATCATCAGCGCTGAATTTGCGCGGCGGTATTTTCCACATGAGGATCCCATCGGCAAGCACATGGTCGACCTCGACCGGCGGAGTTACGAGGTCGTCGGCGTGGTGGGCGACACCCGATACGACTTGGCGGAGGACCTGGAGCCGATGATGTATTTCCCGATCGACGCCGGCAAGGAAAGCGGCGCTGCCCTCGTCGTCCGCGGCGCACGCGATCCGGAGAGCCTTGCACTTCCCATTCAGAAGATGATCCAGCAGATGGATCGCGAGCTTGCCGTCTCGGACGTGCTTACGATGAATCAGATCATCAACCAATCATCGCTCGACGCCAATTTCGAAGCGACGCTGCTGGCGGTCTTCGCGGGCATATCGCTATTGCTGGCGGCCGTGGGTCTGTTCGGCGTGCTCGCATACCTGGCGGCGCAGCGCCGCACGGAGATCGGTATCCGGCTGGCACTCGGGGCACAACGAGAACACGTGCTGCGCCTGATGCTGCTCGATGGTCTCGCACCGGCGCTCGGCGGGGCTGCCGCAGGCGCGCTTCTCGCCATTGCCGCCGCGCAACTGATCCGCTCCAGCTTGTATGCCACCAAACCGCTTGACCCTGCGGTGTTCGCTGGAGTGATCGGACTCCTGTTCGGGGTTGCGACTACAGCGTGCCTGCTACCAGCGTGGCGCGCCTCGCGCGTAGAACCAGCGACGGTTCTGCACAACGAGTGATGTGGTCCAAATGGTTGAAGGCACGAACTGAAAACGGCCGATGCGATCTGGTTCGGCGTTTCAGACTAACTCCAGTATTACCTTTCCAGTTGATTTCCTCTCTTGCAGGAGTCTGAGAGCGTTAGCTGCCAGGGCCAGCGGCAGCCGATGCGAAATATGAGGCCGGAGCTTGCCTTCTTCAAACCAGTGGAATAACTGCTGAAATGAGTGTCGCAGCATCTCGGGCTTGTGCTTTTGGTAAGAGCCCCAGTAGAACCCGATGATGTCGATATTTTTGACAAGCACGATATTGGCGGGAATTTGCGAAATGCGTCCGGCGGCAAAACCGATGATAACGATGCGGCCACCCCAGCTGATGGAGCGCATGCAGGCATCGAAAACATCACCGCCGACGGGATCGTAAATCACGTCAGCTCCATGTCCGCCGGTGATGGCCCTGAGGCGCTCACGAAGATTCTCTCGTGTGTAGTCGATAACATGGTCAGCCCCGTGCTGCCGGGCAATAGCGAGCTTCTCTTCGGAGCCGGCGCAGGCAATTACGCGAGCGCCCATAGCTTTGCCGATCTCGACCGCCGTCAGGCCCACACCGCCCGCGGCTCCAGTAACCACGAGCCACTCTCCCGGTTGCAGACGCGCGCGCCAGTCAAGAGCTCCGTGCGATGTGCCATAGGCTATGGGAAATCCAGCGGCTGCTGCGAACTCCATGGTGTCAGGAATGCGCAACACCCGGCTCGCATCGACAACCACCTCTTCGGCAAAGGCGCCAAGGGCGGTGAGAGCCAGCACGCGCTCTCCTGGTTTTAAGCCGGTCACCTGCGCGCCTGTTTCTACAACTATTCCCGCCGCTTCCGCGCCGGGAATAAAAGGAAGAGCAGGCTTTTCCTGATATTGGCCGGCAATCAATAACAGATCAGCAAAGTTCACTCCGGCGGCGTGGACGCGGATGCGGACTGCGTCTTCGCGCAATGGCGGAGGCGGCACATCGTCAACCACAAGCTTTTCCGGACCGCCCCATTCCTGGCAGAGGATGGCTCGCATGTCAGCTCCTGAAAAACGGAAATGCAATTCTATTGGAGTGCTTGGTTTTTAGGCGGTCGAAGCGGCATTCGTGAACCCTTTTTCTCCTGATCAAAGCTGGGCATATGCCAAAGCGGACCGCCCCGCAGCACAAACAAGCTGCCCGTGGTGCCTCCCTTCCGGAGTAGGGCATTGCCAAGCTCGCGCACGAAACCGGAGTCAACCGGCTTCAGCCACCGCTATTGGCCTTTATGTCGCCCCTCCGGCGTTCGGCTTTTTGCACGCTACCCAGCGCTTCCATCCCAACAAGGCAGGCAGGCATGGCCCTGCGCTCGATCTTTTTTGATTCGGCCGCTCAGCGTGCCGCGACGGGTTCGGGTTGGGCTTTGCCGGCCAGAAGCTGGCGCAGCACGTACTGGAGAATGCCGCCGTGCTCGTAATAGAGGATCTCCTGCGGAGTATCGATTCGCACTACGGCATCGAATTCGATCACCGCGCCGTCGCTCGACTTGGCCCTGACCTTCACCTGGCGGCCTTCGGCGAATTTCGAGGCCAGCAACTGCGGCAGGCCGATGATCTCGTAAACTTCGTCGCCCTTCAGTCCAACGGTATCGGCGTTTTCTTCCGGCAGGAACTGGAGTGGCAGGATGCCCATGCCCACCAGATTGGAACGGTGGATGCGTTCGTAGCTTTCGGCGATCACGGCATGCACTCCGAGAAGCAGCGGACCTTTGGCGGCCCAATCGCGCGAGGAGCCTGAGCCGTATTCTTTCCCCGCCAGCACGATCAGCGGCACTCCGTCGGCAATGTATTTGACGGATGCGTCGAAGATGGACACGACTTCGCCGCTGGGAAAGTGGCGCGTGATGCCGCCTTCAGCTTCAGGAACCAGTTTGTTGCGCAGACGAACGTTGGCGAACGTGCCGCGCACCATCACTTCATGATTGCCGCGGCGCGAGCCGTAGGAGTTGAAGTCCGACGGTTTTACGCCACGCTCTTGAAGATATTTGCCGGCGGGGCTGGTGGGCTTGATGGATCCGGCCGGAGAGATGTGGTCGGTGGTGACGCTATCGCCCAGCTTGGCCAACACGCGGGCGCCGCGAATGTCCTGAATGGGACTGGGACGCGCCGGCATGTCGTCAAAGTACGGAGCACGGCGGATGTAAGTTGAGTTGCGGTCCCAGGTGTAGGTCTCGCCTTCGGGGACACGCAGCTTTTTCCACTCGTCGTCGCCATCGAAGATCGACCGATAATTCTCTTTGAACATCTCCGAGTTGATGGCGGCGCTGACGGTGTCGCGGACTTCTTTCTGCGAAGGCCACAGGTCGCGCAGGTAGACCGGCTTGCCGTCTTTGCCGGCGCCGAGCGGATCGCGCGCGATGTCGATATCGATGCGGCCGGCCAGAGCGTACGCCACCACGAGCGGCGGTGACATGAGATAGTTGGCGCGAACTTCAGAGTTGATGCGGCCTTCAAAGTTGCGATTGCCGGACAGGACCGAGACCGCAACCAGATCTTTTTCGTTGATGGCGTAAGAAACATCCTGCGGCAGCGGGCCGGAGTTTCCAATGCAGGTGGTGCAGCCGTAGCCGACGGTTTGGAAGCCGATCTGGTCGAGGTAGGGAATCAATCCGGCTTTGCGATAGTACTCAGTAACAACGCGGGAGCCGGGCGCAAGCGAAGTTTTCACCCAAGGCTTGCGATTGAGTCCCTTCTCCGCTGCTTTCTTTGCCATAAGGCCGGCGGCGATCATCACCGATGGATTCGAAGTGTTGGTGCAACTTGTGATGGCGGCGATTACGACTGAGCCGTCATGAAGCTGCTCAAAGACATCGTCGCCGACGTGCTTTTCGGCAGCGGGAGCAGTCATGTCCTCGATCGCGACGGCTGTGGGATTTCCGCCTTCACTCTCAAAGCGTTCGACCTGTTTGGGAGCAGCGGCGCGGCCAGCGGCGCGCGGCATGCGCGGGCCGATCAAAGTCGGAAGCGCCTGCTCGAAGGCTTGCTTCGCCTTGGAGAGCGGAATGCGATCTTGCGGCCGACGAGGGCCGGCGACGCTGGGTTCCACGGTGCCGAGATCGAGTTCGACTATTTGCGAATACTGAGCGTCCGGCGTGGATGCGGTGCGGAACAGTCCCTGCTCTTTGCAATAGGCTTCAACCAGCGCGATGTGCTCGGGGCTGCGTCCGGTCATGCGGAGATAATCGAGCGTGACCTGGTCCACAGGGAAGATGCCGCAGGTAGCACCATACTCCGGCGACATGTTGGCGATGGTGGCGCGATCGGCAAGCGCCAACTCGCTGAGCCCTGAACCAAAGAACTCTACGAACTTGCCGACGACGCCGGTCTTGCGCAGCATTTCCGTCACGACCAGCACCAGGTCAGTAGCGGTAGTGCCTTCTTTTAGCGCTCCGTGCAGCTTGAAGCCAACAACTTGGGGCAACAGCATGGAAACAGGCTGGCCCAGCATGGCAGCTTCGGCTTCAATCCCGCCGACGCCCCAGCCCAGCACGCCGAGACCGTTGATCATGGTGGTGTGCGAGTCAGTGCCGACGAGGGTGTCAGGATAAGCCTGCGTGGTGCCATTCTTCTTTTCAGAGAAAACCACGCGCGCCAGATATTCGAGGTTCACCTGGTGAACGATTCCCATATCGGGAGGAACGGTCTTGAAGTTGCGGAACGCGGACTGGCCCCAGCGAAGGAATGCGTAACGTTCGCGGTTGCGCTCGAACTCGAAACGGGCGTTCACGGCAAAAGCGTTGATGGTGGCGAATTCGTCCACTTGCACGGAGTGGTCGATCACAAGTTCGGCGGGCTGCAGCGGGTTGATCAGGTTGGGATCGCCTCCCATTTTTTTCATGGCATCGCGCATGGCGGCGAGGTCAACCACGGCGGGAACACCGGTGAAGTCCTGCATGAGGACGCGAGCCGGAGTGAAAGCTATTTCTTTGTCGGGAACGGCCTGAGGATTCCAGCCGGCGAGAAAGCGAATGTCGTCGGCGGTGACGCTGCGGCCGTTCTCCGTGCGCAGAAGGTTCTCGAGCAGGATTCGCAAAGAATAGGGAAGGCGATGCGGCGTGCACCCGATTTTCTCTACGGTGTCGAGCCGGTAGATTTCGAGATCCTGATTGCCGACGCGCAATTTCGAGCGGCTACCAAAGCTATTACTGCTCATAGATGAACACGCCTCCACTAGTTGGATTCAGCCGCGCCGGGAAAGGCTCCAGCAGCGTTTCTTTAGAACGCGCCGCCGGCCATGCGATACAACAGGAGAAGGTTCAACGCGCAGATCACGGCTGTAACGACGTAAGCCATCGCGTTGGTCCTGGGCGAGTTGACCATCTCCGACATCACCGACCTGGAGCGGGTGAGCAGAACCAGAGGCACCAGAGCGAATGGAATCGCAAAGCTCAGCACCACTTGAGATAGTATCAAAATCTTCAGGGGGTCGAGCTTAAAGGCGATCACGATCAGTGCGGGAATGATGGTGATCAGCCGGCGGAGGAAGACGCTGAACTTGATGTCGAGAAAGCCTTCGATGATGACCTGTCCGGCCATGGTGCCGACGGTCGAAGAGGAGAGGCCGGAGAACAACAGCGCCAGCGCGAATGCCGTGGCGGAAACGCTGGGCAGGATGAGCTTGAGCGTCAGATGCGCGTCTTCAAAAGTAAACGGAAGACCGTTTTTGTAGAACACGGCGGCGCCCATCACGATCATGGCGGAATTGATGAGCCACGCGCCGTTCATTGCCGCCAGCACATCGAAAAGTTCGTAGCGCAAATGGCGCATCGTGAGGAGCCATTGATGCGTGGCACAGTGCTGCGAATTCTCCCTGACGCGATGCTGGACCAAAGCGGAATGGAGATAAATTACGTGGGGCATAACTGTGGCCCCCAGCATCGAAACCGCAACCATAATGCTATCGGAGCTGATGTGCGGCACCAGCACGCCATGAGCGACCGCGGCCCAATCGGGATGCACCAGAAACAGCTCGAAGGCATAGCAGCCCGCAATGGCAAAGACGAACACCATGATGAGTTGTTCCAGCCGCCGGAATCCGTAGAGCTCAACCGCCAGCATTACAAATACGATCAGCGCAGTCAGCAGCGCGGCAATCAATAGCGGGATTCCCAGCAGAAGATAAAAACCCAGCGCGGCGCCAAGAAACTCGGCAAGGTCAGTGGCGAGCGCCGCCATTTCCGCTGCAATCCACAAACCAAAATTGACCTTCGGCGAAAAGTGAGCGCGGCAGTTCTGTGGAAGCGTTTTCCCCGTCGCGATCCCCAGCTTGGCCGAAAGGTACTGAATGAGGATGGCCATCGCGTTCGACCACAGCAGCACCCAAAGCAGCGTGTAGCCGAAGCGTGCTCCGCCTTCAAAGTTAGCGGCGAAATTTCCCGGATCGATGTACGCGACGCTGGCCACGAATGCGGGGCCAAAGTAGCGCCACATCTCGCCACGCTTGAGCGTAGGAAGCAATCGGATGCGAGCTTTGAATGGAGGGCGTGCCGGGGCGGGTGGCGCGGACATATGGTAAAGAAATCAGTATAAGGAATTTTGCATCGAGATTACGGCAGAAGCGGACGCCTGCGCAACGGAATTTGTACTTAGCGCGCAAAGGGAAGCATCTGCGCACCGAACAGCCGGTAATTGACCAGCAGATTGACTGCCAAGGTGACCAGCGCCGCCCAAAGCAGTCCTTTTGCTGCACGGCCCTTCCCGCCGCGTGCCAGCATCCGCCACAAGGGAACTACATATCCGACCTGCACCAGGCCGATGGCGAAGATCAAGATGTAAACCGCAGGAAGGTACTTCTCCGTAAAGGAGAGTAGCAGCACGCCGATGCCGAGTTCCGCAAGGTTCAGCAGCCAGCAGAGAAGCATTCCGAGCAGGAAGGAGCCGCCGGCCTTGGGCATGGGTTCAGAATACACGTCATCGAATGGCGATCGCGCGAGAACGGGAACGTGTGATGGCTTTGGGACTGAACGAGTTCAGAGGATCCGCACCTAATCCCAAACGATCAATGCTCCTATCCCGCTAGCACCTTCACGTCCGGGAAACCCATCAGCTTGAGAATGAAATAATCAACTGAAGCTTCGCCGGGATCGTCAGAGACACACACCAGCTCCGCATATCGGGGCACGCCGGCTTTCTCCAGAATCTGCCAGATGTCCTTCGCAGCTTTCGGCGTGCCGTCGGCATTCAAGAGTTCGGCGTAGGGAACGTGCACAATCTTGCCATCCTGAGCTTTGCTGGGCATCTCCTTGCCCGAGGCGATGAAGATCTTGGGATACGTTCCATGCGTGCTGTTTGCGTCGGCAATGACTACGCCGTCAGGGAACTTCTCCGGGTAACTCGACGGGGGGATGGAAAGATCGTGGGCCGCCTTCTTGGGGCCAACCACTGTCGCGTCTTTGCTCACGGGATAGCCAAGTTTGGCCCATTGCTCCATCGAGTCCATGAAGACCGAGACTTTTTTCTGTCCCAGTTTCTCCAGCATCACGAATGCCAGCGCCGAGTCCTTGGTCAAGCCCGCTCCTGAAACCACCACCGCTTCGTCAGTTGGGTTCACGCCCGCCGGTCCCAGAATCTCAGCCAGCTTGGCAGGATTACGCACGTTGCTCTGGAATACCTCTGCCGGGACATTCAATGAGAACGGCACGTGACCCTGGTTGAATTGCGCCGCCGGTCGCACGTCCACGATGCTCACCGGCGCTCCCAGAAACATCCGAATCATCTTGCCGCTCCAGAACTGCAGCCAGCCGGTTTGCCTCATCAGGTATGGCGCATCGAAGGTCCAGTACGGCAGGCCTCGCGAATCAGACAGCCATCCCAGCTCCGACTCGGGAAAAAGCTTTACCTTCGGGTAGTCGGCGATGAACTTCGCCGCGAAGAAAGGCACGCTGGCGGCGACTCCACCTCCGCAATACGTATAGAGCTGCTGCTCCGGTCTGATACCCAGATAGTTCAGCATCGTCCGGATCTCTTCCGGCGATTTGAAGGTTTTGTCAGGATTGTAGAAGTCCTGCATTGGCGCCATGATGCCGTTGGGCGGATGGCCGCCGCGCTCAAAGGGAGCGATAGCGCCAAAATGCCACGTTGGCTCAAGTCCCTCCACCAGGGCGTAGTGGACCGGATCGCCCGATCCTGTTAGAAAATCCGGCAATCCCACTCGCACAGCTTCGTTCATCCTGCCGATCTTGAAAGAGCCTCTCTTGGGCGCCGGCGTCGAGTCCTTGGTTACCGGCAAGCCTTCCTTCTGCCACTTGAACAGACCGCCGTCAAGGACGTAAAGGTCCTTCTCGGGGAAGCCGTGATAGTCCAGGTCAAAGAAGAGGCGCGTGGCCAGGTTATCGCCGCCGGAATCGTACATGATGATCTTCTTTCCGGGGCTGATTCCCCAGGATTGGAACGCTTGTTCCGTCTTGTCATCAGAAATTCCACCAAATCCATACGCGAACAGCTCATAGATATTCACGCTCACGGCGCCGGGAATGTGGTTTTTCGCATAGGTCTGCGGCGAGGCGTCGAGGATCACTACGTTCGGGTTTTTAAGATTTTTCTCAAGCCAGTGGACATGCGCCAGATGGTTTTGGAGTCCCTCTTCCGGCTCCATGGCGGCTGTGGCCGCAGTCAGCAGCAAACAGCTTGCAACAGCGAGAACCCAGTATCTAAGAAACTTCTTCATATTGTCCTCCTGTCACCGGATTGGTGGTTGTTACGCTCGCGTCTACCGATTTGTTCCACGATTGCGAGCCACTTTCAGGTCTCGGGAACTTAAGGCTGAGCCGTCGGGTTCGGATTCGGTGGTTCCCAGGAGCCACACCGTCCTCGAAAACTCTGGCGGAATTTCTCGCGCTCTTCCGCCGTCATCTGGTGCCAGCGCTGTTCCCATCGCTCAGCCATTCGCCGCCGCACGTTGGAGCGAAGCGGGCCGCGCATGCCCAAACCGCCGAACAGGATTCGGCAGAGAGCCAGCAATGCTACCGCCTGCCAGAAGGTGATCGGCCGCCATCCGAACAAGCCCGGCAGCAGCCAGTTCCACAGTAAGCGCACCACCTCGCCGCCAATCGCGATGAAGGCCAGCATGGCGAGAATCGCCAGCGGCGCAATGAAATACCATCTCTTTCTCATCTTCAGGTTCCTCACTTTGTGAATTCGTCGTGGATTCTCTGCAGCCGTCGGCGCAGATGAAGCACGGCACTGTGCTTGCGCGAGAGCAGGGTGCTGAGGTTCACGCCGCTTTCCGCCGACAGCTCCCTGAAACTACGCCCCTCGAGTTCGTGCGCGATGAATACTTCACGCTGCTCATCGGGCAATTCCTCCAGCGCCAGCGCCAGTTCGTCGAGCAGCAGGTGGCGTACGTAGAGCGCTTCCGGGCCGGCCTCCGGCGACGGCAGCAAATCTTCAATCTGCAGCAACTCGCCCTCCGCATCCTCAATGGCCGCGTCGCTGAAGCTCTCCGGCTTTTTCTTGCGGAAGAGATCGGTGATGCGATTGCGCGCCACCCGAAACAGCCAGCCGGTAACGTGCTCAATCGGCATCAGTAACCGGTTCGCCTCCACCAGCTTGTAAAAGACGTCCTGGAGAATGTCTTCTACGTCGGCGGGATCGGGCACCCGGCGGCGGATAAAGCTGCGCAGCCGGGGCCGCTCCTTCGCCACGATCTCGGAGATTTGCCGGTCTTCCTCAGTCATCCAGGTGATGCTCGACAAGTCATCCATCCGCTAGTAAAGACGAATGGCGGTGGAAAATATTGTGAGGGATTTCGCTCAAAGATACAGCGCGGCCAGGATCAGTAGCCGTCCGGGCCGCCGCCACTGGCCAGGTTCTCAAACCGAGTCGAGCGCTTGATAAAGGCGAGGTGTACGGTTCCCGTTGGGCCGTTGCGCTGTTTGGCGATAATAAGCTCGGCCTTGCCTTCGAGATCGGGATCGTCGTGCTTGTAAACTTCCTCGCGGAAGATGAAGGCCACCACGTCGGCGTCCTGCTCGATAGCGCCGGACTCGCGCAGGTCGGCCAGTTGCGGGCGGTTATTGCCGGTGCGGCTTTCAGGAGCGCGGCTCAACTGCGAAAGTGCGACCACCGGGCAGTGCATCTCTTTGGCCAGCGCTTTCAATCCACGCGAGATGGCGGAGACTTCCTGGGTGCGGTTTTCATAACGTCGCGTGCCGCTACCGGCCGGCGCTGCCGCGCAGAGTTGAAGGTAGTCAACAATAATCAGGTCAAGCCGCTTCTGTGCCTGCTGCAGACGCCGGCACTTGGCGCGCATCTCGGAAATGGAAATGCCCGGCGTGTCATCGATGAAGATGGGCGAATCCAGTAGCGATGCCAGTCCTTGCACCAGCTTCTCTCGTTCTTCGCGGCCAATGAATCCGGTGCGCAGTTTGTGCGAATCCACCATCGATTGCGAGCACAGCATACGCAGGATGAGCGACTCGCGCGACATTTCCAGCGAAAAGACTCCGACAACCTTTTTGTCGCGCACCGCCGCGTTTTCCGCAATGTTGATGGCGAACGCCGTCTTTCCCATGGAAGGTCGCGCCGCAATGATAACGAGCTCGGATTTCTGCAACCCGCTGGTCATCGAGTCCAGGTCTTCAAAATGAGTTTCCAGTCCGGTGATGCGCTGGCCGCGCTCGTAAAGCTTGTCAATGCTTCCGAACGACGAGCGGACAATGTCCGCCACTCCCATAAAGCCCTGGCCAATGCGCTTTTGCGCCACGCTGAACAGGTCGGCTTCAGCCGCGTCCACGATTTCTTCCGCCGGCGCGTCCTGGTCGTACGCTTTCTGGATGGCGGCGGTGGCGGCATGGATCAGCCCGCGCAACAGCGCCTTGTCGCGCACGATGCGCACGTACTGATCAATATTCTTGACCCGCGGCAACCCGTCCGTGAGCGATGTGACGTAGGCGACACCGCCAACCGACTCGATCTCCTTATGTTGCCCGAGCTGCTCGGTGAGCGTAACGAAATCAATCGCGCAGCCGCTGCCGGAGAGCTCTTCCATGCGCCGATAAATTCGGCGATGCGAGTCGAGGGAAAAATCGTCGGCCTGGAGAAACTCCGCCGCCTGGGGAAACGCAGCGTTGTCGAGCAGAATAGCGCCAAGGATAGCGCGCTCGGCTTCCACGCTGGCGGGAAGACTGCGGTCGAGAGTGAAATCGGTGGTTGCCATCTCTATGCGCGACTCATTCCAGTAGCACAGCTCATTGTAGGCGAAAATAGGGTGAAAACGGGCATGATTTACGGAAGCAATCAACAGCGCTCATTGTTCGTCGTCACCTGAGGAATTCGTAATCGCCAATGCGCTCCTCTTCGGCTTTAGCGCACAAAAAACCCGGCCTGTACCAGCCATACAGGCCAGGGTTTTTTGCGGGGTGGGATGCCGCCTGCCGCGTGTTGCCTCGCGGTGTCTCAAGGGGAGCCGGCCGACTTCTCTCGCGTCCGGCCGCGCGGCCGGAACAGGTGCCCAAACGCAGATTAAGTTGCCGCTCACCTCAAGCGCGCATCGCACACTTGAGTGTTAGCAATATCCACGATGGCAACTATGCGTTACAAGACCTTGAGAAAGTTTCCGGTGGAAAAACCTGTGCATATCGGCAAAAGCTGTGGAAGAAGGTGGAAAATTGGCGCGTGTGTTTTGCGTTTGCAGTCATTGTAGGGCAACTTGCTCTCGCCCGTCTCTTTCCAACTGGAACAAGGGAGAGGTCTCCATGACACGAAAGAATTTCTGGCCAGGATTCGCCGCAGGAGTTGCAGCGGGAGCATTGGCGGGCATCGGCGGCGTGCTCGCATTCAAGCGGGGCTCGAGGAAAGCAGACCATCGCGTGGTGCGCTTAGAAAAAAGCGTCAACGTCGGACGCCCGGTGCAGGCGGTGTTTGCCGCGTGGTCAAACTTCGAGCGCCTGCCACAATCGATCAGCTTTGTGAAGCGCGTGCAGCGATTCGGCACGCAGTCGCGCTGGCTGGTGAACATTGACGGCCGCGGCTTCGAATGGGACGCGCAGATCACGCAGGTGGCGCCGAACGAGTCCATCGGCTGGAAATCCTTGAGCGGCCCCAAGCACACCGGGCGCATCAGTTTCTCGCCGCTGGGCGACCAGACCGTCGTACACGTGCTGATGAACTATGCGCCGCCACTGGGCGCGCTCGGCTCCGCATTTCCCATGGACTCGCATCTGGAGCAGTGGATCGAGCGCGGGTTGCGCGACTTCAAATCCGCCATGGAGCGCGAAGCCGGCCAGCGCACCGGAACCACAGGGGGACGGCTGGCGCGCGAAGAAACGTCTCTCAGCAGCTCAACCGGTCCGGTGGGAACTCCGGGCAAACCCGCCGCGCCGGGAATGGTGCGATACACGCGTCCCCCGGAAGCGAAGTATTAGCTCTTTTCTTTGTCGTCCGCGACGGGCTGGGCCAGCAGTTTGAATTCAACCTGCCGAGAGCGCGACGACGCATCTTTGCCATTTGTGGCGGGCAGGTATTCCGTGAGCGTGCCGCGGATCACATAATAGCCATCCTGCTGGCGGGTCTTCGCCGGGCCGCGATCGAAGCGTCCTTTGAACTCGAAGCGCACTCCGTGCAGCGGCTTGGTGCTGAACGTGACATCGTGATCTTTCACGGATGCCGTGTCGAAGAACTGGTCGAGAAAAGCGCCGCGGTCGCTCTCCAGATCGCCTTTACGCGAGATGTAGCCCGAGACATCCTCCGGCTCGAGCGTAATCTGCACGAACTCGCCCTCGGAAAGAAAGCTGTACATGCCGGAGATATCCGCTGCTGCCGCATTCACATTCTTCGTTGGCCCAGCTTTGGCTTTCGGCGCAAGCGAGACGCGAGTCTGCGCCGTGGCAGAAGCAGCCAGCAGAAGAACGACAGCGATTCTCAGGTGAAGTCTCATTGGTGTTCCGGTGGTGCGGCTATGATCGTCGTTCTCCGCTCGGTTTTCAAGAACCGATTGTGGCTCACCTTGCCGTCATGGCCGCCGTCTGGGAAGTCTCAAGTGCTGCGTAGATTTTGGGATTCACGCAGACTTCATAATACGGCTGGTCGGTCATCTGCTTCAGCGAGAAGTCGCGCGCACTCACCTGGGCTACGTTGCCTTCGCGAATCGCAATCCGGTGAAACATCCCTTGTCCCAGCGGAACCATTCCGGTGTAAACGCGCACTTTGCTGGTTTTCCAGATCAACGGGACCTTCAAATCGAATTCCTGCAGTGAAATTTCAGTGCAGAGTTTGTTGAAAGCGGCAGCGCTGATGTGGATGCCTCCGATGTTGTAGCGCTGCAGAAACTCTTCCGGATTGCCGCCGCTCTCCGAATCGTCCATGGTTTTGAACGAGAAAACATTGAACAGCAGGTCGCGCTTTTCCAGCAGCCGGCGTATGCCCTTGTGGCAGGAAGAAAGTCGGTCGCTCTCGTTGATGGCTTTGGAAATCATGATCTGGCGCGGCCCATCCATCAGGTACATGGGAGCGGAATCCTGGAAGGAAATTCCGATTCCCAGTTCCAATCCCGGAAGCCCGCACGCGAGCGAGCGCTGGTTGTGAGCGTTGACGATTTCTACGATCTCCTTGGCCAGCACGCAGGCTTGCGCCACGCCCAGAGCGGAGCCATCTTCTCGTTCAAACAGCGCAAGAATAATGGCGTCGCCTTCAATGAAAACCTTGCGCGCGTCGTACTTGGGCAGCAGCTTGTTGATGGGTTCGTAAAAATTCAGGCTGAAATAGGAAGCGGGATTGAGCCCGCGCTCAAATAACGTGCGCGTAACTGTGGTGGACTCGCGAATGTCGGCCTTGATCACCACATGATTCAGGACCTTCTCTTCCACCGGCTTTTGCTCCTGCGGCAGGAGAAATTCATACAGCGTGTTGTTGACAGCGGACAGCTCGCGGAATTTTTCTGTCGCCAGCACGTTGACCGTGTCGAATGCGGCAACCGCGGCTTCCATGCGCCGCAGATCGCGATGATAGCGCGTAAAATCAGCAAAAAAGCGCCCGGCGAAGCGCGCGCGCTCGGCCGGCCGGGTTCCCGAGACCTTGCGAATCGCCGCATGGAGGGAGTCAGGAGAGATTTTTCCATGCTCTTCCAGCATGTCTTCCACCCGCCTTTGTTCTTCGCGCGAGATCAATGCGTTCTTCAGTTGATGCGGATTGATGGGCGGCGAGTACTGCGGCAGCAGCGGCGCAACTTCGTATGCTGCCACCACGCTCTCCATCACGCCCGATTCTTCCAGCAACTCAACCCAGGCATTCAAGACGGCCTTCTGCGCTTTGCCGCGAGCCGTGGCTTCGTCGGGCGAGCCGCCTGCCATCATCTCCTGCGCATTGTCCGGAACGTTCAGCAGCCCTTCCACCAAAGGATCTTCCGGGCCATTCGCCAACTCCAGCAGCTTGAATAGCCGGGCTGCAAGTTCCTGCATGGTTTCAAAGCGGTCGGAGTCGCGATCGTAGTTGCCCAGCATCACATAGTGCTCGGCATTCAGGTGGTAGTCGCGCCCGTCTTCCGTAAAGAGCAGGCGATTAAGAAAGAGTTCATACGCCAATGCTGCGGCGTCCCCAAGCAACGAGCGCCGCGTCTTGCCCAGAGTTTCCTTTTCTGTGTCACGAAGCGTATTGAAGAGGTCTTGTCCGGCGCGGCGCAAGATGATTTTTTTATCAATCTGGAAGCGCGCCACACGTTCGCGCACGTGCATGCCGCGATTCAGTGCCGTCTGCGGCGCCGATTCGTAGGTCTTCACCCGCGCACGGCAGCGTTCCAGGATCAGCCCGTACTGGCTCAGCAGCTCCGTGCGCTGAAATTTGAGCACCGCCAGCCGAAACAGAAGATCGAGCGAGACATTGTTTTCCAGCTTGGCGCGATTCAGGCTGGCGACGTGCAGTTCCGCCAGCAGCCGCCTGAACTCGCCGGGATCGCATCGTTTGGGCGCAGCCTGTTGGGGAAGAAACCGCGCCTGCGGATTGTGGTTCGGCGCCTCCGCTGCCAGATCTTCTATGCCACCATGCTTGACGATGAGCTTAAAGATGTGTTGCCGCGCAACCGTGGTGAACTTGGGGCTCAGGAAGACATCGTACCGAAGGTTATCAATGCCCGGAACAAGCCCTTCCAACACGAGCGAAGGCTCATAGCTCGTCAGCGAGAACTGGCGGGCATGGTCAGACAAGCTGCCACGCTGGAAGAAGGGAAAGGGCATCGCCGGTAATGGTTCTTGGGGGGAAGCTGGATTCTATACTGGAATGCCCAGCAGCCTAAGATTACCTTGGGCACTACTTCATGCCCGGTTTGCCTTGCTGCTCGCTTTTGCGGGCCTTTTCGAACTCGTCGCCAGCTTGCCAGCCCGCCAATTGCGGCTGATCGGCCACTTCCCAGCCCAGCGCTAAGCCAAAGCGGGCCAGCTTGGCGTCGGCCGTAAAGTCCATATCCGGCCGGTACTCGTCCGAAGGCTGGTGATAACGATGCGTTACGTAGTCCCGCTCCTTCTCCTCACCCCAAGCCAGATCATGGCCCTTGAAGAGCGCGCCCTCATTGACGCTGAAGGCCGGAACTCCTACCCGCGCCAGGCTAAAGTGGTCGGAACGGTAGTAATGGCCGGCTTCAGGATGGTCATCCGGCTGGATGCCCATGCCAAAATCCTGCGCGACCGCCTGAACTGCGGGATACACGCTGGTGCGTTCTGCTCCCGTGACCACCAGTTGTTCGGGCTCACCGAAAGGCTCAACGTCGTCGAAGTTCAAGTCGAGCGAGATGTCGCGCGCGGGTACCGGCGGATGCTGGCCCAGATACTTCGATCCCAGCAGCCCCTGCTCTTCGGCTGTAACCGAAGCAAAAATTGCAGTCCGCTTAGGGCGATTCCTGGATGACGCATACGCACGCGCCAACTCCAGCAGAATGCCGCATCCTGTCGCATTATCCGCCGCGCCGTTATAGATGTTGTCACCGGGCTCATCAGGATGGATTCCGAGATGGTCGTAGTGCGCCGTATAAATGATGGCCTGCCGCCGGAGCGCCGGATCACTGCCCGGAACCTTGCCCACCACGTTGCGCGACGCGAACTGCCGCACTTTGCTCACAAGAGTTTCTTTCACCCGCACCGGAAGTTCCACCGGCTTGAAGTTGCGCGAGTTCGCCGACTTCAGCATCTGCTCCAGATCCATGCCGGCGGCCTGCGCCAGCTTGCGCGCAACCTCCAGTTGAATCCAGCCCGCCGACTTCAGCTTGGGATCGGTATCGTCCTTGAGCATCGAGGTCTCACCGCCCCACGAGTTCCGCACCACTTCCCACGGGTAGCTGGCCATCTCCGTTTTGTGGATCAGAATCACTGCCGCCGCGCCGCGCCGCGCCGCTTCCTCGTACTTGTAAGTCCAGCGACCGTAATAGGTGAGCGCGCGGCCCTTGAAGAACGCTGGATCATCCGATGGCGGCTCATTCACCAGCATCAGCAGCGCCTTGCCTTTTACGTCAACGCCCTTGTAATCGTCCCAGTTGTACTCCGGAGCGCTGATGCCGTATCCCACCCACACCAGAGGCGCGTCAATATCAGACTTTTCTGCATGCGTCTGGTTCGTGGCGACGTAGTCATCGGCAAACCGCAACGGCATCGGCTCGCCCTTCTCCGGCACGAACTCGAATGTGGTCTGCTTGGGATCGGTGGTCACTCCGTAGAAGTTCACGTTCTGGAAATACGTGCCGTGATCGCCGGCAGGCTGCACGCCGTAACTCTTGAACTGCGCCGCAATCCAGTCTGCGGCCTTGTCGCCGCCTTTTTGTCCGGTGCCGCGTCCTTCAAAGGAATCGTCGGACAAAGTCTTGACTGTGGCGCGTATTCGCTCCGCGCTGATGGAATTCATCGCCTTCTGCGCTGCCGACGGCGGCAGCGG
The DNA here is from genome assembly GCA_035280185.1 of Terriglobales bacterium. Taxonomy (GTDB): domain Bacteria; phylum Acidobacteriota; class Terriglobia; order Terriglobales; family Acidobacteriaceae; genus Angelobacter. The sequence continues at coordinate 17,523 of DATEGH010000336.1, forward strand.
CGACTGGCTGGTTTGGGCAACGAGCAGCGAAGCACAACATAGGACAAGAACAGCGGCAGCTCTTTTCATATCCTCACACGATATCAGAATTTGCTCTGTCCGCAGACCGCGGACTAGCTCTTGGAATCTCAACCAGGACGGAACTCCGGCACTTTCTCGCCCCGGCGGAAGATCTCTGCGGCAGGCGTTCCATTGATCTCCGCCAGCCTACGCCCCAGCTCCTCCATCTCCGCTTTTGACCAGCTTACAAGGGTCATCTCGATCTCACCGGCCGGCGAAATCAGGAACAGCGTGGGCACGTTCGTCAGTCCGTAAGCGCGCGAGACGGCGTAGTTCTTCTCATCCAGCAGCACCGGGAAGGTCACGCCGAACTCGCGGTTGAACTCGCGCGTGTCGGAGGCGTTGTCCTGCGAGACGCCGATCACCTTCGCCTTCCCTTGCTTGCCATAAGCCTGGAACAGTCGTTCGAGGTAAGGAAACGCCATCTGGCATACTGGACAGCTCACCTTGAAAAATGCAGCCAGGGCCGGGGCTTTCTTCAGGGCATCGCGCAGGGAAAATTTCGCACCATCAACTCCGCTGAGGTTGATTTCCGGAGCTTCAACGCCAGCCAGCAATGCGGACATAGCACCTCCAAACTTCATTGTAATGGCTAGCGAATTTCGACCACCCGATCTCCTGCTTCAAGCCACTTCTCAATGATCGGCCAAATTCGTTCGAAGGCTGCCAGCAGCACCGAAGTTCGGCAATTTCCCATGCGCACCCAGACGAAACGGAGTGAGTGCGCTGAGTTATTTGCGAGGTACAAAAAATCCTCGTCTTTGCTGATGACAACGCGATCCTGAGCCTCTGCATAGCGGCAGATCTCAATGTCGGAAGCAGAGCCGAGATTCACTTCATTGACGTGCGCGGAATCGAATCCGCGGGTTTGCAAATAGCGGGACAAGGCCGCAGGAAGTTGATTGTCAACGAGGAATTTCACGCCCGAAGTACAACGTGGTCTGTCTGGTGCGCCGCGTAATCAATCGCCGCAAGGATGTCTTCCCGCTCGAGAAACGGGTAGTCGGCGAGAATCTCCTCGAAGGAAGCTCCGGATGCAAGCAATTCCAAGACATCCGTCACGCGCATTCGCTGGCCGCGGATGCACGGGCGACCACCGCATTTTCCTTCCTCAATCGTAATTCTCCCAAGCCGCTCCAAATTCATTCGGGTGTCTCTCCATGCTTAGGATACTTTTCCTTAGTCCTCACGCCAAGTTCCATTTTCGTATCGGCTTCCCTCTTACTCCGCCGTAACACCTCCTAAGCGCTAAAGCAATTTTTCTTTAAGTGTCATGCCCGATATAAGAAATGCCACGAACACTGGAATATTTACCGTGGATTCGCGCGATACCGCTGGGCCATCACTGCCGGCGACCTTCGCCGAAAGCAGCGCCAATTCAGCAATTCTGGAGTTGGCGTGGGCAGCCGGGAGTTTGGTTACTTACGTGCCAACATCCCTGATGGTTGTCCCCATCGATTGACGAATCAGTGGATGTAAGCCGCGCGCTGCAGCCAGACCAGAACCCTTCGGAAAGGACATTTGTACAACATGTGGAAGCCCGCAAATTCGCCGACCACAAATCCGGGTCCCAACCCCAACGCCAACGCTAACCCCAAACCCAGCACCACCACCAAACCGGAAGCGGAGAAACCAGTTATGAGCACCACGCCAGCGTTCCCCAGTGAGCCGACGCCTGCCGCCGCGCCTCGCAATGCCGTAGTCAACAGCCAGGAGCAGGCCACCATCGGCAAGTCTCTTGTGATCAAGGGCGAAGTCACCGGCTCCGAGTCGCTCTACATTGATGGCCGCGTGGAAGGCACCATCAATCTTCCCGGCAACCGCGTCACCATCGGACGCAACGGCCAGATCCAGGCCAACGTGAACGCGAAAGAACTCGTCGTTCTCGGCAAGGTGAAGGGCAACATCACCGCCAGCGACCGCGTGGACATCCGCAATGAAGGTTCGCTCGCCGGCGACGTGATCTGCCAGCGCATCAGCATCGAAGACGGCGCCTACTTCAAGGGCAGCATCGATATCCGCAAGCCCGGCCAGAAGGAAATGAACGGCGCTTCCAAGATGGAAGCTGTCGAGCCGACGAAGTTGACCGCCGCGTCTGCTTAAGCTCGGAAAGCGCTGCCGCCGGACTCGATGTTCACTTTCGAACCTCCCGCCCGCAGCGTCTTTTTCGAATCGGGGCGCTTCCCTGCCGGAAGCGCCCCTGTAAGAACCCAGGGCAAAACAGCCCATAGAAGACCGGAAATGGTAAACAAAATCCTCCAGTTGCTCTCGATTCGCTGCTCACACAAGAAGATCTCGCAGCCGTTTGCCGCCTCCTCGCCTGCGCCGGTGCGTCGCGCCGTCAACGCGCAGTGGGACGCTCCCGCCGCCGCTTCTGCCCGCCATTACGTCGTCTGCCTCGACTGCGGCCAGAAGTTTGAATACGACTGGAGCAACATGCGCGTCCTCACCAAGTAGGGCCGATTTGCGGGCGTGACCTGAGCGTAAGTCGAAGGGGAGAGCCCGCAGGCGAAATCCTGAGCGAGGCCGAGTGAAGCAAGGCCGAGCCGAAGGATCCCGTATTCCCAGGTCAACCCCGAAAGATAACGACTTAGCTCGAGTCACTCTGTCAAGAGCGTTAGGCATCTGTAAAGCCGATCAGTCGCAGATCGAGGTTGTCGAGCGCCATCTCCGGCAAATCAGTACTGCCTCGTGAATCAAGTTCCTTCTTTAGTTCCGCTAACTTGGAGGGCTCCGCGCGCGCGACCTGCTCCAGCACCCGGCTCAACCTTCCCCAAGACTGCGGCGCCGCTTGCGGCATCGCGCCGCTCTCAACAGTTGTTTGGATTGATAGATGGCGCATCACGGTGTACGTGGTCTCTGCGCCGCGCTGCTGGTTCTTGATAACGTGCAATGTCCAAAGTGGCTTCATCACAGGCCTGATTCGCTCTGCTCGAATTCGGGGCAGCAGGGGGAATTGTAATTGAAAGTTGCGCGGAGACTTCTTATGAGTCCCAAATTGCGGATAGGCTAAACTGAACAGCCTCTCCTCCCGCGTAGTAAAATTCCCTCCCGGAATTCCAACCGTGGTTGCGCGCAAACGCCCGAACCACACTCAATGCCCGCAAAGAGGAGGCTGTATGACCCCGGAGAAAAATCTGGACCTGATGAAAACCCTCGATGACTCCTGGAACTCCCAGGACCTCAGGGTTTTCAGAAAACGCCATGCCAAGGACTGCATCATCCGCTGGCCCAACCAGCC
>DATEGH010000337.1:0-7837 GCA_035280185.1 Terriglobales bacterium
GTAGAGAACTTCCCGCCGCCGCAGGTGCTTAAAGCGGTTGAAAGTGGGCGCATGTCCATGCCGCACGATGCGGCAAAACGCGCAATCTACGAATCCCAGATCGCGCGTTTGCAGCAACGCCAGCAGAAAAAGCAGGAAGCTGCCGGAGCTGACAAAGATCAAACTACCGCTTCGGCTGATTCAAGCGAAGCAAAGATGGACTCCGATGAGGAGCAAAGCCGGCAGAAGCGCATGGAAGCCGCCATGTACGCCGATATCGATTCCATGCAACTTCTTCAGCTTTCGCCCGAGGAACGCTACAAGAAGATTCTGAACATGTATCCCGACGAGCGGCTGGATCTGGCGCGCAAGTATCGCGGGCCGAAGATGCTGGAGCTGGTGAACGGCATGAAACCGGAGCAGCAGGAGACGATTGAAGCCATCATCAATCCGCAGATCGTGATCGGCGGCGAGCTTTCCGAGGCCAAGCTGCTGCGCGCCATCTACGGCGAGCGCCAGCTTCAGGAAGTGATGACTGACTTCTGGTACAACCACTTCAATGTGTTCATGGGCAAAGGCCCCGATCGTTACATGATTACCGCCTATGAGCGCGATGTGATCCGTCCGCGCGCTCTGGGCAAGTTCAAAGATCTTCTGGTTGCCACGGCCAAGAGTCCGGCCATGCTCTACTACCTCGACAACTGGCAGAGCGTTGGACCGCATTCCGAGTTGGCCGAGTACGGCCCGCAGCGGCGGCAGTTTCGCCGCGGGCGATTTGGGCAAATCCGGATGCCGCGTCCGCAACAGAAGGCCAAGAACCGGCCCAGCGGGCTCAACGAGAACTATGCTCGCGAAATCATGGAACTGCACACGCTGGGTGTGGACGGCGGGTACACGCAGAAAGACGTAACTGAGCTTGCCAAGGTGCTCACCGGTTGGACCATCGATGAGCCGCGGCGCGGGGGCGAATTCAAATTCAACGAGCGCGCGCACGAGCCTGGCCCCAAGTACGTTCTGGGACACACTATCAAACAGCATGGCGAGGCTGAAGGCATGGAGATGCTGGACATCCTGGCACACCATCCTTCCACTGCAAAGTTCATCTCGCGCAAGCTGGCCATGCGCTTTGTTTCGGATGATCCTCCGCAATCGCTGGTAGACCGGATGGCTACAACTTTCCTGAAGAAAGACGGCGACATCCGCGAGGTCCTGCGCACCATGTTCAAGTCGCCCGAGTTCTGGTCGGCGGATGCATACCGCGCCAAAGTCAAAACGCCGCTTGAGTTTGTGGCCTCAGCGGTGCGGGCTTCCGGCGTACGGGTGGAAAATGCGCTGCCGCTGGTTCAGTTCCTGAATCGTATGGGCATGCCGCTGTATGGAATGCAGCCGCCGACAGGCTACTCGATGAAAGCAGATGCGTGGGTGAACTCTTCGGCTCTGCTGAACCGCATGAACTTCGCTCTGGCGCTCGGATCGGGACACTTGCCGGGAACGTCGCTCGATTCGCAACAGTTGCTGCGGGAAAACACTCCCGCCAATGCTGAGGCGGCGCTCTCCGCGTTGGAGCAGAACATCCTGAATGGAGATGTTTCGGCGCAAACCCATGCAGTTCTGCTGAAGCAGCTCAATGATCCCAAGATCACGCAGCGCAGGCTGGATGATCCAGGCCGGCCGCCGAACGTGGGCGCGATCGCTGGGCTGATTATGGGCTCGCCGGAATTTCAAAGGCGATGACATGAACATCACGCGCAGAGTATTTCTCAAAAACGGCGCGCTCGCCATCGTGGGCACGTCGATGGTTCCGAGCTTTCTTGCCCGCGCAGTCTACGCCGCCGATACTGGAGCGCCGGGGAAGAAACGTTTGATCGTACTCTTCCAGCGAGGCGCCGCGGATGGGCTGAACATCGTCATACCACATGGCGAACGGGCGTATTACTCGATGCGTCCCAGTATCGCCATTCCACGGCAAAGCGTGATAGATCTGGACGGCTTCTTTGGGCTGCATCCTTCCATGACCGCACTTAAGCCGCTGTGGCAGCAGAAGCATCTGGCTATCGTGCATGCCGCGGGCTCGCCGGACAACACGCGATCCCACTTTGACGCGCAAGACTATATGGAGTCCGGCACTCCGGGAGTGAAGTCAACCGAAGATGGCTGGCTCAACCGAGCGCTGGCAGGAGTCAGCGAACCGGATGCTTCGCCTTTCCGCGCCGTAGCTATGGGCGGATCGCTGCCGCGTACGCTCGCCGGGCCTGTGCCGGCAGTGGCCATGAGCGATATTCGTGCGTTTGGTGTCGGGGGAGGCCAGACGGCAAGCAATACGTTTGAAGCCATGTACGCGGAGTCCGTTGACGCGGTGCTGCATGGAACGGGAAATGAAACTTTTGAAGCGGTGAAAATGCTGCGCGCCGCCGATCCGGAAAAATACACGCCGGCTGCGGGCGCCAATTACCCGCGCGGACGATTTGGCGACAGCCTGCGCCAAGTTGCGCAGTTGGTTAAGGCCAATCTTGGCGTGGAGGTCGCGTTTGCCGACATCGGCGGATGGGACCACCATGTAAATGAAGGCAGCGTGCAGGGCCAGATCGCGAACATCACCGGCGAGTTTTCACAGTCGATCGCCGCCCTCTGGGCCGACCTGGGCGGCTTGGCTGAAGACACGGTGATCGTCACCATGTCAGAGTTTGGGCGTACGGCGCGCGAGAACGGGAACCGCGGAACCGACCACGGCCATGCGAATGTGATGTTCGTTCTCGGCGGACCGGTCAAAGGTGGAAGGGTGTATGGGCGCTGGCCGGGGCTTGAGCAGGAGCAGCTATACGAGGGGCGCGACCTGGCGCTTACTACAGACTTCCGCGAGGTGCTGGGCGAGGCGGTGTATCGGCATCTTGGGAATCATGCATTGGCGAAGGTCTTTCCAGGGTTTGAAGAGGACACTCCTCGAGACTTCCTGAAGCTGCTGGGTTGAACCTGCTAGTCTAGCCGAGTGCTTCACATCGCCAATGGCGAATCCGTCATTTCTACTTTTCGCCAATCGCGGTTCCCTGGAACGTATCTTTCCTGGAGTGACGTGCTGCACGATGGCCCGGTGCCGCAAACTTCGACACTGGAGGAACTCTCTGATATTCGCGCCCATGCGCTGGCCGGCTTTGGCTGGGGCGACTACCAGAAGATCCGCGACGGCTTTGCCCAGCGCGACCGCATACTGAAAGAGTTTCGCAAGCATGAAGAAGTGGTGCTGTGGTTCGAGCACGACTTGTTCGATCAGTTGCAGCTTCTCCAACTTCTGGAGTGGTTTTCAGATCAAGATCCCGGAAAGACCCGCATCAGCCTGATTCAGATCAACAGCTATCCCGGAGTGCAGCCGTTTTATGGACTCGGCCAGCTTTCAGGCACGCAGCTTTCCAGGCTCTTTCCCACGCGACGGACTGTAGCCGCGGAGCAGTTGTCCATCGGCCGCGAAGTGTGGCTGGCGTTCCGCGCCCCATCACCCGTAGAGCTTCTCGGGTTGTCGAACCGCCAGTTTCCTGAAATGCCGTTTCTGGGCCCGGCGCTGCAGCGACTTCTGGAGGAATATCCCTGGACAAGTGACGGTCTCTCGCGCACCCAGCGACAGCTCCTGGGCGCGATCAAATCCGGAGCAGCCACCCGGCAGGAAATCTATACGGCTTCGCAGAAATTCGAGAATTGTCCGTGGGGTGATAGCTCAGTGTTCCTGCGGCTCGATTGGCTCACACGCGGGCCGGCTCCCGCTTTGCACAAAGCCCGCGAAGGCCGTTACCTCATCACTGATTCCGGCAGTCAGTTGCTGGCCGGCCAAGCTGACTGGGTAAAGCTGTGCGCCGGAATTGATGTCTGGCTGGGAGGCGTTCATCTCAGCGGAGATGAAGCCGGGTGGAGCTGGGACGCGGACGCACGGAAGCTGGTTGTGACATAATCGTTTGTTTTGCCCGAATCGCAATAAATCAAGTCCGTTGCACCCCACGGAGGCTGCCTTGGATTTTCAACTGACGGAAGAACAGTTGCAGCTCAAACGATCTCTGCGTGAGTTTGCCGAACGCGAGATCCAGCCCAACGTCATGAAATGGGACGAGGCCGGCTCCTTCCCCCTGCCAGTGGTCAAGGAACTGGGCAAGATGGGCGTGATGGGCGTGATCTTTCCCAGCGAATACGGCGGCGCGGGCCTGGGCTATGTGGAGTATGTAATCGCCATTGAAGAGCTCTCGCGCGTGGATGGTTCAGTCGGCATCATCGTAGCGGCGCACAATTCACTCTGCTCCAACCACATCTATCTGGCGGGGAACGAAGAGCAGAAGCGCAAGTATGTGCCCAAGCTGGCCAGCGGCGAGTTCATCGGCGCGTGGGGATTGACGGAGCCGGGCGCCGGATCTGATGCGGGTGGGGCACGCATGACTGCGGTTCGCAAGAAGAATGGATGGACGCTGAACGGCACCAAAACTTTCATCACCAACGGCAGCTACGCGGATGTTGTGGTCGCTATCGCAGTCACGGACAAGACCGCGCACACGCATGGGCTTTCGGCGTTTATCGTCGAAAAAGGAACCAAGGGATTCCGTCCTGGTAAGAAGGAAAACAAACTGGGCCTGCGCGCCAGCGATACCTCCGAGCTGATCTTCGAAGATTGCTGGGTGCCGGAAGAAGCCCTCCTAGGCAAGGAAGGCAGCGGGTTTGTTGACGCTATGCGAATTCTCGATGGCGGCCGGATCTCCATTGCCGCGCTCGGCCTGGGCATGGCACAGGGCGCTTATGAAGCGGCGCTGCGTTACTCCAAAGAGCGCAAACAGTTCGGAAAGCTGATCAGCGATTTTCAAGCCATCCAGTGGAAGCTGGCCGACATGGCGACGGAAATTGACGCCGCGCGTTTGCTGACGTTGCGCGCCGCCGCCATGAAGGACGCGGGCATGAAAACAACGCTCGAATCTTCCATGGCCAAGCTTTATGCCGGCGAGGTGGCAGTCCGCTGCGCCAATGAAGGCGTACAGATCCACGGCGGCTATGGGTTTATCAAGGACTATCCGGCGGAGAAGTTCTATCGCGACGTGAAGCTGTGCACCATCGGAGAAGGCACCAGCGAAATCCAGCGGCTGGTGATCGCCCGGCAGATACTCAAGGATTGAGCCCTGCTGTAGCCACCACTGACCGAGACCGCCCGCGCAAAGCACTAGAATTAAGTTCTGATGGCTGAATTGGGAAAGCTGCTTCTGGTGGTAGGCGGAATTGTTATTGTGATCGGGGCAGCTCTGATCTTGAGCGTCAAGCTGCATCTCCCAATCGGGCGTCTGCCCGGCGATATTGTTTATCGCGGCAAGAACACGACCTTCTACTTTCCGCTGGCGACGTCAATCTTGCTGAGCATTGTGCTTTCTTTCATTGTGTGGCTGCTGAACCGAGGCCGACGGTAGCGAGATTACTTACAAAAGGCTCGTATCCATTCTGGCTATGAATTGGATTCCTGGGATCACCTTCCGCGCCAGGGCAGAGTCATTGGTGAGGAACAGATCTGTGCGGGCATGCGCAGCGCAAGCAAGGTGAATGGCATCCGCGGGAGATACCGCCTGCTCTCCGCGTATCTTGCCGTAGAGTTCTGCTGTTTCGATAGTGAACGGAATAAGTTCAATTGGAGAACTCTTGAAGAAATCGCGGATCTTCGCTGCAATCTCTGTAGCTTTGGCCTTGTAAGGTCCCGCGAGCAGTTCTCCAAGCGTAAAGGTACTGGTGCAAAGCTGGTCTCGCCGCTCTTCCATTTTGGAGAGAATCTGCTGAACACGCTTTGCATGTACCGGATGGTCTTCCAGCCAGTACACGAAGAGCATGGTATCCCAATAAATCTTGCTCATGGGCGCTCGAAAACACTCCTATTGAATGATCTCTGATTAATCCTGCCGGTCCCAAATCGGGCGTTTGCCATCGTGAGTCCGTTTGTATTCCTGTCGCAACTTGCTCTCCATCCGCTTGGCATCACTCTTATTACTTGTCTCAATCCAAGCGAGGTCGACGTATTTGATCATTTCGTTTGCGAATAGCTCTCGATGGACGCACTGTGTTGTCGCCTCGGGGTTGCTTCCGCCGAAGCCCCTACAAAGTTCACGAGAATGCGCCTTCTCAAGAGACCTGTTTCTCCAAATTTCAGAATTTCTCCGCTTCTAGAATCGCGCAAGGCATAAACGGCAACGCAATCCCCGCAGTTGGGGAAATCGTCTAAATTGAGCTTACGAAGGGGAATCCAAGCCCGAAAGGCATCAACGAGCCGGCAAGATTCATCCATGAAATTTGCTCCTTTCGCTCCGGATGAAGTTCTCGCCTCCGCCGAGCTTTCTGAATACTTCCTTGGCGATGCCTCTGAGAGCGAGAAACTCATCAGTGGATGCCCGCGTAGTGTTCGTAGGTGAGAGTTCATAGATGAACGTCACAGTTGTGCTTTGGCCGGAAGGCGGGCCGGTCTGCGAGACAATTCTCAGTCCGTTCTCTTCCAGGAATCTCTTGGATTTCAGAGCGGCACATACAAGGGGGACGCGGTTCGTGAACCCTAGTGCCTTGTGGACCGCGCCTACGTTTACGCTGACCGTGTGATCGCCTCTCTGAATTGCAGGCCTGAGATAGCGCTCGCGTACATGAATCCTCGCCAAATCGGAATCCGATTGCACAGTTGTTGTTTGCGTCATAAGTATCCTTGCCTTAGCTAAAATAGCATTCTAAGCATGCATATGCAAGCATATCCCGGCCCTCGTTGCTATGCCGGTTCGCACTGAGAAGCTTCCTCTCGTCCATTCCCGGAAGCCCGGAGCAGCCTCTGAACGCGTCACTATCTCTCGTATTACACTCAGAATCGGCCTGGAACACTGCGCCTAATCACTGCTGATGACCAACCGAGTCAAACTGATCGAGTGTCCCCGCGACGCGTGGCAGGGACTTAAAGGGCAGATTCCGACCGAGATGAAGGCGGAGTATCTGCGGGCGCTGATTGCGGCGGGGTTCAAGCACATTGATGCCGTGTCGTTCGTTTCGCCCAAAGCCGTGCCGCAGATGGCCGATTCAGAAGAAGTGCTCAGGCAACTGAAGCCACCCAATGAAGTTGAGATCATCGGCATTGTGGTGAACCAAAAGGGCGCCGAGCGAGCGATTGCGACGGAAGCCGTTCAGACCCTGGGGTTTCCTTATTCCGTCTCGCCTACGTTTCTGGACCGCAACCAGCACCAGACGCTTGAGGCCGCGATTGACGAACTGGAACAGATCAAGAAGAAGGCGGACGAAGCCGGATTGGGGGTCGTGGCCTACATCTCGATGGCATTCGGCAATCCTTACGGCGATCTGTGGAACATCGAGGAAGTCGTAGAAGCCGTGGGCATTCTGGCCGATATGGACATCCGCGAAATTTCACTGGCGGACACCGTGGGACTGGCTACGCCACAGCAGGTAAAGGAACTGGTTTCTGCCGTGATCAGCGCTCACGATCATCTGGAGATCGGCGCACATCTGCACAGCACGCGCGCGGGCGCAGCGGAGAAAGTCAACGCCGCTTACGATGCAGGCTGCAGGCGTTTTGATTCAGCCATAGGAGGCTTGGGCGGCTGTCCGTTTGCTCAGGACGAAATGGTGGGCAACATTCCGACGGAAGTCGCGGTGCAAGCATTGCGCGAGCAGGGCGCGGAGCTGCGGATGCGCAAGTCGTTCGATAGCCTGATTGCGATGTCGGCAGAGATTGCCAAGAAGCATACGATGGTTCACTGAGACACATGGAATATACGACTCTTCTCTCCACTGAAGCAGATCGCGTCGCAACGATTACCCTGAACCGTCCGGAGAAGCGCAACGCCATCAGCTACGAACTGATTGATGA
>DATEGH010000338.1:0-3155 GCA_035280185.1 Terriglobales bacterium
TTTCTTGTAAATGATTGAAAAGCAAGGAGAGCTGCTCTTCGACGGCAATAAGTTTGTTCGCGCAATTGTTGCACGCTGCATGTAAAAACTCCCCAAGGACAAGACCAATGGATGACTCGCAGAAGTGGCTTGAAGCAGCAGCAGGAATCGAACAAGACCTTGAATATCTGAAGTCCGCTCTAACGCCTGAAGGTCTAAAACAACTGCGCCTGGCATTGGCGCTCTATCGCCAAAATGCCGCGGCACATGTCCCGTGGCCGAGCCCCGATGAACTTTATTGCATTCGGCCGCTGCCGGCCGGAACCCAGCAGCGAGTCGCTGTGGAAACGCGCCCGCGCCTGGCGGTATAAGGAAGCTACTTGGCGCGGCCAAGGACATCACTCCTGCAGTTGATTTCATCCCATTGCGCATGAACGGAGCGCTATGGGCTTGGAATTTGTCCACAACGGCATCTTCATAGCCGTTATAGCCCATGGGCTCATCGGCGGATCGCTCGTTTGGGACAAGGTGCTGCTCCGCCGCCCCGAGACCACCAATCTTCCTTCGTATGTCTTCTGGCTTGGTTTCATCAGTATCCTCGGGCTGATCCTGATTCCTTTTGGTTTTCATCTTCCTGCTCTCAGGACTATCGCACTTGCTTTCGGCGCCGGACTGCTGCATCAGATGGCAATCTATTTTTATTACGCGGCGCTCAAGAGCGGCGAAGCCTCGCAGACGCTCGCCATCATGGGCGGCTTCAGCCCCGTGGCTACGGCCCTGATCGGCCTTGCATTGCTGCGCAATCCACTGGGAGGCAAGGGCACGCTGCTCGGCTTCGTCCTCATGGTGGCCGGGGGTTTCGTGATGTTCGTTTCCGAAAAGGTAAATCTGCGCAAAGTGCTGCCCAGCGTCCTTATGGCCTCTGCAACCTATGGACTGGTGAACGTGCTGCAAAAACTGGCGTTCAACCAGACCAACTTCGTCAGCGGCTACGTCTTTTTCACTCTGGGAACGTTCTTCGGGTCACTGGCGCTGCTGCTTCGTCCGAAGTGGCGGCGGCAAATCTTCGAACACTCGGAACAGGCGGAGCCCAGTAGCCGGTTCTGGTACTTCGTGAACCGATTCATCTCAGGAGTCGGCTCGTTTCTGATCTTCTATGCCATCAGCCTGACCAGTCCAGCCCTGGTCGACGCAATCACTGGACTGCGGTACGTAATTGTCTTTCTTGGAGCCTATGGGATCACAAAGGTTCGCCCCAACTGGCTGAAAGAAAACTTTAGCGGCGTGGTGTTGCTGGGCAAGACCGTCGCTACCAGCCTTGTGGTTGCTGGTTTGGTCCTCTTGGGGATCCACAGCGAAGCAGGCGAGAGCGGAAATCAGGCGAGATTGGGGAAGCCACGCGCTACCACTGCAGAAGTGCGACGCCGCACGCCACCAGCGTTGCCGCGGCCCATCGCCGCCGGCCGACATCTTCCTTCAGCACGTGCCGCGCCAGAAATGTTTCCAGAACGTAGCTGATGGCGGTAGCGGGCACGGCAAAACTCACGTTGGCAATCGACAACAACGAGAGCAGCGCAAAGAATGAAACCGCCAACGCGGCGATTCCGCCAAGCACCAGCGGGTTGCGAAAAATCCGCAGCACCATATTTCCCACGGAACGCGGGCCGAACTCTTCAAGTTCACCCTGGCGCTTCATTCCTGCGGTGTTGAGCACGTCCCCAACGGTGTTGCAGCAAGCAATAATGCCTACCAGGATCCAGCGCATGCCGGTCATGGCACGTGCTCCGGAGGAGCCTCTGTCGTTCGCGATGGCGTCTCCTCAGCCAGCACCACGCCCAGAGTAATAGCGGCAATTCCCAGCCACCGCACGGCGGAAATCCGCTCGCCTAGCCAGAAGTGACCGGCAATGGCGATGAGCACATAGGCGCTCGCGGTCACTGGAAGCACAAAGCTCAGGTCGGCGCGGCTGAGCAGGGCGAGATCGCTGATCATCCAAATCACCAGGATCAGCACGCCGGCCACAGTCCACGGCTTGGCGAAGGCGCGCACGTAGTCAAGTGGCGAAGCGGAAACAATGGAACCGGTCTGGCGCATGCCATGGCTAAGCGCTACATTGCCGATCACATTGGATAGGACAACAACAAGAATCAGTAGCTGATTGCGGCGCCTGTGGAGGGAACTTTCTCGGCTCATGAGTTCATGGGACAAAAGCCTTGTGATTGGATGCAAAATGCCAATGAGAAGCGGATGGCTTCATCCACGGCGTACCACTACAAATTCTGGTTTCACCGCCGGCGTAATGCACGTCTGCTAAAACCTGCTATTCCTTCGCAGCATCCAGTCTGGTATTCTCATACGTTTTTGCTGGACGGAACCATGCCGGAAGAGCGAGGCAAGCAGCATCATCTGGAGCGCGTCGGCGAGACGCTGAAGGAAGAGATCGGCGCAATCATCGAGGGCGAACTCGGAGACCCCCGCATTGCTCTATGCCACGTAACCGAAATCCTCCTGGCTCCTGATGGCAAGAGTGCCCGCATTTTTTTGCAGGTGCAGGGTAACGCGCGAGAGCAGGAAGAAACACTGAAAGCGGTCAACGCGGCGAAGGGCTACATTCGGCGGGAGCTCTTGCAAAGGCTGGGTAGCCGCCATGCTCCTGAACTGGTGTTTCTCCTCGATCATTCGCAGGAGTACGGCGCCCGGATTGACGAATTGCTGGGACGCATCCGGAGGCGCAAGAAATGAAGTGTTTTGTTGCAGGCGGCACATCAGCCAAGGGACGGTACCACAGGAACCAATGAACAAGCTCCACGAGGTGTTAAGCGAGATTGAGCTGCGCAGAAGCTTTCTTGTGACCTCGCACGCGCGTCCGGACGGGGACGCCGTGGGCTCAACCCTGGCTATGGCGCAGATCCTCCGGAAGATGGGACGCCGCGCGGAGGTCGTGCTGGGAGATAGCGTCCCGGTGATCTACAAGCCGCTGCCGTTTGCCAACGATATCGTGCACACCTCTCACGTGAACGGACATTATGAAGCGGCCATCATCCTGGAGTGCGATAGCCTCCAGCGCACTCGCCTGCATGGCCTGGAAAACAACTTTCTGATCAGCATTGACCACCACGCCAGCGCCAAGCCCTTTGCTAACGTGAACTGGATTGATCCGCGCGCCTGCGCTGTGG
>DATEGH010000339.1:0-11824 GCA_035280185.1 Terriglobales bacterium
CGATCATCGCCAGCACCAGGGCCGTCGCGGAGAATGCGCCCAGCAGGAACATGGTGAATCGCGGTTGGGCGCGCGAGGCATTCATCAACTCGTCTACTGTTTGCACCTTGGTCGCCGGCTGATCGGGATCAACTGCTGCAAGTTGCGCCCGCACGGAAGCGACCAGAGAATGGGGATCCGTGGCGGTGCGCACAAAAAGGTTCATGTTGGGCCAAGCGAGCTGCGGATAAGGAATGTAAACCTGCGGTTGCGGCTCCTCCGACAAGCCTTGATTGCGAACATCGGCGGCCACGCCCACGACCTCTGTGGGAACCTCGCGTCCCAACACAACGTGCTTACCGATTGGGTTTTGGCCGGGCCAGAACCGCCGCGCGAAAGATTGGTTGACGATGATCACCTTGGGCGCCTGAGCATTGTCGCCGTCAGTAAAAGCGCGCCCGGACTGCAAAGGAATCCGCATGGTTTGAAGATATTGAGGGCTGGTGGCCTCAATAATCATGAACGGCCGCTGCGCCAGCGGCGCATCGGGCTGACCTTCGGGCAGCATGGGCGTGATGCGAATGGGAGCCAGCGGAAGCGCCGCTGATACAGCAGCCGACTGCACTCCGGGCAATACCGACACACGTCGCAGCAGTTCGTCAAAGAACATTACCTGCTGCTCCGGCTTGGCATACTTCACGGTCGGAAGTGGGACGTACATCGTAAGCACATTGCGCGAATCGAAACCCGGATCGATCCTGAGCAGACGGGCAAAGCTGTGGACCAGCAGGCCGGCGCCAACCAGCAGCAGCATAGAGAAAGCCACTTGGCCTATCACGAGCATGCTCTTGATCTGCACACGCGCGTGACCTGCCGAGGTCCCGCGCCCTTCGTCGCGCAGCGTGGAGTTCATGTCTGTGCTTGAAAGCTGCATAGCGGGGAAGAGGCCGAACACGATTCCGGTAAGCACAGAAACCGCGCCGATGAATGCCAGCACTCTCCAGTCAATGCCGATGGAAATTCCGGGAGGCAGATTATTCCCGCCAAATGCGGTGAGTGATCCGGTCGCTGCCCAGCTCAAGCCGAGCCCGAGCGCTCCCGCGAGCAGCGCCAGCAGAATGCTTTCTGTGAGCAGTTGCTGCACGATGACGCTGCGGCTTGCGCCCAAGGCTGTGCGCACCGCAATCTCTTTTCGCCGCGCCAGCCCGCGTGAAAGCAACAGGCTGGCAACATTCGCGCAAGCGATCAGCAACAGCAGGCCTACGGCTGCCGAAAGAAACAGAAGGCGAGTACGCAAGTCGGCGACCGTGAGTTCCTGTAAATTGCCTGCCATCATGGAAATATTCGGGCCTCCGTCCGGCGCTTTAGGATTTTCCTGGTTGTACTGTTGATCCAGAACGCTCAGTTCCGCTGTGGCGGAGTCAACGGTCGCCCCGGCATTCAGGCGGGCCACACCCTGAAGGTAAGACACGCCGGCACGCAGATGCTGCGGCGTCATGAAGGTCAGTTCGAAATATCGCGGAGTCCATATTTCCGCCGGTCCGATGAACGGGAACTGAATGCCCGCCGGAAGCACGCCGATAACCGTGTAACTTGTGGCGTCAAGATCGATCGTCTGGCCAACAATCGACGGATCTCCTCCGAAGCGCCTGTGCCATAGTGCATCGGAGATCATCACCACAAACTTGCCTCCGGGACTTCCCTCCTCATCCGCAAAGGCGCGGCCAAGCTGCGGCTTGAGACCCAGGACGGAAAAGAAATTGGGCGAAACCCGCGCAATGGGCACCTGCTCAGGGTCACCGTGTCCGGTGAGATTAAACGAGTCATTGGCGAAGACCGCGAGGCCGGAGAACGACCGGCTGCGGGCGCGCAGCATGTCATACCGGTTAAGCGAGAAACCACCCTGAGCCGTGCCGCGATTGCCTCGCCGCTGCGTTGCCAGAAGCACAAGCCGACCCGGCTCGCGATACGGCAAAGGCTTGATGAGTATCGAACTGGTCACCGTGAATATGGCGGTATTAGCTCCAATGCCCAGCGCCAGAGTGATCACAGCAGCTAGAGTGAAGCCGGGATTCTTGAGCAGGGTGCGGAGCGCAAAACGAAGGTCTTGAAGAAGGGAAGACATGGGAAGTCGATTATAAGACTCCGGTGCGGCTGAGATGTCACCGGTCTAAACGGAGAAACAGGAGTTAAGAATTGCCAGAATTGCCATGATCGCCGGGATTGAAGATTGAAAACCAATCGAGTACACATCATTGAGTCTCATTGGCGGTGTTCACTTTTGGCACTTCCGGCGATTATGGCAATCCTCCTCACGGTTGCACGTCGTTCCTCAAGAAGAGATACAGCCGAACTCCCGGCCGTAGATCGTGGCTGCTATAGAGTCGATACTTATCGCCTAGCGTGCGCTGGACTTCGGGAATCTGATCTTCACGAGCCACGATGATCGGTTCGTGCGTATCCACCACCTTGCCCCAGTAACCAGCATTGGGAAAATCGCGCAGATACCACGGCAGCGGCCAGTGTTCGGGTGACATCACGGTAACGCCGATATTTTTTCCCGCAGGATTTCCCGCTGCGATGTTGTTGATCTCATCTACCAGATTTAGCAGATCGCGTTTGCTGTGAGCATAGCTGTACGGTTCCGTGTCATCGTCGTAGCGGTAGAAGCTGAGCTGGATTGCCTGGTAGCCCGAGAACACCACGCAAACCGCCAGCGCCAGAACTGCCACATGGCGAGTCCCTGCATATTTGAATATCTGTTCCAACCCGTAGCCGGCCATGATGATGAACGGCAGCACGATGCTCAGCTCAAGCCACGGTGTCTTGTATGGAATCAGGCAGTAGGCGCTCAAAGTCCCCAGCGACCAGAAGGCGGTAAACACCGCAAAGCGGCTGCTCGCGTTCAGCAGCGCTATCACTACCCCAAGCCCGCCAAGAGCGATAGCGGGCAGTTCTGATTTGCCCAACCACACGAAGTATTTGGTCCAGTCATAAACGTTTGCATTGCCGCTGGTCTTGAACCAGTAGGTGTAGGTGAGGAATGAGTCATAGAGACCCTGGGGAAAGTTGGTGAAGAAAGACGAATACAAGCAGATCCAAATCACCGCGAACAGAAGCGCCGCATTCGCATACAGCCAGCGCTTGCTGCCCTGCACAGAGCTCAGATCGGCCTGTGCCGCCTCTCGAACACGAGCAGAACTCGCGGGCTCTGCGTCACTTCCTCGAAATTTAAGATAGATGATCGCGCACAACAAAGCCAGCAACCATACAGCTACCGTGATGATCCACGTCTCCTTGGTTGCTCCCATCAACGCCAGCGATGCCGAAGCCAGCATCAGATATTTCGGCTCGCGACTCTTGTTGTAGTACAAAATCGCAACTACAACCGCCAGTGTGAAGAAGATGAACAGGATCTCGTGAATGAAGTAGCGCGAGAAGAAAACAAATCCCGGCGAGACACAGGCCAGCGCCGCCGCTGCAATGGCTCCAAACGCTCCCAACTGCCGCCGCAAGCACAGCAGCAGCCAGACCACTCCTACGCCAAAAATCACCGTCACTAACCGGATCGCGAACGTACTTAAGCCGGCTTTGCCGTAGAAGAGAGCGTTGATGGTCGTGGTGATCAGGCCGGCATAGTAGAGCGTAGGACCGTGGTAGTTCGCCGGGTCGTAATGGTAGTAGCCGTTGCGAAAGAGATTGGTGAGAAACAGCCCGTTCACGCCTTCGTCGTGGTGGAGGACTTTCGCCGTCAGCTCAAATAACCGCAAAAAAGCCGCGGAAAAGAGAATCGCGATGCAAGCCCACTGCCAACCGCCTAACGGCCAAAGCCGGCCGGTCTGCTCCGGCTGAACCTGCTTCCCGCGCTGCTGCGGGCGCTGTCTTTTTCCTTTTGCCGTCGCCTGTACCATTCAGCTCTTGTATGCGCCCTCGGGCTGATATTCGTTCAGGCTGGCGGCCACGTCAATCAATTCCTGGCTTACGTATCGGGTGCGGGCGATGGCGTCGGCAATGGGCACCGACCGGATGTCGTTGCCTTTGAGCGAAACCATGCAGCCGAATTTTCCCTGATGCACCAGGTCAATGGCCGCGACGCCGTAGCGCGTCGCCAGCATGCGGTCGAAGGCTGTGGGCGAGCCGCCGCGCTGCGTGTGTCCCAGAACCACGGCTCGAGTTTCAAATCCAGTGCGCTTTTCGATCTCCGCCGCCAGCAGCGTGCCAATCCCGCCCAGGCGCACGTGTCCGAACTCATCCGTTTTGCGCCGCTCATCGGAGATCGCGTTCGAAGCCAGCTTTGCGCCTTCCGCGACCACCACGATGCTGAAATAACGTCCGCGATCATGCCGCAGCTTCAAGGTCTCCGCCACTTCGTCAACGTCGAACGGCTTCTCGGGAATCAGGATCACGTCCGCGCCGCCGGCAACGCCGCTGTAGATGGCGATCCAGCCCGAGTCGCGGCCCATCACCTCCACCACGATCACGCGATTGTGCGCTTCTGCCGTGGTGTGCACCCGGTCAATCGCCTCGGTTGCGATGCTCACAGCCGTATCAAAGCCAAAGCACAGGTCGGTCCCGCTCAGGTCGTTGTCAATAGTCTTGGGCACCGCGACCAGATTGAATCCGCGATCAAACAGCGCTTTGGAGACGGATTGCGTGTCGTCTCCGCCCAGCGCAATCAGAGCTTCCACGCCGTTCTGCTTCAGGTTCTTCAGGCAGGTGTCCAGCCCGCCTTCCCGCTTCGCCGGATTTGTACGCGAGGTGCGAAGGATAGTCCCGCCCTGCGGCAAAATGCCTTTTACCGCTTCCAGATCGAGCCGCCGCGTCATGTTCTCCATCACACCGCGCCAGCCTTCGAGGTAGCCGACGAACTCATCCTGATAGTGGAAGACGCCTTTGCGCACGATGGCGCGAATCACCGCGTTCAAGCCGGGGCAATCTCCGCCGCCGGTAAGAATCCCGATCTTCATTGTCTTGCCCTCTCTTGCTGGATCCTGGCGCCGTAAAGACGGTAGGGGCCGGTCTGCGCCACTTCCGGATACTGCGACCAGAACTGCTCATTTACCTTTAACGTCGAAAGCTCCTCAGGCCCGATAAGCACATAATCCACATGGTAGCGCCGCATCAACTCCGCGGCATCGGGCGCTCCGGAATAGATGGCAGAGATGTCCGCCGTGCGCTGCTGATACTCGAGCCCGCGGGAGAACATCCATCCCGGATAGCCAAGCAGCGAACGCCTGCCGGTAAGGAACACCGGCGAATTGTACGTGGGAGCATGCAGCACGAGCGCTTGCGGCGCGGTCTTCTGGGAAATCGCGTTGGCCACGCTGATGTCATTGATGTTGAACTCCCGCTGCGGCGTTGTGCCGGTAATCACGCGTAAAACGTCAAGCCCCCCGGAGAGCAGCATCGCCGTGAGCGCACCCGCCGCAATCCATCGCCAGCCGGACTTCTGCCGCAACCCGCGCGCCAGCAGCAGTGCCACCAGCGGCGCCGATGCGATGTACCAGTAGAATAGGACCTTGATATTGTCCCAAACCCACGGCGCCAGCTTCATCACGTTAGGGATGATGAAGCAGAAAACAAACGGCAGATAAAACCAGAGCAGGCGTTTGGACAGTGAGAACTTTTCATGGCGCCAGAAGAGCGCCACCATCAGCGCCGGAATGAAAAGCCCGGTGTTGACCAGCCAAAACCAGACAGCGTTGGCATCTTTGCGGTCCCAACCCAACTGCCAGCCTAGATAGCTCTGAGTGTCGATCCCCGAATGGGCCAGCCACAAGACTTGTGGCAATGCCAACAGAATGGCGGGCGCAAAGAACCAGATCCAGTTGCGCCACGACGAGCGGAAGATCGCCACCAGGCATGCGCCCACTCCCATTACAACCAGAAATGTATGGGCGTGGATCAGTGGCAATAATCCTGCGAGCAATCCGGCACTGAGCATGCGACGACGGGACGGTTGCTCCGCATTGTTCAGCATCAGCCACCACTGGCAGAAGATCACCAGTGCAACGGGAACGCCGAGGAGTATGCTGCGCTGAGGGACGAAGAGCGTGGTCAGCGAGTTCCCCCAGCGGAAGATGCTGTCCGGCGCGATGGTGTAATCGCGCGGGAGGCTGGCCAGCATGGGCAACAGGCCGTGATCGCTGTTGCGCACGTCGTTGAAGATCCACGTCCAGCCCAGCCCACCGCTGAACAGGACGAGCAGCGGCGCAATCACGCCGGCAAGGCGGCTGCGCGTGAGCAGCAACGTGAAACAGTGCAGCAGGCCGACCATCGCCAGCGCCAGCACCATGTCCTGCAGCCAGATAGCAGAAATCATGCCCGCGCCGCAGCGGACCAGCATGGCCGCCTCCACATCCACCAGAAACGGATAGGCGAAGCGCACCCCGGAGTATGTCGGGTCCTGCGGAGGAAAATTGTGTCCCTGGGAAAAGCTGGAGATGGCCTGCATATGGAATGGCAGGTCGCCCAGATTGTTGGTGACTCCGGTGTAGATTCCATCGGGCGCTCGATAAACGGCGCGTCCGAAAATCAGGCCGAGAAGCACGGCAATGGCCAGGTAGAAACCGAGATAAGCGAAGCCGCTGCGACTTGGATGTCGCAAGTTCGGCCAACTTGCGGCGAGCGCATCGCGGACTCGCTGCCGGTACTCCGAAAAAGCGAGCAGGGTTCCGGACAACAACAACACTGCGGCAGAGAGCGCGACAGCCGTCGTCGTCATCCCGAGAAACTCGGCAAAAACAAATCCGGCTGCAGCCAGCAAACTCAAACCGATGCATGCGCCTATCGCAACACGCGCAGCCAAAGGAGCCGAGCGGTCAAACCAGAACGTCAGCAGCGTCCCGCTGATTACTGCGAGCAGAAGCAACAGGCATGCAGCAAGCATTGTGTCACGCGCCTTCTTTCAGGCTGAATTGTGGGAAGGGAAGCGCCGGAGCCTGCTCTGGGCGGGCTGTTTTCGTGGCTTGCGGTTTCACTGCGTTGACTCTGATTTTAACCCAGCTATTGGGAACAGTGAGGATAGTGAGGATGAGGAGTCTCAGCAGACGCGCTGCGCTCGGGCAGAGAAAGAAATTGCCGTTCACCATCGCACATTCAGACCACTGGCGCGCGGCTTTTTGTCGCAGGCCAACTCTTGACCAGGAGTGGGCGTCACAAAAGTTGAGAAATCCTGAAGGGAGAAGCGCATGGCAGTCCACAAGGTCATAGAGGTCCTTTCGCAGTCAGAGAAGAGTTGGGAAGATGCCGCCGAGCGGGCAGTCCGGGACGCGGCCGGGACCTTGAAAGGAATCAAATCCATCTACGTCAGGAACTTTCAGGCCGACGTCAACGGCAACAAGATTGTGCAGTATCGCATCAACGCCAAGATTACCTTCGAAGTAAGCTCATGAAGCTTATCCCTTGCGCGGCGAATTGAGCCACTGAGGGTGTTAAGCGCGCCGCTCATCTTTCACGTTGGTCCTAAGTTTTTGAGTCTTTTGGCCGAAGACAGAGCAAATGAAAATGAACGGAGAGAATACCTGTTGCTTCCGGCATCGGATGGCGCTCATCCAATGACAGAGGAGGAAAAATCATGGAACCGAGGATCGACTATCTCAAAACCGCTCGCGGCATTTATGAAGCCATGCTTGGCCTGGAAAAATACCTTCATCAGTGCGGCCTGGACGAGCGGCTGGTAGACCTCATCAAACTGCGCGTTTCGCAGATCAATGGATGCGCCTACTGCATTGACATGCATTGGAAGGACCTGCGCGCCCTCGGGGAAACCGAGCAGCGGCTCTACGGGCTGGACGCGTGGAAGGAATCGCCATACTACACGGACCGCGAACGCGCTGCGCTTGCCTGGGCGGAAGCAGTAACCAATATCAGCCAGACCCACGCCCCCGATGACGTTTACGAGAATACGCGAAACCAGTTTGACGATAAGGAACTCGCTGACCTTACCTTCGCCATTGCTACCATCAATTCCTGGAACAGGCTGGCAATCTCGGCTAGGAGCGTGCCCGGATTGTATCAACCGGCAAAGACTCACGAAATCAGAAAGAGCGCGTGAGCAGGCGAGTTCGGTAAATCAGAACTGTTGTATATTGGCCATCATGCTCTTCCGCTTGGCCTTTGTAACCGCTATCTTGCTTTGCTTCTTCTCTGCAATTCTGAGTGCGTCTGATGTTCCCAATCTCAACCTTCAGGATCTGAAGGGAACACATCACAACCTTTCAGAATACAAAGGCAAAGTTGTCCTGTTGAATTTCTGGGCGACCTGGTGCGTTCCCTGCGCCAGCGAGATGCCTCTGCTGGGCGAAATGCAACGCCACTATAAGGGCAAGCTGGTTGTGATTGCCGCTTCGATTGACGATCCGCTTGACCGCAACAAACTGGAGCCATTCCTGCGCAAGCACAAGGCAGGCAACCTGAAGCTCATGGTCGGTCCCACGTTGGACACACTGTCCGACATCGGCATGGGCGACGCTCTACCGGACACGCTCTTCATCGATGCTCAAGGCAATATTGCGGCAAAGAGTGCCGGGGCACTCAAACGCGCCGATGTGGAAAAGCGATTGGCAGAGATGACGCGGAAGCCACAATCATCAGCCAAGGCTTCTATAAGGTCGAGAGCGGCGGCTTCCGCAAAGCCTGATTGACTGCCGTTCATATCCGTAAGCATCCGCGCAAATCCGCGGTATGGAGTTTTCAGGTAACCAGGAACTCTTTCGTTCTCAAATCGCGGATCATGTCTCTCAACTTGGCGGCCTTCTCGAATTCGAACTTTTTGGCAGCTTCGCGCATATCGGATTCCAGCTTCGCAATATACCCATCCAGCTCTTCCTGGCTCTTGAAATCGGGGATGCCGTCCGCTTCCTGCGCCAGATCAACATAGTCTGATTCGGCGATTCCGGCCAGAGACATAGCCACGGGACGGATGATCGTCTCCGGAATGATTCCGTGTTCCTCGTTATAGGCGCGCTGGATGGCCCGGCGGCGGTCGGTTTCGTCTATGGCGCGTTTCATGGAATCGGTCATGCGGTCAGCGTAGAGGATGGCACGGCCGTTAACATTGCGGGCGCAGCGGCCAATGGTCTGAATGAGCGAACCGCTGGAACGAAGGAAACCTTCTTTATCCGCATCGAGCACGGCCACTAGCGAGACCTCCGGCAGGTCGAGGCCTTCGCGCAGCAGGTTGATTCCGATCAGCACGTCGTATTCGCCGCGGCGAAGATCGCGCAGCAGCTTGATGCGTTCCAGCGTTTCAATTTCAGAGTGCATGTAACGGCAGCGCACACCGACTTCGGCATAGTACTCAGCCAGGTCCTCGGCCATGCGCTTGGTCAAAGTGGTCACCAGCACGCGCTCGCCTTTCTTTACGCGATCCCGGATCTCGTGCAGCAGATCGTCGATCTGCCCCTTCACCGGACGGATCTCCACCTCCGGATCCACCAGGCCCGTTGGCCGGATGATCTGCTCTACCACAACACCGGCCGACTTGGTCAGCTCATACGGCCCGGGCGTGGCGGAGACAAAAATCAACTGGTTCACTCGGGTTTCAAACTCTTCAAACTGCAGCGGGCGGTTATCCATCGCGGACGGCAGCCGGAAACCGTACTGGACGAGGTTTTCTTTGCGCGAGCGGTCGCCGTGCCACATGCCATGCAGTTGCGGCACCGTCTGGTGCGACTCGTCAATGAACATGATGTAATCGCGCGGAACGTAATCCAGTAGCGTGGGCGGCGGCTCGCCCGGAAGCCGGCCGGAAAAGTGCCGCGAGTAGTTCTCAATCCCGTGGCAATATCCGACGGACTTGATCATCTCCAGATCAAAGCGCGTTCTCTGATGGACGCGTTGCGCCTCAACAATGCGCCCGTCTTTTTCCAGCTCTTTTTCCCACCACGCCAGCTCTTCGAGAATCGTGTCAATAGCGTGGTTTCTGGTCGTGGAGGACATCACGTAATGGCTCTTGGGATAGATGGGCAGGCGCGTGTACTTCTGCTTCACCGTTCCGAAGAGCGGATCAATCTGGGAGAGAGAATCTACTTCATCGCCGAACAGCTCGATGCGATAGGCATTGTCGTCGTAGGTAGGGAAAACCTCGATCACATCACCACGCACGCGGAATGTCCCGCGCTTGAAGTCCACGTCATTGCGTTCGTAGAGAATTTCCACCAGCTTGCTGAGAATATCGCGGCGGGAAATCTTCTGGCCCTTTTCCAGGAAGAGCAGCATGCCGTAGTAGGCTTCCGGCGAGCCGAGACCGTAAATGCAGCTTACGGAAGCGACGATGATGCAATCGCGCCGCTCGAAAAGCGAGCGAGTTGCTGAAAGGCGCAGCTTGTCGAGTTCGTCATTAATGGTGGCTTCCTTCTCGATGTAAACGTCGCCCGCGGGAATGTAGGCTTCCGGCTGGTAATAGTCGTAATAAGAAACGAAGTACTCGACAGCATTGCCGGGAAAGAACTGCTTGAACTCGTGATAAAGCTGCGCCGCAAGGGTCTTGTTGTGCGCCAGCACCAGCGCCGGCCGGTTGAGCTGCTCGATCACCTTGGCCATGCTGTAGGTCTTGCCCGAGCCGGTTACGCCCAGCAGCACCTGGTGCTTCTCCCCGGCATAGATGCCGCGTGTGAGCTCGTCAATGGCACGCGCCTGGTCGCCTTTGGGCTTGTAGTCGGAAGTGATTCGGAAATCCATTTAACCCTCAACGCAGCAGTCCATCGCAAAAGCCGTCCGACGACTCTCTAGATGGAATTTTCGTTCACGTAAATCTCTTTAGTGTGACACAGAAAATCAGAATTGCGCAAAGAACAGGTTAAGAGAGGCTGAAGGAAGAGTCGGGCATCACGCCTGGCTACATCTTGGGAACAATCACAATGTCAGTCGGCGCCTGCTGACCTTCCATGACTGGGAAGCCGGTGAGCGGCGCAAGGGCTCCGGTCATGGAATTCAACTGAAATCCGGAGATGCTGGCATCGCTCTTGTTTACGACGTAAACAAACTTGCCACGCGGGTCGACGGCCACGCCAAAGGGATGCGCGCCGGTGGTCGCCTGGCCTAGCGACGCGAGATTGCCCGCGGTGATGCCGAAGATCGAGAGGGTGCCGGCTTGAACGTTGGTGGAAAACAGAAACTTATCTGCCGTATCCACCGCCAGGCGGAGAGGGTTGTTATGGCAACTGCTCCCGCAGCTTGGCGCTGGCGTGGGCAGAGCCGCTAATGGCGCAAGCGCGCCCGAGGCATTCACGCTGAATCCCACCACGCTTTCCGCCATGTGGTCACCCACAAAAACGAATTTTCCACTTGGATCGGCCAAGATGCCAATACCGGATGCAAAGCCTGAGGAGCTATTCGCATCCGGAAACGGCGAGCCGGCAACTGGGCTCAGGCTTCCGCTTGCGCCGATCGCAAAAGCCGAGACGGTGTTCAGATCGGAAATCTGCGAATCTGGAAAATTCGTGGCATAGAGAATCGTTCCCGTGGGATTCACCGACAAGCCGTAGGGGCTGCTGGCCGCAAACGGCGATCCGGTAACCTGCGTCAGCGTCCCATTCGCACCGATACTGAAAACACCGATGCTGCCGGAAGCCTGATTGGCCACGAAGACGAACCGTCCCATTGGATCAACAGCAACGGCAGTCGGCCGCGAACCAGTCGCAAACGGCGAACCTGCGATCGGACTCAGCATTCCCGTGCTCGTATTCACCGAAAACGCGGAAAGGCTGTTCGCGGTCTGGTTGTTTACAAGCAGCAGTTTGTGTACCGAGTCGAAAGCCATGAACTCCGCACCAGGGCCCGCGGCAAAAGGTGAGCCACCGACAGTGGTGATGGCGCCGTTCGTATCGACAGCAAAAGCAGA
>DATEGH010000340.1:0-4300 GCA_035280185.1 Terriglobales bacterium
TCAGAGGCGATCTGTGCATCTGTGCGCCCTGCGCGCGAGCAGCCGGCGAGAATCGCCAGGCAGGCAAGGACCACCCAAAGAGAATGTCTCTTCATATTCTTCGCTCCTGTAAATTGGTGGCGTTTGTATCGTTTAGATGCAAAGCTGCTGGATTCGACCTTTTCTGTATGTAAAGATTTGTCGGCCAAATGATTCCGTCTTACCAGCGCAAGAAATTCAACCACCTGAATGGGGCCAACTACCCCTTGATTTTAACCCCACAGCGATTCCAAGGTTGCAGTGAACACGCTTAGATTTCACTAAGGTAACTGCTTAGGCAGGAGTAGGAGTTTCTCTGCCGCATCCCTGAAATCCGTGCGGACGAAATTGAAAAACGTTCATCATGGGTTGAATGTCACAGGTGGAACCTTCCTGGAGCATCCGAAGCTGGCCGATAGTGACAGGAGGATTGGGCAAGAGTGTTTGCGCAAGTGCAGCAGCAGCAAACATCAGCGGCATGGGGATGTGAAGTGCCGGCTTGCTAACACCAGCACAGCGTGCGATTTCGCTCAAAACTTCATTCAAAGAGAGGTCATCGGCGCCGCCCAAGTCGATGGTCTGATTTCGAGCACCTTCCGCGGTAAGCGACCGTTCCAGACAGAACGCGACATCGTCAATGAAGATGGGCCGAAAGCGCGGTGAGCCGTTGCCGGGAATGGGGCGAAAAAGCGGCGCTTTGCGCATGATCTCCATCATCTGAGTAACGAAGCCATCGCCAGGACCGAAGATCAGTGACGGCCGCAGAATGCAAAATGGAATCCCGCTTCGGCGGACCTCCTCTTCACCTTTCCATTTGCTGGTTTGGTATGCAGCCACGCCATCTGGGCGCACTCCGAGAGCGGAAAGATGAACGAACCGGCGGATACCCCTGCGCTGAGCGGCTAGAACTACATTTCTGGTTCCGAGGTGGTGGACGGCTTCAAAGGTATTGCTGCCCTTTTCGGCGATGATCCCGACCAGATGGATGACCGCATCGCAGCTCACGAGTGCACGGTCCAGGCCGTCCCCTGAAATAACATTGCCGATCACGTATTCGCAGGCGGCGTTCGGCGAAAGCGTTTGGGTTTTTGCGGAATCTCGCACCAGCGCTCGGACGGAGTGGCCCTGCGCCAGCAGACGACGAAGAGTATGGCGGCCCACAAATCCGGTGCTTCCGGTGAGGAAGACTTTCATGTGTGGGATTCTAAAAGGGATGCGGTTTTGTGGCGAAGTGGCTGTTGGAGGCGCGCGCCTGAATGTGGTAAAACTTCCCGTCGCTGCCATGTCACTACGCGTCGCACGAGGTGTTTACAATCCGGAGAGCGATCGGTTTCATTTCTATGTCTCGTTCAAGCCGACGCTCGATCCCACTGCGGAAGAGCGCGGTTCTGAAGCCGAGTACAAAATTGATGTTGCCGTCTCAGTGACCGAAACCGGCGAGCTCGCAGACCTGGCGTTTACCCTGCCGGAGCTCTGCCGCAACCGCCGATGCCTGGACTATATCTCGCGCACCCACTCCGCTTCTGTGATCGACGACCGCGTGTTCGTCACCGTGCCCGGCTTGAGTGGCGACTCCGTTCTGGAAGCCAATGGCATTCTCGAGCTCGACGGAGCGGGAAAGATCATGGGCGTAGAGATCAGCTAACGGCACCCTTCGCCGCCCGCTGCCCTAGAATATTTCTGTGAGCCTTCACGATGTGATCATCGCGGGTGCGGGAATTATCGGAGTCTCGCTGGCCCTGGAGCTGCGCGAGCGCGGAGCGCGCGTGCTGGTGCTCGATGAACGTGAACCGGGCCACGGAGCTTCATCCGCCGCTGCCGGCATGCTGGCCGCTACCGATCCTGAGACGCCAGTGCGCCTGAGGGATTTTGCGGTCGAAAGCGCGCGGCTTTTCCCCGAGTTCGTGAAACGAATCGAAGCTGATTCAGGGATCAGCGTGGATTTTCGACGGCAAGGCACGATTGTGATGGGCCACGGGCCGTTTCCCGAAAATCACCAGCGACTTTCGCGGAAAGAACTTGCCCGCCACGAATCTGATCTCGATCCGGGAATTCACCAGGCTTTCTTTGTGGCCGAAGATGCAGTGGATCCAGCATTGCTGATGCAGGCTGCCATTCGAGCTGCCGAAGCGAACGGAATCGAGATCCGCCCCGGAACAAAAGTGCTGGAGATGCGCTCGTCCGCGGGATCGGTTGAGGTGGTCACAGACAGAGGAACGCTCGCTTCAGCCCAGGCGGTGAACTGCTGTGGCGCATGGGCAGGCGCTCCGGTGAGGCCGCGCAAAGGACAGATGCTTTATCTCCGGCCGGAGCGATCGGGAATACCGGAACACGTGGTGCGCGCTCCGGACGTCTACGTGGTGCCGCGCAGCTCAGGGAAAATATTGGTTGGCGCCACCGTGGAAGACGTCGGCTTCAATACGGATGTGGAATCGACGGTCATTGAGCGTTTGCACTTTTCAGCGGCCAAATACCTTCCACAGCTTGCTTCGGCGACTGTGATTGAGAGCTGGGCGGGGCTTCGTCCCGGCACGCCGGATGATCTCCCTGTGATGGGCAAAACGGAAAATACGGGCGTGTTCATCGCGACAGGTCATTTTCGCAACGGCATTCTTCTTGCCCCAGCAACGGCTCGGGCGATGGCCCGGTTAATGCTAGGAGAAGATCCTGGCATCGATCTCGCGGGGTTTTCGCCGCAGCGGTTCACTGCTGGAAAGGTCCACACCAGCTGAATTGACTCTGAACTTTACTCATTCCATGAAAAAATAGCAGCGTGGACCTTCAGCTTCTTCTAATTCACCTGCTCATCAAGATGGGCGTGGCGACGGCCGTAGCCAGCGCGCTGGGCCGCTCGCGCGAGTTCAAGAAGCTGCTGTTTTCACGCCGCCGGACGTGGCAACAGAACCTATTATTCATTCTCTTCACCTGCTTCCCTTTTGCCCTGGGCGTTTACATCCGGTTCAACGTCAAGAACTTTCTTGCCGCCGACATGGGCTTTGAGGCCTCGATCCTGATCGGAGTGGTTGGAGGCCGGGTGGCCGGAACTGTGGGCGGAGCGCTGATCGCGCTGCCCGCAATGTTCTATGGCGAGTTCCTTACTTTGCCCGTAAACATGCTGACCGGACTGCTGGCCGGCTCGCTGCGCGCCTTCTGCCGCAACGAGGAGGAGATCTGGACGTTCTCTCCGTTCATCGATCTCGGCGTTTATCGGTGGATCAAGCGCAACCTGCTCCATCCACGGATTGACTGGCAGACTGCGTTCTTCCTCATCATTATTGCCCTTACGGCAGCGCGACTGGAAATCCACTATGCCGCGCCGAAACGGCTGTGGGCGCTGTATCTTCCGTCGCCGCTGGCCATGGCGGCAGTGTTCGCAACCGTGATTGCAACAGTCGCTATCCCCATCAAGATCTGGAACAACGCGCGCATCGAAATGAAGCTGGAGGAACAAGATCGCCTGCTGCTGGAAGCCCGGCTTGATGCGCTGCAAAGCCAGATCAACCCTCATTTTTTGTTCAACACACTGAACTCGATTTCGTCGCTGGTGCGCTTTGATCCGGACCGCGCGCGGGAGCTGGTGCTGAAGCTTTCCAAAATCTTGCGAAGGCTTCTGGGGAAACATGGCGAGTTCGTGCAACTGCGCGAGGAGATCGAGTTCATTGATGATTACCTTGATATCGAAGTCGCGCGATTCGGACGCGACAAGCTGCGGGTCTACAAACATCTCGATCCCGAAACGCTGGATGTTGTAGTGCCTTCGATTCTGCTGCAACCACTAATCGAGAACAGCATCAAACACGGACTCGCTCCCAAAGTGGACGGCGGCAGCATCACGATTCGCAGCCGCCTTCAGGACAACAAGCTGGTGATTCAAGTGGAGGATGACGGCGTGGGCATGAGTGCCCCACCGGCTGTAGCGGCCCATACCATGGCTTCAGGCAAGGGCATTGGCATGGCCAACGTGGCTGAGCGGTTGCACGTGCTGTTCGGCGAAGACGGAAAGTTGATCGTGCAGAGCCGTGACGGGAACGGAACACTGGTGGTGCTGGAATTTCCCGTGGTGCATCAGGAAGGAACGGGACAAACCACGCTTGAAACCATCTACGCAGCCCGCTCCAGCACGCGCCTGTAAAACATTTCGTACTCCGGAATGATCTTGGTGGAGCAGAAATTCGCCTGCGCCTCCCACCGGGCCAGCTTGCCCATCTCGCGATGGCGCCTTTCATCGGAGAGAATCTCGATGGCGCAGCGGGCCATGGTTTCTACGTCGCCCACCTGAGCG
>DATEGH010000341.1:0-6393 GCA_035280185.1 Terriglobales bacterium
AGGCAAGCGGGCGCAAGCGGAAGGGATTATTGCCGCATGGGAAGAGTTCCGCTGCTTCGCCCAGAAGCTCAATCTTCCCACCGCGCCGGAGCAGCCGGTGATATACGAGCGAGCGCCGGATCGTCCGCAGCCTCGGCTGGACCGCGATCGCGGGCGCGGCATGTCTGCCGTGGTTGGCCGGCTGCGCCCCTGCAACATTTTCGACTGGAAGTTCACCGTGCTCTCGCACAACACCATCCGCGGCGCTGCGGGCGCGGCCATTCTGAACGGCGAACTGCTCAAAGCCCAGGGGTATCTCGATTGATCGTGCCGGCCAGGATGCTCGCATGATCGTCATGAAATTCGGCGGCACCTCCGTTCAGGACGCTGCTGCGATTGACCGCGCCGCTGCCATCGTGCGGGAGAGGCTCAAAGAAAAACCAGCGGTTGTCGTCAGCGCGCTCGCCAAGATCACCGATCAACTTCTGGCTATGGCCGCCGCCGCCGGCGACTCTAACCGCGACAAAGCTCTCGAACTCTCACGCGCGGCGCGCGAACGCCACTACAACACCGCTACCGATCTGCTTGGCACTCACGCCTTCGAGCAGATTGTCCCGGAACTGGAAGCCGAGTTCAACTCGCTCGACGATCTCCTGCGCGGCGTAGTTGCCGTCGGGGAGCTCACGCCGCGGACCATTGACATCATCGCCGGTTTCGGAGAGCGCATCTCCAGCAAGATTGCCGCGGCCGCATTCTCCCAACGTAACATTCCGGCGCAGCACGTGGATTCGCGCCGCTGCATCGTCACCGATACGAACTTCGGCAAAGCCGTTCCGCAGTTTGAAGAGACCAACGCGCGGCTGTCGCAAATA
Organism: Terriglobales bacterium; assembly: GCA_035280185.1. Taxonomy (GTDB): domain Bacteria; phylum Acidobacteriota; class Terriglobia; order Terriglobales; family Acidobacteriaceae; genus Angelobacter. The sequence goes on from DATEGH010000341.1 coordinate 852, forward strand.
TTGCGTCCCCTGCTCGAAAGCGGCCGTGTGCCGCTGATGGGCGGGTTCATCGGCGCAACTCGCGAAGGAACCTCCACCACGCTGGGCCGCGGAGGATCAGACTTCAGCGCCGCGATCGTTGGCGCAGGACTGAATGCCGAACGCATTGAAATCTGGACTGACGTTGATGGCATGATGACCACCGATCCCGGTCTCTGCCCGCACGCCCACCGCATTAAAACCATCAGCTTTGAGGAAGCTGCCGAACTGGCCTATTTTGGCGCGAAGGTTTTACATCCGGCAACGTTATTACCCGCAATCCAGAAGAACATTCCTGTGCTCATCTTGAACTCGCGCAATCCACAATGCGAGGGCACGCTGATCACTGCCACGGCGCCAAAAAGCAAGAACATCTTTAAGGCAATTGCGGCAAAGAAGCGGATTACCGTGGTTGATGTGGTTGCCACGCGGATGCTCATGGCTCACGGCTTTCTCAAGAGCATCTTTGAAGTTTTTGCCAACCATCGCTGCCCGGTGGACATGGTTTCCACATCGGAGGTGAGCGTCTCCGTAACTGTGGATTCGAATGAATCGATTGCCGCTATCGCAGCCGATCTGGGAAAACTGGCGGACGTGAAGTACGAAGGGCGAAAGGCCATCGTCTGCCTTGTGGGCGAGAACATCCGCAACACGCCCGGAATCGCCGCCAAGGTGTTCAGTGCCATTCCTAACGTAAACATCCAGATGATTTCCCAGGGCGCTTCCGAAATCAACATTAGCTTTGTCATTGACGAGCCCGATGTGCCTCAGGTAGTGTCTCGGCTTCATCAGGAGTTTTTTTCTGAAGTGGACCCCGAAGTGTTCAATCGCGCGGGAGTGCCTTGATCGCACCTGATCGCCGAGTCTGACGTTGCAAGCTTCCTCGGGCTCGCTCAGGATGCTGAAGAAGAAGGAATTCTGCTGCGGCCTTTGATCTTGTTACTTTAAGCGCTACGGTGGCGCTGTTTCTGCTCGCTGGATTCTGTTTGAAGCAAACTCGGCGTTCACGCTTACCGTCTCACCACTGATGGCCTACACCCTCGTCATTGCCCAGAGCCAGTTTGCCGCAGAGGCAATGCAGAAGGCGCTTCAGCAGCGTGGGAATTTCGTGGTGGGTGCAACCGACTTCAACCAGGTGCGGAAGTCCTGCGACAACCTGCGCTTCGATCTGGTGGTGCTCGGAGACGCCATCAGCAGCCGAATCAAGAGAGCTTTGGCGATTGAGTTGAGGGAATACTGCCCGCAAGCTCCACTACTAGAAATCTGTAAATCCGATCAATGCATTGACGAAGCAGATTATGTGCTGAAGAGCGACGGTTTTGAAGCTTTGTCACAGCGCATTCATGAGATTCTGCTGCGCGGGGTGACACGAAGAGCGGGATAGTATCGCACGAGATCTGAGCGCTCAGAACGCAGTCAACTTCATTTGGGTTGGACGTACTCTGCTTTACAATCTTCCCGATCCAGGGGAGGATGCAAACTTGGCCTACGATGCCGGCCGATCACTGGAACTGCTTCGGCTTGGCTGCTCTATCCCAAAAGCAATTTTCAGAGAAGGTCAGGAAGAGGCTATTCGCCATATTGTTGAGGGGCGAAGCCGGCTTCTGGTGGTGCAGAAGACAGGTTGGGGAAAAAGCTTTGTCTACTTTATTGCGACAAAGCTGCTGCGTGAACAAGGAGCGGGCCCCGCGCTTCTTATATCCCCGCTCCTCGCCCTGATGAGAAACCAGATCGAGGCTGCCACCCGGATGGGAGTGCGAGCCGCGACGATCCATTCCGACAATCAAGAAGACTGGGACGAAATTGAAGGGCAGCTTCGACGAGGAGAAGTTGACATCCTTCTCATATCGCCAGAACGCCTGGATAATGAGCGATTCCAGACTAACGTTCTGTCCCGGATTGCACCGCGAGTCTCGCTGCTGGTGGTGGATGAGGCCCATTGCATCTCGGACTGGGGCCATGACTTCCGGCCGCATTACCGGCTCATCGAGCGGACAGCCGGAACCCTGCCTGCGAACATGCGTCTTCTGGCAACGACTGCCACGGCGAACAATCGCGTTATGGAGGACCTTCGGAGCGTGTTGGGACCAAATCTGGAAGTGCTCAGGGGCGACCTGGCGCGGACGTCGCTGACGCTGCAGACCATCCGACTGCATACACAAGCTGAACGGCTGGCATGGCTGGCGGAGCATGTTCGGCGCTTGCCGGGAACCGGCATCATTTACGCACTCACAGTCCGCGATGCCAACCAAGTGGCGGATTGGCTCAAGGCGCGCGGTCAGAATGTGGAAGCATATACGAGCGAGACCGCCGCGCGAGAAGAACTGGAGCGAGCACTTATCCAGAATCAGGTGAAAGCTCTGGTTGCGACGACCGCTCTTGGGATGGGATTCGACAAGCCTGATCTTGCGTTCGTGATTCATTACCAGGCGCCTGGATCTGTGGTGGCGTACTACCAACAGGTCGGCAGGGCAGGACGCGCGATACCTTCGGCGTACGGAGTATTACTCAGCGGGGATGAGGAGCGGGAGATCACAGACTACTTCATTCAGAGCGCTTTCCCCACGCGCGAGGAGGCAGCATCGGTCCTCGAGGCGCTCGAGGCCTCTGCCTCAGGACTTTCTGTTCCGGAAATGCTAGGGAAGGTAAATCTCAGTCAAGGACGCATCCAGAAGACGATTGATCTGTTGAAGCTTGAATCTCCACCGCCGATTGTGAAGCAGGGCACAAAATGGCAGCTCACCGCCGCGCGGCTGAATGAAGCGTTCTGGACACGCGCGGAACGATTGACTGAGTTGCGGCGGATTGAGCAGGGCCAGATGCAGCAATACGTTGCCTTGCAGAGTGGTCACATGGATTTTCTGATACGCGCTCTCGATGGCAATCCGGGCGAGCAATCAGGCGGCTTGTCGAACTTGCCCTCAGCGCCCGACCCGGCACTGGTGAGAGAAGCTGTGAGGTTCCTCAAGCGAGTTGATTTCGTTATTGAACCACGCACGAGATGGCCAACTGGAGGAATGCCCCGCTATGGTGTGAAGGGCGTGGTCCCTGAAGATGAGCGGAACGAGCCTGGGAGAGCTCTCTGCATCTGGGGAGATGCGGGCTGGGGTGCAGCCGTAAGGGATGGGAAATATCACACAGGCAGGTTCAGCGATGAGTTGGTCACGGCATGCGCCGAAATGATACGAAACTGGAACCCACAGCCGGCGCCTGCCTGGGTGACATGCGTCCCATCATTGCGACATACAATGTTGGTGAAGGATTTTGCGGAACGGCTTGCGAATACGCTTGGACTTGAATTTGCGATGGTATTGCGGAAGACAGACGAGCGCGCAGAACAGAAGAGTATGGCCAACAGCACGCAACAAGCAAGAAATCTGGATGGCGCTCTGGAAGTATCGGTTGAACATTTGTCTCCGGGCGGTGTATTGCTGGTAGATGATCTGGTGGACTCACGATGGACCATGACGGTGGCAGGATGGCTGCTGCGGCGCCACGGCTGCGGACCGGTGTTTCCTACCGCTCTCTCCTATGCGGGGCATGACCAATGACGCCGGCTATCTCCAGCGATACGCAAGCCATACTGCTGCTGACGGCGCCGCTCATCACCGGACAGGCAGCTAGAGATGATGGCGAGCTGCTGACTCCAGGAGAATATCGCCGGGTTGCGCGACAGCTCAAGGAATTGGGGCGAACTCCTTCTGATTTGCTGGGCGCAGATGCCGGCCAGTTGACGCGGGAGCTGAGTGCGGTAGTCTCAACGGAGCGTATTCAGAGGTTGCTGGAGCGAGGGTTTCTGGTCAGCCAGGCCGTGGAGCGTTGGCGATCGCGTGCGATCTGGATTGTGAGCCGCGCCGATGCCGAATATCCGCAGAAGTTCAAAGCACGGCTGAAGGACGATGCCCCGGCGGTGCTCTATGGTTGCGGTCCGCGCAGCCTGCTTGAGTTGGGAGGGCTTGCCGTAGTCGGTTCGCGCCATGCCGATCCAACACTGCTTGAATATGCGCAGGGATTGGGGCAGCAGGCAGCGACGGCAAAGAAAACCGTGATATCAGGCGGCGCGCCAGGAATCGATCGAGCCGCGATGACGGGGGCGTTGGAAGCCGGCGGCCGCGCCATTGGAGTAATGGCAGACAGTTTGGAAAGGGCCGTCCTGCAAAGAGAAAACCGCAACTGGCTACTGGATGAGCAGCTTGTCCTGATTTCCCCTTACGATCCGGGCGCGGGGTTCAATGTTGGGCACGCGATGCAAAGAAACAAGCTCATCTACGCACTCTCCGATGCTGCCGTGGTGGTGAGCTCGGATTATGAAAAAGGCGGCACTTGGGCCGGGGCGACGGAACAATTGCAGAAACTGAAGTTCGTCCCGGTTTATGTGCGATCCACAGGCGAGATTGAGCGTGGACTGCAGGATCTGGGCAGGATGGGAGCGCGACCCTGGCCTAATCCTGAAGAGCAAGACGAGTTTTTATCCATATTGAACACGACCTGGGAGCCGATTTCAGAGCAGCAGGCTGAGCTCAGCTTCCAAGTTGCGGCTGAACCGATGGATCAGGACACTTCGATTCGGCTGCGAGCCGGATCCTTGGGAACACATCAGTGCCGTGAAGAGAATAGCGGCTATTACGAGGAATCGAACGGGTACATTGCTGTGAAGAATGAAGCCGTTACTGCTTTGGAGCCCGCGGAACTATTGTTCGCGCGCGTTCGTGAGATTCTGACCGAAATCCTGGTCACGCCCAGGAAGGAATCCGAGGTGGCTTCCATGCTGCAAGTATCGGGCGCACAGATGAAAACCTGGCTGCATAGGCTTGTGCAGGAAGGTGTCCTCGAGAGACGGGCAAAGCCGGCGCGTTTTGTGCTGAAACAAAAGAATCTGACTTGAGCTAAGAGGAGGATGCAAGAAGGTGCCTAATCTGATTCGTTTGAGACGCAGGTTGAGCAGAACCTTCAAGACCTGCGCGATTTCACCAATGTGCCTGAAGCGTTCCCGAATTCCCGGAATTGCCCTGCCGGTGAGTGTTTGGTTCTGCCGATCTTCCGATCTGCAAATCCAATCCCGATATAAAGGAATACGCTAAGGCAACGCTTTAGCACCGTCGAACTACGATTTTCAGCTTGGATTGAGCAGGGAATCTGGCATAATGGAGTGGCTCTGGTGTTACTCTGGACCTTGGTAGAAGCGGTGTCTCTACTGAAGGGCGGAACACCTTCATGAAGTTTCTCTCGCGTGCTTTCACGCCTACCCGGAACCGGCGGTTGAATGAGCTGGTTGGGTTTCTCCTGTTTGCCTCTGCGGCGCTCCTTTTACTCGCTCTGGCCAGCTACTCACCCGGCGACCCCTCGTTGAATACGGCGGCTACAGCCGGGCAGCCTCCCAACAACTGGATTGGCCTGTTTGGCGCGATGCTTAGCGATCTGATGATCCAGAGCATGGGCATCTGCGCCATTCTGGTTCCGGTGATGCTGGTCTTGCTGGGCGCGAGGTGGTTCAAGTCGCGTGAGGTGGTTTCGCCCGGAGCCA
>DATEGH010000342.1:0-10032 GCA_035280185.1 Terriglobales bacterium
GTGATCCCGCGCCGCTTCTCTTCTTCCAGGCGGTCGGCATCAATTCCGGTCAGCGCCTTAACTAGCGTGGTCTTGCCATGATCAATGTGACCCGCGGTACCGATGATGACCGATTTCATGCGGAAGTAGTGTAACGAAAGCCGGAGGCGCATGCGCCTGCGCCGTCTATAATAAAACTTATATACACCGCATTCGATGTTTGTTAGATTGTGATGTGGCTCGAACGCTCGAAGAAGAACCGCAACCCGCAGAAATTCACTGGGAAGGAGACGCCAGAGAAGTGCTGGCGGGTTTCCCGGAAGCTGTTCGAGCCGAGTTCGGGTACTCTCTGTGGCCGTTACAGCAGGGCCGAACGCCCAAGTCGGCGACACGACGGATGCAGTCGCTGGGCCCTGGCGTCTGGGAATTGAAAGAAAGCGACGAAAAGACCTGGTATCGCGTGGTGTATTTGTCCAAGATCGCAAATGTAATTTACGTCTTGCACTGTTTTGAAAAACGGAGCCATAAGACAGACCGGCGCGATTTGGAGATCGTGAATGAACGATTACGCCGGGTGCAACAACGGATTCGCCTAGAAAGGATGGAATAGACACATGCGGGCAAAAGCAAACAGGCCAAGTCACGTAACCAAGGGCAACGTCTTCGACGACCTGGGCTTCTCGAAGGAGGACGCTGCGGCGTTGAAGATCAAAGCAGCTATCCTGACTGCCCTGCTCGATCATATCCGTAGGCGGCGCTACACCCAAAAGCAGGTTGCCGGGCTTCTAGGAGAATACCAGCCCAACATCAGCAATCTGATGAACGGGAAGATTTCTACAATGAGCATTGAAAAGCTGCTGAACTACGCACAGCGGCTGAATATGGATGCGCAAATCACAATGAAAATGAAGCCGCGTGCGGCGCGGGCGAAAAAAGCACGCATTGCCTAGCCAGCCCTCCGCGGCTCGATGGTGTGCTCACTGCGTGATCATTAGCCAGAGTGCAACCTTATGAGAGAGGCACCGATGCAGCTTATGCACCATGACTTTGTGTTTGAGATTAACGATGATTGGTGGGCGGAGGCCGGGATGGCGAACTTCGTACCCACTTCCAGAAGTTATTCCGTTGATCGGCAGGCGTTCCCCGGACACCAACCCTACGAAGTGAAAATCAGGGACATTGAGCCCGTTCGGCGACAGCTCGGTCATGGTGTTTTCAACGATCAAGTTGAAACTGGCGAGACAGCGAAGAGTAGATTTAGTCGCATCCTTGCGGGTTTTTTGAGAAATGACGACATACCTCCTGTTGAATTGGTCCTACAGCCGCAGGGGGCACGTCACAAGTACAAATTAACTCATGGTGCGCATCGGTTCTATCTATCAATCGCTGCGGGGTTTACGCATATACCTGCAGTGGATGGGTTTGATCCAAACGATTCAGGAGCTTTGGCTGGCTAACGTGTTCCTCGACGAGGAAGGTCGGTCGAGATCTCAATTTGCAGTCCGGGTTGAAACGAAGATGCCCGCGACCTTCCGATGAAGAGACTCCCGCGTCGCCTAGGAAGATGCGAAAATGGAGATGTACCCCTATGCCAACGACACATGCCAATCCCCCTGCTATCACGCCCGAACTCATCGAAGACCACGGCATCACGCCTGACGAATACGAGAAGATCAGAAGCGCGCTCGGGCGGGAACCTTCGCTGACTGAGTTGGGCATTTTCAGTGTGATGTGGAGCGAGCACTGCTCCTACAAATCGTCGCGCGTACATCTGAAGCGGCTGCCCACGCGCAGCAAGCTGGTGGTGCAGGGTCCGGGCGAAAACGCCGGCATCATTGATATCGGCGACGGCTGGGCCTGCGCGTTCAAGATCGAGTCGCACAACCATCCTTCTTTCATCGAGCCTTTTCAGGGCGCCGCGACAGGCGTGGGCGGAATCCTGCGCGACATCTTCACCATGGGCGCCCGCCCGCTGGCGGTGATGGATTCGCTGCGCTTTGGTCCGGTGACCGCCGGCAAAGAGGCCAGCCAGGCCACTGTGCATCGCAACCACGCGGTGCTGGAAGGTGTAGTGAGCGGCATCGCCTCTTACGGCAACTGCTTTGGCGTGCCCAATCTGGGCGGCGAAACCAAGTTCGAGCCGTGCTACTCGCAGAATCCGCTGGTGAATGCCTTTGCGCTGGGGATCGTTCGACGCGATCAGATCTTCTACGCCAAAGCTGCCGGCGAAGGCAATCCGGTGATCTACGTTGGCGCGAAAACGGGGCGCGATGGCATCCACGGCGCCACCATGGCCAGCGAGGAGTTCCGCGAAGGCTCAGAACAGAAGCGGCCCAACGTTCAGGTGGGCGATCCGTTTCTGGAAAAACTGCTGCTCGAAGCGTGTCTGGAAGCCATGCAGACCGGCGCCGTGGTCGGCATACAGGATATGGGCGCCGCCGGGCTGACCTGCTCCACTTGCGAGATGGGCGCGCGCGGCAACGTAGGAATTGAAATTGAGCTGGACCGCATCCCGCAGCGCGAGACCGGCATGAACGCCTACGAAATCATGCTGAGCGAATCCCAGGAACGCATGCTGCTGGTGGCGGAGAGCGGACGCGAGCAGGAAGTGCTGCGGGTGTTCGATAAATGGGGCCTCGATGCCGTGATCGCCGGACGCGTTACAAGCAGTGGCCGGCTGCGCGTGCTGGAGCACGGGAAACTCGTGGCCGATATTCCGAATACGTCACTCACCGACGATGCTCCGCTCTATAAGCGTCCAATGCAGCCGTGGAGCGCTCCTGTCCCACGCACGCGGCCCGCACGTGTCCGTCTGAATGCGAGTAGCGACTACACTGGCGCGATCAAGCAGTTGCTGGCATCGCCCAACATCTGCTCCAAGCGCTGGATTTTCGAGCAGTACGATTCCATGGTGCAGACCAACACGGTAGAAGGTCCCGGGGCCGACGGCGGATTGATGAGGATCAAAGGAACGAAACGCGGACTCGCCATGGCTCTCGACGGCAACGGACGTTGGTGCTGGCTGGCGCCGAAATTGGGAGCGATGCACGCCGTTGCTGAAGCGGCGCGGAACGTCTCCTGCACCGGAGCTACGCCGGTTGCTGCCACCAACTGCCTCAACTTCGGCAATCCGGAGAAGCCGGAAATCATGTGGCAGTTCTCTGAAGTTGTTGACGGCCTGGCCGAAGCCTGCACCGCACTGGAAACGCCGATCACCGGCGGCAACGTGAGCCTTTATAACGAAACTCTGGGCGAAGGCATTTATCCCACGCCTGTGGTTGGCATCGTCGGCATTCTGGAAAATGTCGACGACGCAATGACTTTTCATTTCCGCCAGCCCGGTCGTGATGTGTTTCTCCTGAGCGGCGGCCCTCCTGCTGACGCAGTGCGTTCGGAAGCCGAGCTGGGATCCTCTGAGTACGCGAAAAATGTCCTCGGAGAGATATGGGGCTTGCCGCCAGCGCTCGACCTGAAGCAGGAAGCTGCACTGCAGAAATGCCTGCGAGAGCTGATTCACGCCAAACTGATCGAATCTGCCCACGACTCCGCAGACGGGGGTCTGGCCGTTGCTCTGGCAGAATCGGCATTCCCGAAACAGATGGGAGCAGCTATCTCTCTTAGTTCCAACGGCCTATCCGGTGATGCACTTCTGTTTGGCGAAGACGGCAGCCGCGTCTTGATAAGTTGCGACCCGGAAAAGGCTGGGGACATCCAAAGAGTAGCGGTAAAATGGGGCTTGCGGGCGGAACGGCTCGGGCGCACAATTCCTGAAAAACTTGAAATTGCGATTGACGGCAGAATGGCTGTAACCGCGGAAGTGTCAGACCTGAGGAAAGTCTGGGAAACAGCTCTGCCCAAGGCCCTGCACAGCGAGACTCCGGAGCACCTGGTACCGGAGACGTTGCAGAAGAGCTGAAGAGAAGCAATTGGCAAATGGCAAATGGCAATTAGCAGCTAGCACTTAGCCCTTAGTACTTAGCTCGAAGTAGCTGCAAAGGGTCAAGAACTCAGGACGACGGCAAGCGTCTTGCAGCAAGTACACAAGGATGCAAAGGGGAGCACCATCGTGAGCGGTTTGGAGCGAAGCGACAAATTCAAGGACGAGTGCGGCGTGGTCGCGGTGCACAATCATCCCGAGGCCTCAACGCTGGCTTATCTTGGCCTGCACCAACTGCAGCATCGCGGGCAAGAATCGGCCGGCATTGTGTCTTCCGATGCCGCGCGCCTTTACGTTCACAAATCCATGGGGCTGGTCGCCGACATCTTCACTGAAGATGTCCTGCGCAGCCTGCCGGGAATGCTCGCTATCGGCCACACTCGCTATTCCACCAGCGGCGATTCCTCAGCTCTGAACGCCCAGCCCATCATGGTGGATTGCAACAAAGGCATGATCGCGCTGGCCCACAACGGCAATCTGGTGAATGCCTGGGAGATCCGAAGCCGGCTCGAGGCGCAGGGATCGATATTTCAGACAACGAGCGATACCGAAGTCATCGTCCATCTGATCGCGCAGTCCAAAGAGCAGACGCTTCCTGAAGCTGTGTCAGAGGCGTTGCGGCAGATTGAAGGTGCATTCTCGCTGGTGCTGATGACCAGCGACCGCGTGTTTGCCGTGCGCGATCCGCGCGGATTCCGCCCGCTCTCCATGGGGCGCATCCCGAACGGCGCCGGCTCTGAGCGGGACACGATCGTCTTTGCTTCCGAAACTTGCGCGTTCGATCTGATCGGCGCAACCTACGAACGCGACGTCCATCCCGGCGAGATGGTTGTCGTTGGTCCGGAAGGCGTTTCCTCGCGCCGTTTTGCCGACGAGAAGAAGCGCTCAAGCTGCATCTTCGAGCATGTGTACTTCTCGCGTCCTGACAGCACCGTTTTCGGACGTTCCGTTCAGACCAGCCGCGAAGCTATGGGTCGGCAGCTTGCCAAAGAATCGCCGGTTGAAGCGGATATCGTTGTGCCCGTTCCCGACTCCGGAGTGACTGCGGCGCTGGGTTATGCCGCGGAAGCACAGTTGCCCTTCCGCTTTGGCCTGATCCGAAACCACTATGTTGGCCGAACTTTCATTGAGCCGGAACAGCGCGTCCGCGACTTCGGCGTGAAGCTCAAGCTGAATCCCGTCCGCAGCCTGCTTGCGGGCAAGCGCGTGATCCTGATTGACGACTCCATTGTGCGCGGCACCACCAGCCGCAAAATCGTGCGCATGGTGCGCGATGCGGGTGCCAAGGAAGTTCACGTCCGCATCTCCTGTCCGCCTACGATTTCGCCCTGCTATTACGGCGTGGACACTCCTTCAAAGAACCAGCTCATCGGCGCCAACAAGTCCGTGGACGAAATCCGTGACTACATTGGAGCCGATTCGCTCGCCTATCTCTCACTTCAGGGACTCCGCGCAGCTTGTGCCGAAGGTGAGAAAACCTCCTACTGTACTTCCTGCTACACCGGAATCTACCCCACCGAGTTTGTACCGCTTGAGGCCTTGATTCCAGCTCCGCTGGCGGCCAAGAAGAGCTAATCGGACCCGCATTTTCTCTGGCCCAAATGCGCCCGCTACTGCGGATTAAGGTGAACTAAGACACAACTTTTCCCGGACCCAAGGGTTCAAAATACCAAGACATCCTAAGCGCTACAGAGTGACTTCATACCCTGGAGTAGATTTGCCTGGTCAAACGCTCTGGCTGGCGTGAACAGTTGCTCACGCTTCAGAGAGACGCATGAACGTAAGCTTGGAATTCGCGCTCAACCTGCTGTGGGCGGTAATTTCCCTCGCGTTGCTGCTCGGGACACGGGAAATAACTCCCCATGCGCAGTCCGCCAGGGCACTACGAAGTTTCGCAGTCATTGCCCTCATTTGCGTCCTCTTCCCCATCATCTCAATCACCGACGACCTGAACAGCGCACCGGCGATCGTGGAGACGCGGCAATCCGCCGAATTTGCATCACAGAATCAACACAGCAGCGGCCCAGCAGGCGCGCTGCCGGCGCTTCTTCCACTTCATTTAATTACTCTGACGGCGCACCAGCAGGAGAGTGTTTCGGCCATCATCATGCTTCTGCTGCCCGGCCATTTTGGATTTAACCAAAACCGACGTCCGCCGCCCGGCTTCCCGGTGTAGTTCCCCCTTATTCAGAGTCAAAAACAATCAACTCCGAAGAGAGATGAAGAGCATGCTGCTCAAGGCATGCCGCGATGAGGCGTTATGGCAGGACTTTTGAAGATGAAACAACTCTTCAGCAAGACATTGGACCGGCTGGCTCTCCAATTGCTGCTGTGGTTCGACAGCGAACCGAGCACCGAAAGAGTCGGGAAATTCGCGCAGTTCGAAATGGCGTGGCGCAAACGGCGCCAGCGCTCGAATGAAATGGTATCTCGCGGGTAGCGCCTTGCTAGGCAGCCGCAGTAGGATCGCGAAACTCCCCTTCGCCTGCGAGTTCCGGCGCTGCCAGGGGGAGCGGACCAAGCTTCTGCTGCGCCGCTTTGAGGACCGCGATTTTAGCGTCGTTCAATTCCAGGACAGGAATAATCGTCATGGTTCCGAGCAGTGAAGCCAGGTTGAAGTAGGCGCGACGGCACTTTTTCATAAACTCCACCGGATACTCGGGCTTGCGGGCATGGGCGCCAGCCGGATCGGCATCCAGGAGATAAGCGATATCAGGACGGGGAACGAATCCCTGCACAAAACGCACAAACCGGCGGCTCAACGAATTCCCAAGGTCAAGATTCGATAGTTCGTCATAGATATAGCGGTCCAGCACGATCACATCGGCGTCCTGCTTATTGATTTCGCGGCCGACCACCCGACGGAGATTGACGGCGTCGGCGAGATAAAGGAGATGACGCGCGGCAGTGAGATACCATGCGCGAACGTTTTTATCACGACGGTTCACAGGCTTTCCCGGCTCCCCTATGCCACGTTCGCTCTTGTAAACCCTGTGTACAAAGCCTTCGCGGTACTTCACCCCAACCACCACGTTGTCCCAGAAGGCGAGGGTGCGAGTTTTCTTGCCGGCCGCGTGCAGGGCCGCGAGCAGGTTCTCGATCTGCGTAGATTTTCCCGAACCGTCAAGGCCGGAAAAGCTGATGAGGAGAGGTTTCGGCATCGTCTCTTATCTGACTCCTGAGTTTTGGTCGCGAGCGGCTCTCACTGAGCTCCAGGCGGCTTCGATGACGTACCGCGGCTCAGCGCAAATATCGTGCCTGCGGCCACGCCCGCCGCAGCAATCGCGCCAATCTTGATCAGCAGTGAGCGCGTCTGATGCTGCTTCGCCGGAGCAATCGCCGCCCCCGCCGGTTTGGCGGCTGCTCCGCCAGCTGTCGGCACCTTCTCTGCGGTTGCCGCTCCAACCGGTTGCGACGGCTGTTGTTTGGCCTTCGGCGCTTCAGGAATCGTGACGGTCTGTGGGTTCAGGTCAGCCGGCGGTTCGTTCTGCTGTGTTCCCGAGGCTTCAGGGTACGTGGTCACCGGCTGCAGTGGTCCTTGCGAGGGATTCACCGTGGTTCCGCTGTTTGCAGGTTGATTGGTGGGCGCGTTTTGCCCTTGATCTGGCTGCGCCTGAGCGTTTCCCGGGCCGGCTGGCTGGGCCGGAGCGCTGTCGGTTGCCGGCTGGGAGCTTGGCTGCTGCGAGGGTTGTTGCCCCCACATTTCCGGAGTCATACACAAAAGGGCGGCCAAGCTGACGCTCAGGAATTTTGCGCTGGTGCTCTGAATCTTCATAAAACGCCTCCGGGGAGCTCTGGTATTGAGCTGATTTCGGGTTATTTCGACTTCAATTGCTGGGCTTCAGCCGGGGCTGCAAGCCTGCTTGCGCCTCGCGCTCCGGGACTGGTCCTGGCCAGCAGACGGTAAACGTCAGCTTCTCTGTCCCAGAAATATTTGATGCGGTTTTTCAGGTAATGGGAAAGCGTAGGGAAATTCGTCTTATACCAGCAGCATTTCTCCATGTGAGGAGAGAACCCGCAGGTCACCCGCAGCCGGCGCAACGTGATGTCCTGGGGCAGCATCAGGGAAGCGACAAAACGATGGTTGCCTTCGAGCATGGTCAGCGGACGCTGCTCGTTGATGCCGATCAGCATAATGGTGGATTTCGGCCCTTCGGCCTGGAGCATCATGGCCAGGCTTTTGATCTTGGCCGCCAGCGGGCTGGGATGTTCTGAGAGCATGTCCCGCCTGATCTGCTCGGCGACATTCAATGCGGCAAAGTTGCCGCGCGCCGGCGCGCGCCATTGCGCCCTCGGGAAGATGTTTACCTGCTGCGCCTCCTCGGTCGAAAATTCCATCTCCCACCATTGGGTGTCGTGTGGCAGCTCGCGCCACATATGTCCGCGCCGGCGGAACAGCAGCGCCCGGCGCACGGCATTTTCCATGTCATCGTTCAGATCGGCGCAATAGACCAGCCGCTCGAAGCGGGCGCGATCCGCGTCGTACTCCGGGTGATAGAACTCAGACTTCAGGAACTCATGAATGATCTCGGCTTCGGTAATACGGCGGAGCTTCTTCATGCGGCCTCCGGAGTAAGAGCTTGCCGGTGCCTGCGCACAAACGGGAACGAGACCATCACGAGCATCACCGCCATCAGAACAATGCGAACAGCCACAACTTCGCGCAGCGTGCCATGGAATGCTCCAATCGATAGCACCAGCGCTCCGCTGAACAACAGTTGCAGCCATCCGGTATTGGCAATCCGCCGCGACATCTCGTATGCAATGAGTACGACGCAAAGTGAGTACAGCGCGGTTGCAGCGGCATACCAGGCCAGAAGAGATTCTGTCTGGGCGAACTTAGCCCCGAAGATCACGCTCATGATGAAGTGGGGGAAAAGAGCGACCACGAGCACGAACAGCGCCGAAACTCCAAGCACGAGAACCACCGGCAGCATGAGGGTGTGAGAACGCCGCCCGTCATCTTCGCGGGCGGCGGCGCTAACCGGGAACATGGCATTGACGATGCCAAACCAGCAGACGAAGTAAAGCAACCGCCCCACCTGGGCCAAAGCGGCGTAAATTCCGGCCGGCTCAGCGGCGAAATAGTGCTTCACCATCAGGATGTCAACGTTGTTGATGATGACCTGGCCCACAAAAAAAACAATGGCCTGCAGCGCTTCGGCGAACGAGGGCGACTCTGCAATATGGCTGTTCGTCCGCAGCCCCGGAGGCACTCGTGGAAAGAAGTAGGCAACCACCACTGCGGCGGAAATCGCTCCTACCGCGCCCAATGTGCCGTATCCGAACACCACGAGGAGCACGCCGACGACAAAACGGGTCAATGCTTCCAGCACGAAATTCGAGCCGAGCCGGATGAAAGAGCATGTCCCCTGCATCGCGCCGCGCTTCACTCCTACCGGCGCATAAATTCCAATGCCGATCGCAAGCACGCCCATGAGCCATGGGTCGGGAAGGTTGAGATATTCGGCTACGGGCCTTTGCGCTAGGAACAGGCCAACGCCCAACGGCAGGCTGATCATCCATGACCGGCGGAGAAGGTAGTGGAACACGCCGGCTCTGCCACTCTCCGCCTGATTGCGCGCAACGAACTTGGTGCATACCAACTGGAATGAAAGGCTTACGCACGACGCGATGAGCAGAATCGCGACTGCGGCATTGATATGGCCAAACTCGGCTGGACCGAGTTCGCGGGCCATGAAAACGTTGTAAGCAAAGTTGAAGAGGTTGACGAAGCCCATGCTCAACAGCATGATCAGACTTCCGCCGAGCACTAGGGCCCCCGGGCTGCTGCCGCGCAGCCGCGACGTGAAGGCAGTGAACCGGTTCGGTCTGGCAGCGAGAGTTGCCACGCTTTCCGCTTCTGACATGACTCACTTTTCCGGCGGCTTACGCCACTGCCTGGTTCAATGGGCGCTTATGAAGCAGTTGCTGCCGCATGGCATTTGGCAGGAAGCCGCTGAAACTGCGCACCGCATCGGTTGAGCTGTCATAGATCTCGAACAGGCGCTCCGTGCGGGTTAATTCCAGAATGATGGCAGCTTGGGCAGATGGGGACGCGAGCTTCAAGTCGCCATCGCGGCGATGGGCTTCCGACATGCAGCGAAGCAGCATTT
>DATEGH010000343.1:0-4745 GCA_035280185.1 Terriglobales bacterium
GTCGGCTTTTTTCTGATCTTGCTCTCTGAGCTTTGCTCGGATCTCCCGGAATTTGGTTTGTGAGAGTTCAGAACCGCACAATGGACACTGTTCAAGGTTCGCTTCCATTTTTGCTTGTCACTCCTTCGCGGACGGGCCGCGCCTGACTCTTCGTCCAGGGTGCGGATTCCGGGGAAGGTGATCGGGATTCCGGGCTGATGGTGATCAGCGTTCCGGAAGTGATGTGAGCAGTCGTCGGAGCGAAGCGACGCTGGCATTCGCATTTTCCAGAAAGTGATCACGATGGTCAAGTTTGTTGTTGCTGGAGCTGTGTGAAAAGTGGGAATCCCGCGCCTTTGGCGGGATTTCCAAGCGGAGTGGAAACCCTGTCTGTGGGTTTCCACGGAGCGGCTTTTCCACAGCTTTTCGCCTGCCGATTCGCCTTCATTTTTCGCCCTTCTTTTCCTCGCGCTGCTTGCGCATGGACTCGCCGCGCATTTCGATGCGGTGGGCGTTGTGCACCAGCCGGTCGAGGATGGCGTCGGCCAGCGTGGGATCGCCGATCTGCTCGTGCCAGCGAGACACCGGCAGTTGCGAGGTCAGGATCATCGAGCGGGTCTGGTAGCGGTCTTCGGCGATCTCCCAGAAGTCCCGGCGTTCCTCCTCGGACATGGGAGTCATAGCCCAGTCATCGACCACCAGCACATCGATGCGGTTCAGCCGCTTGAGCAGATGCCGCAAGCTGCCGTCGGCTCGCGCCAAATGCAAATCGCGAAACAGCGCCGCGGTCCGGGTGTAGTAGACCGAGTAGCCGTCCCGACAAGCTTTCTGCGCCAGGGCGGAAGCGACGTAGCTCTTGCCCACGCCACACGGGCCGAGCACGAAAATGTGTTCGTGGTTTTTCACCCAAGACGAATCCTGGGCCAAGGCACGAATCACGCTCTTGCTGAGCCCGCGTTCGGCGCGGTAGTCGATGTTTTCCACGCACGCGGCGCCCTTCAGGCGGGAAGTCTTCAGCCGCCGGGCCAGCACTTGGTTCTGCCGCCAGGTCCACTGCTGATCGATCAGCAGCGCCAAGCGATCCAAAAAACTCAACGCCCGCGCGGCTTCGTCTTGTTCTTGTTGTTCCAGTGCTTGGATGATCCCCTGCCATTTCATGGTTTGTAGTTTTTCCAGCATCGGTTGCTGTAGCATCGCGCTCCTCCCTTACTCGAAGTACTCCGCGCCACGAATGTTGTCGTGCGCGGACGCAGGAGGCAGCGAAGGAAGTTGCGGGAGTGGCTGGCGGTCCAGGGAGTTCTGGAGGATCGATTTCACGCTCTGGTAGCGGCAAGCACCGCTCTCGACCGCACGCTGCGCGGCGGCTTCCATGCGGGCCGACGAGTACTGCTCGGCCAGCCGAATGATGCCCAGACAAGAGCGATAACCCATCTCCGGATGGGGCTTCTCGGAGAGAATGCACTGGAATAATCGCGCGGTGTGCGGTCCGATTTGCTCGGCCCAGTGCACCATGCGCGAAGGCGTCCATTCCAGATGGGCTTGATGACTTTTCGGCCGGTGCTCGTTTTGCGTGAAGGCGTGTCCGCGGCCGGAACCGCGCAGGTGCGAAGCCAAGCGTTGCCCGCGATGGAAAATCTCCAGCGTGGAAGCCGTGGCGCGCACTTCCACCAGTTCGTGCACCAAGTTGTACGGCACACTGTAGAAGTTGCCCTGGAAGGCGATGTGATAGTCGATGTTCACGCGGGCATGGGACCACTGGCTGAGGTCGAAGCGTTCGGCGGGCAAGGGGCGCAACGCGGCTCGCTCGATGGACTGGAACAGGCTGGCCCGTGAGCCTTCGCGCTTCTTGAAGGGACGCTGGTTCAACCGCTCCAGCAGTTCGCGAATGGCGCGGTTCAGCTCTTCCAGAGAGAAAAACTTGCGATGGCGCAGCGCCGCGATGATCCACCTTTCGGCTACTTGCACGCCGGCCTCGGCTTTAGCCTTGTCCCGTGGGCGGTAGGGACGCGCCGGCACTACCCCCACGCCGTAATGCATGGCCAGTTCTTGGTAGGTGGGGTTGAGATCCGGATCGTAGCGGCAGGCACGGCTCACTCCCGTACGCGCGTTATCGGGAATGAGCAACCTCGGCACGCCGCCAAAATATTCAAAGGCCTGGATATGGCAACCCAGCCAGGCGGCCATCTGCTGATCGCGCGTGGCTTCCACGTAGGTGTAGTTACTGGCGCCCAGCACCATCACGAACAGCGAAGCCTGCTCGACGGCGCCGCTCTGCGGATCATAGAGGGGAATCGTGGCCCCGGCCCAATCGAGGAAACCCTTCTCGCCGGGCGGATGCTCCTGGCGCAGCACCACATCCTGTTTCTTGCGCCAACGTTGATACAGCTCGCAGAAGCGGCTGTAGCCGTAGCCCTGGGGATGCGCTTGCCGGTACTCTTCCCAAAGCAACTGCCGCGTCAGATGGCGATGCTGTCGCAACTGTTCGTGCAGCGCGGCAAAGTCGGGAAGCGTGCGTGGTCGCCGTTCGACCGGCTGGCGATCCCCGAACAGCGTCTGCTCCAGGCGCGGCTCGTCCCAACCTTCCGGCAAAGGCCAGCCGATCCCCGCAGCGGCAGCTTTCTTCAAGTAGCTATGGACTGCACCCTGGCTGATCGCACAAGCTCGGGCGATCTGCCGTTGCCCCAGCCCCAGTTCAAAGCGGAGGCGAAGCACTTCCTTGGTCTTGCGCATGGACAATCTCCTGGTGGGCACCCTGTCTCTCCTGTAAAGCGTTCGGAGAACCAGCTTGCCCGCTGTGATGTCCAGCGCGCTTCACCCCTGTGGAAAACGTTCCGGCCCATCGTGATCACCGTTCCGGGGATTACGAAAAACTGATCACGATCAGAATGGAATCGGTGATCACGTTCGTCTCGGAACCCCTGATCACGATCACCCCGGAATCGCGATCATGATCGCTCGGAATCCCTGATCACCATCCCCCGGAATCCGCAAGCAGGCTGATTTTATCATGATAGGTGTAAAGCATTAGTCAGCCATATTGAAGAACTTACGAATTTATCATCAGTTTGCACTCGGACGATGGATTCCGTTGGAGGCTATGTGCCTTTCCATTTGAGTTCGGCCCTATCTATAAGTTGTATAGCGCCAGCGCCTGCTCGACCCTCGCCAGATCAAAGTTGTGCGTGCGAAGAATTTCCAAGTACCCCAGCCTATCGCCCATGCAGAGTTTGTGATCGGCCTGCAGCTTGTAACCATGGCAAGTCCCGCAGATACATTCCAGGTTTTCCCGGCGGTCCGGATTCCCGGCTCTGAGTTTCCGGATAAGCCGAGCCGGCACAATGTGGTCTACATGCCGGCACGGGCCGGATTTGCTGAAAGCTACGCCGCAGGCCACCACTTCACAATTTCCGCGTAGTGCTGAGACCCGGTGATTCTTCCATCCGTTGCGTGCTGGAGGTGTTCCGGGCCATTTCCGATCTACGCCCTCCCAACGCACAGCCTTCTCTTGGGTTCGGAAGCGCGCCTTACAGAAATGGCACTTCCGATAGCGGTACGTCTTATGCCGGCGATGGATCGCTCGCAAAACTTCGGTTTGCTCGATTCCGCAGTACGGGCAACGCATAGCGATGACCTCCTTAGCTGGACCTTTGATCTGGGTGCGGACGGCCGCAGACAGCGAGGCCAATTGCGGGAAGATATGCAGTTACCCGTGGTGCGGGTGATCAGACGGCTCGGCCTTCCTCAAGACAAGCCAGAACCCAACCCAACCGAGACAGCGCAGACCAAGGCGTGTTCGTGTCCTGAAATAAGGACAAGAAAGACCGTTAAACTGTAAGAAACGAGGAATCAGAGAGGACTGGGTTATGAAAGACAATCTACCGGCGATCGTGACGTTGTCGAGGGAAGCACCCGCCACGGAAAAGTACGACAATCACGCAGTAGCTTATGTCAACGACCATGTGGTGCGGATCAGCACAATGACTCAGCCTTATCATTGGCATTCTCATCCGAACTCGGACGAGACATTTCTGGTCATTGACGGCGGACTAGTCATCGAATTCGAGCATGGCGAAATCCAACTTGCTCCCGGCCAGATGGCAACCGTTTCACGTGGCGTTCGACACCGGACTCGCCCTTTGGGCCGGTCGGTCAATCTGACCTTCGAAGCCACTGATACTAAAACAGAGCCAAGCCAGGTTTCCGCCACCGATCAGGAGCGAATTTAGGAGCCATGCTCCTCATCGCGTTCGACGGACATTACTCGCTCGCGTCGTTATGCAATCAAGGCATGATCCGCTTTCGCTGAAGCCTGCTCTTTGCTGTCATTTCTTTGCGCTCGCCCGATCCTTATCTCCGTGTCAACGCGCGCGTCCACAATCTCTGCCAGCTTCTGCGCAAGCTCTTCGCGTTTCTCGGCTTTCAGCGCTTGGGATAGTCCCGATATCGTCAGCCTGTCTCGCAGGTTCGCCTCGTCAGGACGGGTAATGAACCATTCGTCAAGAATCGTAACCGCCTCACGATAGGGATAGAATTTCTTCTCTACTGGCACAAACTCAGCCAGGTATTCAGCTTGGTTCCCGTCGCAGTACCGGACGGGTCCGCGCTTCTGCATGAGGTTCTTCAGCACTTTGGTGTTGTACTTTTCTGCTTCCTGGAGCCAGAGAGCAAACCGCAGTCTCTTCTCAGCTGTCATGCGGCCGTACGGGTTGGTCTCGGCCACGGGGCAGCCGCTCAACAGTAGCGGGCACCACGTGCACTGCCTTCCG
>DATEGH010000344.1:0-18628 GCA_035280185.1 Terriglobales bacterium
CGCATTGACCAGATCAATCCTGTTCTCAATGCCTTTATCACCGTCACGGCAGAATCAGCGCTCGAAGAAGCGCGTCGCGCGGAAGCTGAAATTATGCGCGGCGAATGGAAAGGTCCTCTGCACGGGATTCCGCTCGCGGTAAAGGATCTGGCCGAAACCGCGGGCGTGCGCACCACTGCAGCCAGCAAGGTACTGGAGCACTACGTTCCTTCTGAAGACGCCGAAGTTGTCCGCCGCTTGCGGCTCGCCGGCGCGGTTCTGCTGGGCAAACTGAATCTGCACGAATTTGCTTATGGCGGTAGTGGCGTGATCGGCCGCTTCGGTCCCGCGCGCAATCCCTGGAACAAGGAGCATGTCACTGGAGGCTCATCTTCCGGTTCGGCAGCGGCGGTTGCCAGTTTCCTTTGCTACGGGGCCATCGGAACCGATACGGCGGGATCCATCCGTCTTCCCGCGGCCTGCTGCGGCATCGTGGGACTCAAGCCGACGTATGGCCTGGTTTCCGCTCGCGGCATCATTCCGCTGTCATGGTCGCTCGACCACGTCGGGCCCATGTGCCGCACCGTGCTAGACGCGGCTCTTCTGCTCCAGGCCATCGCACATTACGATCATCTCGATATTTACTGCCAGAAGTTTCCGCCTGTCTACTATCCTTCTGCCATCGAAGAAGAGGACTGCGCGTCGCTGCGCATTGGAACACCGAGGAAATTCTGGGAAGGCCTTGCGCCGGAAATCGAACAGACGGTCGACGCGGCCCTGGCTGAGATCGGGCGTTTCACCAAAGAAACCAGAAACATCGATCTTTCGTTTGAAAGTGATCGCACGCTGGTTCGGTGCGAGCCTTGGATCTATCATCAGCGACATCTTCCGGCCCATGAAGCCGACTACGATCCTGACACGCTGCGGCGGATCCGCAGCGGCGAAGATGTCACCGTCACGCAATACGTAGAGAAGCAGCACGAACTGTGGCAGCAGCGCCGTGAAATACTCCACTTGTTCGAGGAAGTTGACCTGATCGTAACACCCACAACTCCCGTGCTTGCTCCCAGTTTCGCCGAACTGAAAGCTGACGCTGCCAATCTTCGCAATGCTGAGTTGATCATGCTGCGCAATACTCGTCCGTTTAATGGTTATGGCCTGCCGGCGATCTCGGTTCCCTGTGGCTTCTCCAAATCCGGCTTGCCCATTGGCTTGCAGATCGCCGGCGCTCCCGGCAAAGAAGGAACGGTTCTGGCGCTGGCCCGCGCCTACGAGAAGCGGACGTCATGGCACACGAAACGTCCGCCGATGAATTGATCAGGATTATTGCGGAGTCAGAACAAAAACACGCGTAGGCCCGGCGTGAATGTGGCTGTCGATATTTACTTCCTGATGCCGGCTCACGTTTGGGTTCTGAACGCCAAAGGCAACGATCACGCCCTTATCGTTGATGGAAAATGCCCCGGTCAGTACCACATTGCCTGGAAGACTCGGCACTAGAGTGTTTAGATCAACAATCCCGCCGCTGTGCGTCCACAGAAAAGCACGCGTTCCAAGCGAGCTGCCGGACTCGCCTACCACCTGCCCCAGACTGTTCACGCCGAATGCTTCGCTGTAGCCGCCGCCGGTGAGCGCGTTGATCGGTTCCATTCCTCCTGTTGCCGTCCAGAAGAATGCGCGAACGCCGCCCGTGCCCGTGGAGGCTCCGACCACCATCCCGGCATCGTTTATGTGGTCGGCACGGCTCTGAAGGTCTCCGGGAATAACGCCGATGTCCTGCATCGTGCCGCCGGTGAAAAGGAAAGCATGAGTGCTGCCATCGGAGGTCTGCGACATCCCGACCACCTGGCCGGAGTTGTTGATGCCATGGGCCTCGCTGATGGCGCCGCCGAGCGTTCCCAGATCCTGAACCGCACCATTGCTGAAGACGACAGCATGGCTGCCCGAGGCGCCCGCGATCTGTCCCGCGTTGTTCACGCTGTACGCCTGGCTGTCATTCGCGCCGGGCAGCGCTCCCAAGTCGTGCAAACCGCCAGAAGCGGTCCAGGAAAAGGCGCGCAGGTTGGTAGCTGTATTGGACGTTCCCACTACCAGGCCGGAATCGTTGATACCAAACGCCGAGCTGTAATCGCCGCCACCGAGAGTTCCCAGATCACGCATACCGCCTTGCCGCTGCCAGAAGAAAGCATGCGTATCTGCGCCGTGGGAATGGCCGGACTCGCCCACCGCCTGGCCAACGGCGTTGATTCCGTGAATGCGAGTGCTGTCATGCCGCACCGTGGCAAGCTCAGTGGCGGTGTACGTCTGGGCGCGAGCACCGAGACACAAGATTCCCGCAATCGCGCCCAGCAGAGCCCAGCGGGTGATTGCGCTCGAATTCATGTCTCGGCCTCCCTAAAAACTCGTAAAGCTCACTGTAACGGTCGCTCCGCTGGCGACGGTGGCAGTCTTGCTCCTGGTGGTGTGTCCGGTCTTTGAAACCGTGATGGTGTAGCCGCCCACGGGAATCCAGTTAGTGGTGAATACTCCAGTCGTGCTGGTGCTGCCGTTCACAGTGGTTGCGATGACTCCGCCGGTAATTTTCACGCTCACGGCAGAAACTGCGGCCCCGGTAGTTCCTGTAACTTTCACGCTGATCTTTCCGGCCGTTGCAATTGGGATATTCAGCGTGGCTGTCGCTCCGCTGTTCACCGTAGTTTGCAGCGTGCGCGGCAGATAGCCGGTCTTACTCGCCGTAACGCTGGCGGTTCCTGCCGTCACGTTGGCCAGCGTGTAAATGCCGGTCGTGCTTGATGTAGTCGAACCGCCGCTCCAGCTCACCGTAGCTCCGGAAAGAGCCGCGCCGGTGGAAGCGTTGGTAATCTTGCCGGTGACGGTTCCAGTCGCTGCGCCGGGAGATAAGGTGAAATTCGCCGTGGTGGTTGCGCCGCCAGTTACCGTGACGTTTTGCGTTACGCTCTGGAAGCCGCTGGCGGAAGCGACTAGCTGAACCGTTCCCGCTGGTACGTTCGTTAGAGTGTAAGTTCCAGTCGAACTGGTTGTGGTGCTGCCTCCGCCAAAACCGACCGAAGCGCCGGAAATTGCTGCGCCTGACGAACTAGTCACGGTGCCGGTAATCGTTCCGCTGCTGGATGTGAGAGTAATCGGCGGCGCTGTCGTTGTGGTTCCGGCAGCGACGGTCACAGTCGTACTGCCATTGCCAAAGCCGCTCGCCGAGGCTGCGATCGTGGTCGACCCTGCGGGCAAATTGGCCAGCGTGTAATTGCCGTTTGCGTCGGTACTCACCGTCAATCCCGCGGCGATTACCGTGCCTCCGGAGATTCCTGTTCCGCCTCCGTTCACCACTTGTCCGGTCACGTTTCCGGGATTGACCGGCGCCAAAGCGAGTGTTCCCGCCGTGGTGTTACTTCCCGCGTTAACTGTCGCGCTTTCTGACGCGCTGGTATATCCGTTGAGCGATGCAGTAACCGTAACGGTCCCGGCAGTCACATTCTGCATGGACCAGGTGCCGTCAGAAGCGGTCTGAGCTGTGCCCGAACCCGCCGTCACACTCGCTCCCAGCAGGGGCGCTCCGGAGCTGTTCGTCACCGTTCCCTGCAGTCCGCCGGTGGTCGCCGCGCCCGCGGCAATCTTCATGATGCTGGCGACCGAGGGAACACCGGAACTGTTGAGAATGAACAGCATGTAATATCCCGGAGGCGCGATGTTGCCATTCGCCGGCATGGTCACATTGAGTCCGTTCGTCGCCTGGGCAAAGTTCAGATGCATGTAGCGGGCGCTCTGGTCGAAGGTGTGCGTCGTCGATCCCAGGCGTATGAAGCTGACCTTAGTAATGCCCGTCGCATTCGGCGTGCCGATGAAGACCGTCTGCCCATACCCTACGCTGGTGGGAGCAGAAGAGATCGTTGGGCGCGCTCCGTTGAAAAGATATGGCGGCGAGAATACTTGCGCATTCGGCCCACCGACGTTTCCTCCAGCGGAGAGCACGCGGCCATCAGGAAGCAAGATCGCCGTCGAGTGATACCCGCGATACTCGGCGATGCTGGCCATCACCGTAAATTGGCCCGTCGCGGGGTCCCACATCTCGGTCGGCGCAACCGGAGAAGTGGAAGTATCAAACCCCGCGGCACTGCTGCCGCCGGAAATGAATACCTTTCCATCGGGCAAAACTACGGCGTTGTGCTGGCGGCGCGCAAAATGCATGCTGCCCGTCCTGGTCCAGACCGGAGTCGCGGCGTTTAAGTCGATAATTTCCGCCGTGGCCGTGGGAGGATCGCCGCCGCCGACCATCAATACCTTTCCCGCCTCATACATCACGCCAGGGCCATAGGTGCGCGAAAGCGCCACGGTGAGCTTTGGTCCCAGCGTCCACGCGCCTGTGCCGGAAGTGTCAAGAAAACGAGTCTGCTGGTTCGGGCCGGCGTTGAAGACTTTTCCGTTCGGCGCCACGAACATCACGGGATAAAGCGGCTGCGCCAGTTGAGCCGTGGTCAGATTTCGCCACGAATTGGTGGCGGGATGATAGACCTGCGGCAACGGATCGGGACTGGTGTTCGAATTCAAGTCACCGGTAACCACCAGCACATCGCCATTGCCCAGAACCGTCGTGGTGGGATACCAGCGGCCCTGGTTCATGTCCGGCGTCGCGGTAAACGAGTTGCCGCTCGCGTTGTAAATCGCTACGTGCGGATAGCCGGTGTAGTCCGCAATATGACCTCCCGCGATGAATATTCGGCCGTCAGCCATGAGCGTGTGTCCAGCGCAGAACAGAGCGTAGGAAGATGCCGCAGTCGGCGAGAAGGTGTTGCTTGCCGGGTCCCAGATGTGAGGTTGCAAGGATTCGGTGTAATAAGAAACGAAGAAGACGCGTCCATCGGGAAGCACTGTTGTATGGACGGCCCGCGTTGGCCAGGTCTGGACTGCGGTCCATTGCCCTTGAACATTGGCTTGCGCCTGGCATCGGCGAACTGCACCAGCGATCAGCAACAGAACCGATGCGCACCAAATTCCCCAGGCTAAAGAGAAGCGGCGCACAGTATCCGCTCAGATTCAGGCACATTCAGCAGGGTTGCGCAACGGCATCGCTTCGCCCCAGAATTTTTGTACTTAGTTCCCGGTTGCAACGTTGAGTGAGAGAAAGATCAAAGAAAGAATTCCACGGGCTGCTCGTCACTCCACAACTAAATCATCCGGAGAGAGTCGTGGCAGAGACTCTTGTATGATTCCAGAACGAGAAGGAGAGGACATATATGAAACGTATTTCCGTTCTGCTGGTTGTGTTGGCTTGTGTTCTCACTCTGAGCGCGCAAAAGAAAGACAAGAGTAAAGCTGCATCGGGTGAGAAGGCCTCGTCTGCAAGTGCTGATCTGTGGGCCGGAACCTGGAAACTGAATCCTGCCAAATCAAAGCTGCTGGGGCAAGCGCCGGGTGAGGTCACCATCAAGATTGACGCTGCCGATGCGAACTCGGTGAAGTACACGGTCACCGAAAAGGACGCGAGCGGCGCCGAGCACACTGAAAGCTACGACGGCAAGCCGGGTGTCGAATCCGCTCTGACGCGGGATGGACAGGAAGAAGGAAAGATCACCTATCATCGCATTTCGGCACGCCATTCCACGGCAAAGGAGAGCATGGGAGACGGAAGCAGCGGCATGGAGAACATCACTATGGCGCCCGATGGAAAGAGCTTTACCGTGAAGGCTCAGATCAAGGATTCAAAAGGCGTTCATCAGCAGACTGAAGTGTTCGAGAAGCAATAACAACCGTCTGCACTACAAAGAGTTAAGGGCGAGCCTGCTGGCTCGCCCTGAATTTTTAAGTTCTGCCGAATTCTATGTGCCTTCGTTCCAGCTCGCCAGGTATTCTTCCTGCTCGGCCGTAAGCTTATCGATCTTCACGCCCATGGATTCGAGCTTCAAGCGCGCAACTTTCTTATCCAGTTCGTCGGGAACGGAATAAACTTTGCGTTCCAGACTTCCGTGATTTTTCACCAGATACTCGCAAGAGAGCGCCTGGTTGGCAAAGCTCATGTCCATCACTGAAGCGGGATGGCCTTCAGCAGCAGCCAGATTGATGAGCCGGCCTTCACCGAGGAGATAAACTTTGCGGCCGTCCTTCATCGCGTACTCGTCAACAAATTCGCGCGTCTGTCGCTTGGAGGAAGCCATCTTTTCGAGGGCCGGAATGTCAATCTCCACGTTGAAATGCCCGGAGTTCGCGACAACAGCGCCGTTCTTCATCATGGTGAAGTGGTCGCGGCCGATGACGTTCTTGTTGCCGGTGACGGTCACGAAGATGTCGCCGACCTTGGCGGCCTCGTTCATGGACATAACGCGATAGCCATCCATCACGGCCTCGATCGCCTTCGTGGGATCGATCTCAGTGACGATCACATCGGCGCCCATGCCGCGAGCGCGCGAAGCCAGGCCGCGTCCGCACCAGCCATAGCCGGCGATCACGAACTTGCTGCCGGCAATCAGAGAATTGGTGCAGCGGATCACGCCGTCCATGGTTGACTGGCCGGTGCCGTAGCGATTGTCAAACATGTGCTTGGTGAGCGCGTCGTTCACGGCAACAATCGGATAACGCAACTGGCCGTCTTTGGCCATGGCGCGGAGACGAATCACGCCGGTAGTCGTTTCTTCCGTGCCGGCGATAATTCCTTCCACCACATCCTGCCGTTTGGTCAGTGCGGTTGAAACCAGGTCTGCGCCATCGTCCATGGTGATGTGCGGCCGGTGATCCAGCGCGGAAAGAATGTGCTTGTAGTAGGTCTCATTGTCCTCGCCCTTGATGGCGTGGCAGGAGATGTTGAAGTCGCGCACCAGCGAAGCCGCAACATCGTCCTGCGTGGAGAGCGGGTTGGACGCGCACAGCACCACGTCCGCGCCGCCATCGCGCAGCGTAATCGCGAGGTTTGCAGTTTCGGTGGTCACGTGCAGGCACGCTGAAATGCGAATTCCTTTCAGCGGTTGGTTCTTGATGAATTCTTTGCGGATGCTCTGCAACACCGGCATCGATTGGTTGGCCCACTCGATGCGCCGCTTGCCCATGTCGGCAAGCTCGATGTTCTTCACATCACACGGAACTTGAGGTACGGCGATTGTTGACATAATTTCCTGTTTGCCTTTGTCGGCTAAAAAAATTTTGGCGACTGGAACGGTCGAGAGTAGAGACGCGGTGTGGCGCGTCTCTACCGAACCGTTTACTTTGTGGTAGCTACCGCATTCTCGGCGGATACGCCCAGGCCCTGCTCGCGAAGCGCCGCAGCTTTGTCCGTGGCTTCCCAGGTGAAATCCGGATCTTTGCGTCCGAAATGCCCGTAGGCCGCAGTCTTCTTGTAGATCGGCCGGCGCAGCTTGAGCGACTCGATAATCCCTTTCGGCGTCAGCTTAAAGTTGTTGCGGACCAGCGGCTCCATTGCTGAAGCTGGAATCTTGCCGGTACCGAACGTGTCCACCAGAACACTCACAGGCTCGGCAACGCCGATGGCGTAAGCAAGCTGCACTTCGCAGCGTTCCGCCAAGCCGGCAGCCACAATGTTTTTCGCGATGTAACGGGCCATATAGCAGGCGGAACGATCCACCTTGGTCGGGTCCTTGCCGCTGAACGCGCCGCCGCCGTGCCGTCCCATGCCGCCGTAGGTGTCCACGATGATCTTGCGGCCGGTCAAGCCCGTATCGCCCATGGGGCCGCCCACTACGAACCGGCCGGTCGGATTGATGTGGTATTTCGTGTCGGCATCCAGCAGCTTCTCCGGAATGGCCACCTGAATCACATGCTTGAGGACCTCTTCGCGCAGCGTCTTGTTGTCGATGGTCTCGGCGTGCTGGGTTGAGATCACAACCGCATCCACGCGCCGCGGCTTGTGGTCCGCGCCGTACTCGACTGTCACTTGGGATTTGCCGTCTGGCCGGAGATAAGGAAGAGCGCCGGACTTGCGAACTTCAGAAAGTCTTTTTGTGAGCTTGTGGGCGAGGGAGATTGGGGTGGGCATGTAGTCTTCGTTTTCATTGCTGGCGTAGCCGAACATCATGCCCTGATCGCCGGCGCCACCCGTGTCCACGCCCATAGCAATATCGGGCGACTGCGAATGAATCGAAGAAACAACAGCGCAAGTGTTGCAGTCAAACCCGTAAAGCGCGTCTGTGTAGCCGACGGCCTGGACCGTGCCGCGCACGATGGTCGGAAAATCTACGTAAGCTTCTGTGGTGATCTCGCCGGCGATGACCACAAGGCCGGTGGTGGTGAGGGTCTCGCAGGCCACGCGGCTGTAAGCGTCCTTTTCCAGGCAGGCGTCGAGAATCGCGTCAGAAATCTGGTCCGCAATTTTATCCGGGTGTCCTTCTGTGACCGACTCAGAAGTAAACAAGAAGCATTCGTTTGGAGCCAATTTGAACTCCCTCCTGAAGTAATGTTGCTGCTTGAACAATCCACTAAGATACCGCAAAGAGATTGTCCGCAGAACTCCACACCTGCACTTCGCATGGAAATGAAGCTGAATGGCAGCTTTCGCGGTGCGAAACGAGCTTTAGCTATTCTAATGGAGAGAGAAGAACTGTGCGCTAGGGTTATTGCGTTAGTCCGGCAGGGGTAAACATCAGGGTGCGAGTCTCGCTCTCGTTGCCCACAGGGCCGAGCAGTTTGCCGTTATGGCTGACTTCGATTCCGCCTGCATTTCCCGTTCGCAACGTAATCTCTTTTACCGCCCGAATTACCTTGCGACGATTCTGGCTGAGAACCCCCTGGGTCACTATCTTGCCGTCGGCAATCACTGAGATCCAGGCATCTTCTTTGGCCTTGATGAGAACGGAGAAAGTGTGTTCCGGCTTCGCTTTGGTGGAAGTCACAATCTCAGCAGAGACATCTTTTTGTATCGGTGAGTTCTGCTCCGCCGCCGGCTGTTGTTGGGTGGCGGGAGCAGGTGGCGCCGCCGGTTCCTGGCTGGCGATGGTGGCAGCGCTGACCGTTTCCTGGATTGCCGGATGAATCTTCTTGTTCTTTGACCACGCGGCGTACCCGATCAAAACTCCCACCAGCGCGGCAATGGCGAACATCAAAGGCAAATTGGATTTTCTGGGATTCAGTTCCCGATTCGGCTGCTCGTGGATGTCAAGCGGGAACTTGTCTTCCGGTGGAGGAGCCTCATTGGCGATAGCGGCGTAGTCGGCCACGGCTTCGTCCTCATCGATGCCGAGGAAGTGGGCGTAAGCGCGAACAAAACCCTTGTTGAAGACGCCTCCGGGAAGCGAAGCAAACTCTTCTTTTTCCAGCGATTCCAGATGGCGAGTGGAAATCTTAGTTGATTCAGACATCTCTGCTAGCGTTATACCACGCATTTCCCGTTCACGCCGCAGCTTGTCGCCAAAGGAACCCATGAACACTCGTCCAAAAGCGGAATTGTCCTGGTGATGCGCCATGATAGGAAGATAAGCCCTGCCGTGTCAAACCAAAAACGCATCGTAACTTCCAGTAGGACAACAACTTTGGTGGTACTGAAGGCCAGTTACTTGTGGATTTTAAGCCGATTTCGGCGGTTGCTGATTTCCCGGAATCAAGCGATAATACGCCCAAGTTTCAGTGTGTTTCGGGGATTAGGGGACTTCCATTTTCATGAGTGAGGCCGCGGTACCGGAGCGTAGATCTAAACAGTTGCAGGAAGTCGCGATCTTCAATGATGTCGCGAAGGCGCTGACTTCTTCTCTGAATCTCGACTCCATTCTTCAGACGATCATGGAAAAAATGGCCGAATTCTTCCGGCCTGATACCTGGTCCCTGCTCATGGTGGACGAGCAGAAAGATGAGCTCTATTTCGCCATCGCTGTAGGCGACGCCGCGGAAACGCTGAAGACCGTCAGAATGCGCGTGGGCGAAGGCATTGCAGGCTGGGTGGCGCGCCATGGAGAGTCGCTGATCGTGCCCGACGTTTACAACGATCCGCGCTTCGCCAAGCGCATTGACGAATACACCAAGTGGAAAACGCGCTCCATCATCTGTGTACCACTGCAATCCAAACATAGGGTTTTGGGCGTAATCCAGTTGTTGAACTGCGCGCTGGAGAGCTTCGGCGAGCAGGAAATGTTCTTCCTGCATGCGCTGTGCGACTACGCCGCCATTGCCATCGATAACGCCCGCGCGGTGGAGAAGATTCAGGAACTCACGATCACCGACGATTGCACCGGCCTCTACAACGCGCGCCATCTCTACAAGACGCTGGAATCTGAGGTTTATCGCTCGGCGCGTTTTGGCTATGAGTTCAGCGTCATCTTCCTCGATCTCGACCACTTCAAATACGTAAACGACACCTACGGCCACCTGGTCGGTAGCAAATTGCTTCAGGAAATCGGCTTCAAGATCAAATCACAGCTCCGGTTGATTGACTACGCGTTTCGATACGGCGGGGACGAATTCGTGATTCTGCTGCCGCAAACCGACAAGCAATCGGCCCTGGTGGTAGCCAAGCGTATTCAGGAGATGACGCGCAAGACGCAGTTCCTGTCCGAAGATGGACTAAACCTTCAAGTCCGCTGCAGCATGGGCTTGGCGACGTATCCGGAAGACGCCAAGAGCTCGCACGAAATCATCCGCCAGGCCGACGAGATGATGTATATGGTCAAGAATTCCAGCCGCGATAATATCGCTGTGGCCCAGCAGGGCGTCCTCAAGTAGAACGTTCCCGCTGAATCCCTATTCTTTCTGCGCGTAGTAGCCTCTGCGAGCCTGAATTTTGTAATGGTCCTTGGATTTGAGTTCCAGCTTGCGGAAACTTCCATCGAGTTTCTCATTGGTCGGCGTATAGCCGATGCTGTACTGGCTCCGCAGTTCGTTGGCTATCTCAGAGAATGCGCTTTGCAATTTGTCCGGACGATGAACCGTTATGAGCCGGCCGCCGGTCTGCTCGGAGAGCATTCCCATCGCATGCGAATCTGCGCCGTACATGGGATCACTGATCAGCAGGACGTAACAAATCACGTCGGCCTTCTGGGCTGCCTCGATCGCATCCTTCAGGCGTAACTGGCTGCCATTGTCCACTCCGTCAGTCAATACGATCACCGCCTTGCGTCCGACTTGCTTGCTGAGAATTTCGTCCGCCGCCAAGTAAACCCCATCGTAGAGCAGCGTTCCTTTCGGCTGCGAAACTGGAATTGGTCCCTGCCCGACTCCCGGGATCCCTGTGGGCGCGCTGCCGGCTGGCGCATTGATCCGGGCACGATCCAGACCGGCGCGGAGGAGCTTCACGTCAGGGGTCAGGTCCTGCAACAAGTCGGCGCTGATATCAAAGCTCTCGATGAAGGCAAGGTCCTTGTCATTGAGAACCTGTTGCAGAAATTGGCCGGCCACCACTTTCTCTTCCGGCAGCATGGCCGTCATGCTGCCGCTGGAATCAATCAGGATCCCCAGTGTCAACGGTTGATTGCTTTCCGCGGAAAAGAATTTGACCGTCTGCGGCTTGCCGTCTTCAAAAACTTCGAATTCATCCTGCTTCAGGCCCGGAACCAGTGCTCCGTGCTTGTCCTTGACGGTGAAGAAAATGTTTACCAGGTTCGCGGCTTTGCGGAATACCGGAGGCTGCTGCTCTTTCTGGGTCTCTTTTGGCCGCGGCGACTCCTGGGCTGAGATGCCAACACAACAAGCGAGAAGGACTCCAATCATGAGCTTCCGCATACGACTGCCTCTCTGATTTTCGGGTATCTTCATTGTATAAGATGCATTCTGCCCCGGTTGTGAGTAGCTGGCTTACAATGAGGGCCGCGATTTTCTCCGTTTCTTCCTGCTCAAGTCGGCTCTCTGTGCGTTCTCTGGAATGAGCGGATCTCAGCCGATGAGCAAAGAACGAATCTTGTGGCTCAAGTATGCGTCTAACATTGAGGGAGGCTATATGCGGTGCTTTGGGCTGTTGAGAGCGGTTCTGTGCGCGATGGTCCTGATCGCCTCGCAAACATTCGCGCAGCAGAACATTCCTGACGCCCCGAAGCCGAAGGTTCCAGCTCAACCGGCCCAGTTCCCTGATGATGCTCCGCCGGCCCCTGCAAACTCTCACGCCGATCAGCCGCCCGCTGCTGAACCGGCGCCTGCCAGCACTCCGCAACCTTCCTCCATGCCGCAATCGGACCTGATTACCAGCCGCAACGACCTTCCACGAGTCGTGGTCGCAACCAATTTTGTTCAGGTCCCGGTGACGGTGAAGGACTCGTCCGGGCATCTGGTTTCCGGTCTCGGCCCGCAAGATTTTTCGGTATACGAAGACGGTGTGCGCCAGCAGTTAAAGTTTTTCACCAGTGACCCGTTCCCGATCTCCGCGGCGGTTGTGCTGGATACCGACTTGCCCGCGTCGACCCTGCACAAGGTGAATGAAACTCTGCCGGCTCTCATCGGCGCATTCAGTGACTTTGACGAGGTCGCGCTCTACCGCTACGGCCACACGGTCCAGCAGGTTTCCGGCTTCGCCGGCGCCACCAGCATCTCCACCACGACCATCGCGAAAATCAAACGCCCGGGCCGTGAAGGTGGTCCGCCGATGATTGGCGGTCCTCTGGGCGTGGGCAGCGGTCCCAGCATCAACGGCCATGAGGCGATACCGGGACAGACGAACAATCCGCAAGCCCCGCCGCCGATTGAGGAATCGTTCGTTCTGAACGACGCGATCTTGAAAGCGGCCCAGGACCTGAGTCATCGCGACAAGGCGCGGCGCCACATCATCTTCGTGATCAGCGACGGACGCGAAGCCGGCAGTGTAGCCAGTTACGACGCAGTCAAAAAAGTCCTGCTCTCAAACAACATCGCCGTCTATGCCATGGGCGTGGACACCGCCGCGATTCCCATTTACGACAAGCTCAACCGCGTTCGCCTGCCAGGCTTCGGCTACGGAAACATTCTGCCGCGCTACGTCTCTGACACGGCGGGAGAAATGTACGCCGCCTTCGATCGCGGCACCATCGAGCAGGCCTACGGAAAACTCACCGACATGGCTCGCAACCAGTACACGCTGGGCTATACCACCCGCGCGACAGCTTCCGGCGCCTATCGCACGATTGAAGTCAGAGTACATCGGCCGCAACTGACGGTCACGGCCAAGCAGGGCTACTATCCTCTTCCTCCACAGCGGCCGCAAGCACGCTGACGGCGTTCAGCCTGCTTGCTCGCGTGTTGCCATGAGTAAGAGAGAGTGGCAAGCTCCTGACCTTTTTCTGGCACTCTTGCGGGTTTTTCCCAAAGGCCGGAACGCGACCATTGTGATATAAAGCTAATTTCAGCTACATGCGCATAGCAGCCCTGAACCGAGGAACCGTTTGAGTTTTATCAACTTCGCGGCTCGCGAGATCAATTGCAAAATCGTCTATTACGGCGCCGGTCTTGGCGGCAAGACGACCAACCTGCAATTCATCTTCGACAAGACCGCCGATAAACAGAAAAGCAAGATGATTTCCCTGGCCACGGAGACCGATCGTACCCTGTTTTTCGATTTCCTCCCTCTCGATCTGGGAACCGTACGCGGCTTCAAGACCAGATTCCATCTCTACACCGTCCCAGGGCAGGTGTTCTATGATGCCAGCCGCAAGCTCATCCTGCGCGGCGTGGATGGCGTGGTGTTCGTGGCCGACTCCCAGCAGGAACGGCTCGATGCCAACCTTGAAGCTCTGGACAATCTTCAGGAAAACTTGAAGGAGCACGGGTACGACTTCAAGAAGATCCCCTATGTGCTCCAGCTCAACAAACGCGACCTCCCCAGCGCCCTGCCGGTGGAGTCGCTCAAGGGCGAACTGGTGAAGAAAGGCGAATCAGTCTATGAAGCGGTTGCCTTCCAAGGGCAAGGCGTTTTTGAAACGCTCAAGGAAGTCGCGCGGCAGGTCTTAGTTGAATTAAAGAAAGGGTGAACACCGCACCCGCAAGACGACTGCTTGAGGATTTCGCAAACCATCCGATGGATTGATTCAATTTCCTCCGCTTCCTCTGTTCCTCTGTGTTTCAAAGGTTTTTGGGGTTAATTCGGAGGCCTTTTCTCCAATCCAGGTTTCTGGTCCGTCTGTCCCGTCTCCGGTTTGCGTGATGTCCAGGCATTCGCGTTGGCCGGAGCATTGGGATCAACGCCAAAGTCCCACACGTAAAGATTAATCTCTCTCTTGTTGAGAATCTCTACCAGCGCATACTCCCCGGGCGCGAGCGGCTCAGCCGGAGTGATCTTCACCCAGTTCGGCCCCATCGGCGTGCTCGTGGTCTTCACCCAGTTTTCCTTCTGGCTTACCTTGCCGTAAATGGCAATGTTCAGGTTGCCGATCACACGTCCATCTTTCGTCTTCTCCATCCGCACAATTCCGTAGCGCTCAGCACTCGCGTTGTTCGGCGCCGGCGGGGTGGCACTCCCGCCACGTGAAGCCGAGGCTTGATTCAGGGCTGAGGCTGCGTCTTGAGGTTGATTGGCTTTCTGATCTTCGGAATCAACTCCCACGTAGATAGAAGGCTCGGTCAGATGGGCCTGAGTTTTGGCGTGGTCTCCCTTGAGCTCGACGGTCTGCTTCGAAGACAACGCCAGCGGATTTACCGCAGCCCGCAGGATGTTCCGGCCCATGTGTTTGTTCACTTCGCCACCGGCTTGTTCCAACTCGATGAGCTGCGGGTCGTTGTGAAAGTTGTCCAGCAGAAAAACACCGCCGCCATCGGGCAGGCGCAGGCCGGGAGCAACCGTGGGAGTATCGAGTTCGTCCGCTTCCGCCGCCTTCGCCAGCTCGCCAACGGCTGCATTGCGATCGCTCTTGCGTTCTTCGTTGTACTTGTTGGTGGCGGGCCAGTCCACCAGGTCCTTGGGCAGCTCCTCCCAGGTGTAACGTTCCGCACTGTAATAACGCACGCGATTGCCCTGGATTTCCCATTTGGTGACGCTCTGGTAAGACCCATCTTTCAGGATCAGGCGCTCGGGATTCTGTTGCGCGCGCAGCGGAAGAGCGGCAAGGATAAGCGCCAGAGCGGCCGCCAGAAATAGCGAATTCAATAGGCGCTTCATAGGAGTGTACCTGCCCGGATTAGATGCTGGAGAGGCGCTGGAGCCTTATTTTATAACCCCAACAGAGCTTCAGAGTTGCCGCGCGATTTGCCCCGGAATACAATTCAGCCATCTTTCACAACCATGCGGCCTATACGTATTCTCCTGCTGATCGTGCTTGCCGGATTGCTGCCGGCCATCGCTTCCCCGCAGCAATCGCGCGCGTCCTCGGCCACTCCCGCGTCGGCAAGTCAACCCAGCGCTTCATCAACTTCGGAAACCACGGAATACACTCTGCCGCCGGACAAGCTGGCAAAATCGAAGGCGCTCTACGACCTGAGCGGCAGGTTGCGAATCGTCGGCACCGTGTGGTCGTTCGTTGTGCTTTTGGGAATTCTCTATCTGGGAGTGGCGGCGCGCTACGGAATTTGGGCGGAAAAAGGGACGAAATACAGTTTTCTTCAGGCACTGATCGCCGTGCCTCTGCTGTTGCTAACCATTGATATTCCCGACTGGCCGCTTGCGGCGTATTCGCACCATATCAGCCTGCAATATGGACTCTCCGTGCAGGGCTGGCGCTCATGGTTTGGCGATGTGCTCAAAGGTGAAGCCATCAGCATTGTGATTGGGGTACTGGCGCTGTGGCTGCTGGTGTTTCTTATCCGCAGAAGTCCTCGGCGCTGGTGGTTCTATTCCTGGCTGATTGCGCTGCCCTTCATTGTATTTCTGGTTTTCATCGCTCCGGTGGTGATCGAGCCAATGTTCAACAAGTTTGAGCCGCTGGAAAAAACCAATCCCCAACTGGTGGAGGCGATTGAGAAGGTCACGCAGCGCGGAGGGCTGAGCATTCCGCGGGACCGCATGTTCCTGATGAAAGCCAGCGAAAAAACCACCGAGCTCAATGCTTACGTCAGCGGGTTGGGCGCTTCCAAGAGAGTTGTCGTCTGGGACAACACTATCAAAAAGATGACCATCCCGGAA
Organism: Terriglobales bacterium; assembly: GCA_035280185.1. GTDB lineage: Bacteria > Acidobacteriota > Terriglobia > Terriglobales > Acidobacteriaceae > Angelobacter. Next base: position 15,938 of record DATEGH010000344.1, read on the forward strand.
ACGATGTTTGTCTTCGGGCACGAGATGGGGCATTACGTCTTGAACCACATCTATTGGGGGTTGGCAGCAACCTGCGTAGGTCTGCTGATCGGGCTTTATGTGCTGTATCTTCTCGCCGGCTGGCTGATGCCGCGGGTCCAGCGGCGCTGGCATATTCCCGAGCTAGGAAGTTGGGCGGCGCTACCCATGATCTTCCTGATCTTCGCCGCTCTTGGCTTCATTTCGCAACCCATAAGCTCAGGTTTCAGCCGCATGCTGGAACACAATGCCGATATCTATGGACTGGAAGTTACGCACAGTCTCAACCAGAACTCGCAGGAAGTCGCGGCGCATGCGTTTCAGGTGCTGGGCGAGGTGAGCCTGGATTATCCGCATCCCAGCAGATTTGTTGTTTTCTGGTACTACGATCACCCATCCATCCCGCAACGCGTCCGCTTCGCCCACAATTACGACCCGTGGGACAAAGGGGAGCAACCGAAGTATGTGAAGTAGCGCTGCGGTGTTCTTTATTTCAGCGGATATCCCGATTCTCCCGGATACTTGCCATCGACTTTCAACACTTTCAAGTCCGGACGCAGGTTCCTTCCGATAACAAACGTGATGGCTCCCGGCGTATCTGCCACGTATTCGGCAGCCATGCCATTGGAGGGAACGGCCAACGGTTCTCCTGAGGCTTCGCCGCGAAATACCATGGTGCGCCAGTACTTGGCAAACTCAGCATCATTCATCTTCAGGGAAAGGCCAATTACCTTGTCACGCTCCGGCGTGCCGGGATCGCGCAACACCAGTTGGACGGGAGAACTCCCTTTCCAGAACTTGCGCTCGCCGAGCAGGATCTTGCGCAGATCTGACATCGTCACTGATGTCGCGCTGTTCTTCTCATTCACGACGACCGCGATATCGTCAGTGTTTCGGAAGGAGTTCAGCGTCTCCGCCAGGCCGACGCCCAGCATCGCCAGCAGGATGGCCGTGATTGAAAGGAGGTAAATTGCACGTTGTTTTTTCATTCTGTTTCCTCCTCACTAGAATGCGAATGAAAGCTGGGTACCCACGGAATTCGTGGGCGCCAGGTTGCGCCGCATGGTGCGGCCATATTCCACTTTGAAAGCAGCCGATTCGTTCAGTTCGTAGCGTAATCCTGCTTTGGGGCCGTGCTGCAATCCCACATCGGAATACAGCGGATCGCTCACAGGAACGTTCATGTACTCATACCGGAAGTATGGCCGGTAGTTGCCGAACCGCCGGGAGATCTGGGAATAGAAAGCAGGAATATTGGTGGTCAGAAGTCCGCCATCCGGAGTATGCCGCAGCAGAACACCTTCGTTCAGGAGTTCAAAGCTCGTGGTCTGGAAGACCAGGTGGCCGGAGAAGATGTTTTCCGCCACGTTGGGAGTTCCCAAAGGCGTGAGGTGATCGTGGTACTCGGAAAATCCGAACTGCCAGCCGGGCAACGCATCAGGACGGAAGAAGAAACCGAAGTTCACGGCTTTTCCATTGTTTTCATCCGTCACGTTCTGCACCGGATTGCTGATGCTTGTGCGCGCGCTTCTGCCGTTGCCTACTTCGGCAATATAGTGCAGACCAAGTTTGCTCCAGGCCAGACCTGTGGCGCTCACGCCGACGTTATGGATGGGCAGGATGCCGCCACCATCTTCAAACTGGAACAGGAAAGGCCGGCCCAAAGCTGTTTGCAGCAACGCACTGTGGTGATAAGCAGTGTTGTAGTAGCCGATTCCGGTGTGATAACGCCCAATCGCGAGGTTCAGATGATCGTTCACGCTGTAGTTGAGCATCAATCGTTCCGGCTCGATTCCAAACTCATTGGTTCCCTGGTCGGCCTCAATCACGGTCTCTGCCAGGAAGCTGGCGCGCTGTGAAAGACGCGAGGTGATGAAAAGGTTGAACTGACCAAGGGTGAAAGAATTGGTGGTTCCCGTGAGGTCGCTGACGTGCCAGTCAACGTCGCCATACCCGCGCAGCGTCAGTCTGGGTGAGTGCAGAAAAGACCCCTCGGAGCGGGCGGGATCTTGCATCATCTGCGCCATTCCTGACGGCATATCTGCTGCATGCGCAGGATTGGAACTTGCCGCAACTGCTGGGTTCGGGGCCTCGGAAGCATGTGGCGCTGCGTTGGCATTCCCGGCCGAAAGCGCCGCCACCTGCGATTGCAAGGTCTTTACCTGCGCTTGAAGTTCCTGCACCTGCTGCACGAGTGTTTTGACCGTTTCCGGATCAACAGATGAACCAGCTTCCTGAGCGTTGGCAGAACCAAGAAGAGTTCCGGCGAGCAAACAAGCACCGATGGTACGCACGATTCTGGTTCTGGCAAAACGGAACGAAACTTTCATGGAGCCTGGCGGCTCGGCGAACTGTGGCATTGGCAATCCTATTCTTCTGGGGACAAAGAAACTATCGCCTAAACCAGACGATTCTGGTAGACACGAAAGTAACTAGAGGTTTGAAAGAAGATGACTTGCTTCGAGAGTCCCGGTGGTTTGCTGGCTGGGCTGGAAAAGGTACAGTGTCCGAAAGTACAGGGCCTTCCTATGGCCTAAAATGGTAGTGAAACCTTCCGTGTCAAAACGTACTCTAGTTTTCCAGCAGGCTCATCCGTCGACTGCTAAAAGCGGGAGGACGTTGATCCCCGGAAGACAATGGTCCTCCCCTTTTCACTTCCCTTGCAAAATCCTT
>DATEGH010000345.1:0-19784 GCA_035280185.1 Terriglobales bacterium
GAAGGCCGAAACCCTGGGGTCCTCAGCGCGCCTGCAGTTGTCGCGTTAGGTGGGAATCCCTGAGCGGAGCCGAAGGGCCACGTCGGAAAGGTGAGTAGGTTGCACCAAAATATGGAGAGCCCCAGCGGGGCTGCACCGGCCGCAGCGATTATTTCGCGTACTTCCCCATGATTAAACTGACCCACCTGTCATACTCGCCAGCATTCCGGGCGGTCTCCATCAAATGCCGCGGCAGCTTCTTCCGAAGATCGCCCGTGCCTAGACCCGCCAGGGTCTGCATAATGCCACTTACAAGCTGGGATTTCTTTGTATCTTCGTCAAACCCCACCCGCAGTGAGTATGCAACATCGCGAATCTGGCCTAGCGGCTTGCGCATTAGATCTGAGCGCAATTGGGAAAGCAAGTATCCCTTTTCCCAATCCTCTTCCATCTCACGACTTGACGTTTCTCGAAATGGCTGCCGACGCAAGTCGTGGGCATCTCGTGATGTCTCGCTCATTTTTCGTGCAAAGTATATTAATCGATTAATGACACGTGGATTCCTAAGCGCAAGAAATGCCTCGTTCCACGCTTCCGGTGGGTATCGCCGAAGCAATCGGGCCAGATCGAACAGCAGCTCCAGACTTGGCTCTCTCATAGATTGATTCTCTGTGTCAGCTCTTTTGCCGCATGCGAAAGTTCAGCGCGCTTTTCCCATCTTGCATATGCTGTGCTGAAGATGGGTTTGCCCATTCGAGCTCCCTTGGGATAGGAGTCCGAGTAACTGATCTCATTCTGGAATACATACCAACCGTATTTTTTCGCAGTGTTCAAAACCAAAACTTTTGATCTCTGCTGCTCCGCATTGTGCTCAGAAATAGAGTTGAAAAGAATCCCTGCCAATCGGATTTCACTGTCCTCATATCTCTTCTTGAAATCATTTAGCGATCTGGCTAATAAAGGCAATCCTATTGCGGAAAGAAAGTCAGGTCTGACAGGCACAATGATGAAGTCGCTCGCCAAATAAGCCGCCTCTGTCAGGATGGATTCAGTTGGAGGGCAGTCGATAAAGATCAACTCATAATCTGCCGACACCTTTCGAAGAAGTTTTGCCAAGAGATGGTCCTTGAAATGTGGGTTTTTCAAGGTCCACGCCAACTCGAGTCGCGAGGGAATCACGTCTAACCGCCCCCCTGCAGACCAGGCCCTGGCCCGAGATATTACACCCTTTGCATCCTTGAGCGGTACCGGACCCCCGGCAATTACGGCTGGTGTTAATTCCTCAAAAATATCGAGTACAGTCGGTCTCTGCTGGTTAATCAGGGCTTCATACTTGTCGATGCCTAATACGTATTGGCTTAGATTGAATTGGGGATCCAAGTCGACTAGCAGGACACGCTTTTGCTGTTGAAATGCAAACCACCATCCCAAGTTCGCGGTTAGCGTAGACTTACCAACGCCGCCTTTCATGTTGACAAGAGCAATTGTGATCGCGTTGCGCTGAACGGGCGCTGGCTCTGAGACAGCACGTGGGCTCAGATTTACCTGTGCTCGCGCCGCCCAGGCGATGATGTCGCCCTCATTCCAGACGGGTCCCGCCTTTAGTTCAGCAACAGGGGCCGGAAAATCCGAATTTCGAGCGCGGATATTAGATACCGCTTGGCGACTAACGCCCAACAACGCGGCTAACTCGCTGGTGCCAAGCAATTTAAGAGCTGCCATATTTCTATTGTACACATGACACGGAAATGTGTACAATAGGAAAGCAGTTTCTCGCTTGACTACTTTGATTACAGCCAAAACCGGGTGGAAGCCGATTTTGGCTGCAAACAATCAACCGTCCCGTTGGACGTGATTCAGTCCTCCCAATTGTGCACGATGGGGAGCCGGGTTGCAAGTATGCGTTCGGCGGGCTTAACTGGCCTCCTAGTACGAGGCCGGAGGTACCGCTTATGTCCATGTTTACGACGCGCATTGAACTGCACGATGCAACTTGGGATGACTACGAACGGCTTCACGGCGCCATGCAGAAGGCTGGCTTTTCGCGGCTCATCACGTCAGACGATAATTCGAAGTGGCATATGCCTTGGGCAGAGTACGATGTCGTGGGAACCTACACTCTGGACCAGATCTTCACCGCCGCTTCAAACGCTGCAAGCACGGTAGGCAAGAAGTTCGCCCTTCTCGTGAGTCAGGCTGTATCACGCCGGTGGTCCGGTCTCCAGAAGGCGAGCTAATTCATCAGACGCAGGCAGTGTGGTGAATTCCCGAAGGGCACCATTCTGCCTGCGCCCTCGAGCACCGCGTTTCGAAACGGCGCTGCTTATCTCTTGACCACAAATAAATCCAGAGGGATCAAATGCCAAAGCGAAATCGGGTGCAAAGGCCCAAAGATGAGTTGAAGCGGGAACTTGCTGAGCAACTTCATTTGTTGAGGCTCTCGTGCGAGGCCTTCGATCGCGGTATAGAGGCAGTGGGAAAACATATTGCCTTGAGTATTCGTGTGCTCATCCATCAGCACGGTCAATCCCGGGCATTGCTTGATCAACTGAAAGCTCATCCAGACTATTTTTTGGATTCAGCCGGGACACTACGGACTGAGAATCTTCTAACTGAGTTTCCTCTTTTAAGTATGCAGCTCTCGTCAGCAGGAAATGGCAGATACGTACCCACGATTGCGGGAGGAAACCTTCCAGAACCGATGCGTCCCTTACGTTTTCCTGATTGGTGGGGCAATCCGGTTCTGAGAGATAACAAGAGGCGAACTTTTTCAAGGAGAGATCTTGTGTTGCATGTTGCCGACACAGACGGAGGAGCACATGTCGATCCAGAGCTGGATCAGGCTTACATGGAAATCTCTCGCAACAACTCCCTGGGATGGGTACTCACTAAAGGCGATATGACACAGGCGCTCGATGGACGTCCAGAACTCGCTTGCATGCGACAAATTGCGCATGAGATTCTCAGCACAATCCACCGGTATGTGCCACCTTACAGCGTTCATTCAGCGCCTGTCATCCCTATCGTTAAGCAATGAGAGTCTAAGAAAAGGGAGCCCAAAAAAGCGAAAAAAGTGCAGCCTGAACTGCGCACTCTTACTTTTCAAGTGATTCTGATCTGCTACCCGCATGGAGAAAGCGCTGAGTTCAAGTCTTTTCTAGTGTTCCGAAACGCGATTTTTCATCCAGTACTTCTAGCCATTTATCATCTTTTGCATGCTGTCCGGTTCTTGTAGCATAAAAATTAGGTGCAAGTCTGGTTGGAAAAATTCGTTTTAGCCATGTTGTCTGGGGCCTTTCTCGGGCTCGTTATTGTTAATTCAATGAAGCTAGACATCTTACAGCGCATCGGCATCGGAATATGCATTCTCGGGCTCTCAATATTTGTGGCTCAAACCATCCATCTGAATAATGCAAGAAAAGCAGTTGTCTTACCGGTGCCGGTTTCTGGAGACAGTCGGCAATCCAAAGATGATCGAGGAGTGGGAAGCGCCCGGTCCGAAGCTCCCGGCCGGCGGAGTGATAATCGCCCAAAAAAGGTCAAGCCAAACAAGCCCAAGCCTCAAGTTAAGGGGCCAACCTTTGCCTTATCGCCTGTTGGGATCGGGAGAATGGAAAACAGCCTCCGAGCGAACAGCTCTAAGAAGGGAAAAATAAGGATTGTCTTCTTTGGCCAGAATCAACCTGAGATTGTGGACCAGCTTGACTCTGCTTTCAGCGCGGCTGGATGGCGAATCGAAAACTTCCAGATTGGTAGCAACACGACGGTAGGCTGGCTTGCCGATGAACGACTCTATTTATTAACACCAGATCCTCAAAGCGCGACTACTTCAACTGTAATTTCTGCGTTGAACAGCGTTAACATTTCTGCTCCTATACATCTTGATTTGCCCACCTTGGGGCCCGCGTCCATGGGGATTCCGGATGTCACAATCGTGATTAGCGAGCAGGAATCTCCCCGAAATTCGGGGAGTTGAGGACAGCCAGCGCCCTCCGCATCGTGTCAGCCCTGCGGCTTAACTGGCCTTTTTGGTCATTAATTTCCCTGCACCTTCGCGCTCTTGGCCGCTCTCTCTGTCCGTTTGCGTCTGGCCTGCCAGATCAGCAACGCCAGAGCGAACGCCGCCAGCGCCGGCGCCAGCAGAAGCTGCCAGGAAAGAAACCTTGGCACCCCAGACTCGCCATCGCCGTTCAGTACGAACGCCGCCCAGTAGCGCGGATGGCTCAGCTCGGTTCCCGAGCGCAGAAATTCCAGCTTCGCCGACCGCAGCGCTTCGGCTTTCGTCTGGTGCTTCTTGAGCAGGAAGTAATAGAACTGCTGCATGAACTGCGCCGTCGGCGCATCCGGGACTCGCCACAGCGTCGTCAGCGCCGAGCGCGAGCCCGCCGCCAGCAGCGCGCGGCTGAAGGCCTGGATTCCTTCTCCCGGCACCAGCCGGCCGCGCTCCGTATCGCACGCCGAAAGCGTTGCCAGATCGGTGCCGCGCAAATCGAGATCGTACAGCTCTTTCAGAAACACGTAATCGTTCGCCTGGTCTGGCTGGCCGGGCGAAAACAGCAGGCGCGAGCGCTCCGGATTGTCCATGTCTGCGATGGCATGCGTGCTCACGTGCAGCAGAGGAACTCCCGTGCGGGCTGCATCGAAGAACTGCGCTTTCTGGTCCGCCACGCCCAGATAAAGCTCTGTGCGTCCCGCGCTCAAATGGGCGATGCCGCGAATCTCAGCCGCCGTGTTGGGCAGCGCTCCCAGTGACGGCCCGCCGCTGCGCTCGCTCAACAGCGTGCTCTCGCCGTTTCCCGTCACCGCCGGATCGCCAAAGGCCAGCAGTTCCCGCTGCCACGGGAAGCCGAGCTTTTGTGTAACTTGCTCTTCTGCGCCGCGCAGCAGCAGCACCGCGCTCGGAAGATATGTGAGGTCGTGCTGTTCCAGCAGAGGGCGTCCGTTTTCATCCGGCATCAGGTCAAACGGAACCAGGCTGAGGAAACCATCCGGAACGATCAGCAGATGTTTGTACTGCCGTTGCAGAAATGGCGCGATCCCCTCCGGCGCCAGCGCCGACACTTTGCGGAAGCCTTGCCGCCAATCGTCTCCCATGTTCTCCGGAAGTCCCGAGACCGTCTGCTGGAACGTGTTCATCTCTTCCGGAGAAAATTTCTTGCGCGCAATCCCGCTGCCGCTGCTCGTGATCCACAGCGCCGCAACTTCGTCCGTGCCGGTCCAGAACTCCACCAGCGCTGTGTCCGGCTTGAGCTGCTGCTGCACCGATCCCAGATTCAGCGCGCCCGGCTTCACCTCTCCCGCATAGAAGCGGTCCTGGAACACGCGCGCCCGACTGCGCTCCATGTACTCGAATGCCGCTGCGGTATCGTTCTTCTCCAGCAGCAGCGTGATCAGCGCGTCGTAAACATCGCGCTTGTCGGCCAGGAAATCCGAGCGCAACCGCGAGAGCTGCAACCGCGAACGCAGGCTCTCGATCTTCTCCGCCGCCGCCCGGAATTTCTGCTCCGCCGCCTCATTGTGCGATTGAGCTTCATCGATCCTGCCCAGCGAGTACAGCGCCTTCCACTGCTCCTCGACCGTGCCTAACTGATTGGCCATGACCAGGGCCGCCGTAAACTCCTTTGCCGCCGGATCGAACGCTCCCATTCCCAGCAGCGTCTTGCCGCGGTAGAGACGCACCTGCATGATCTCGCGCTGGTTCCTGGTTTCCGTCGCCAGCTTGAGCGCCTGGTCAAAAGTTTTCAGCGCATCGGTCGGCCGGTTCAAATCGAGCGCCTGCACGATCCCAATGTTCTTCAACGCGCCCAGTTCACCGTCAACATCCTTGTCCTTCTCATAGCCTCGCTCGGCCGAATGGTAATTTTTGAGCGCCGCTTCAGCGTCTCCCATGTGGCGATAGAGAATTCCCAGGTTGGCAAAAACGTGCGAGAGTTCGCGTGCGGAAAGCAAAGGCTTGTCGGCCACTTCGTGGTAAATGGAAATCGCGCGCTGATCGTTCCCCAACCGTTGGTATAAAGTCGCCAGGTTGAGTCGGGTGACCTGCCGCCAGGAAGCTGCCCAGGGCTGCGCTCCCGCCTTCTCCACATACGCCATTGCCGATTCGTATGTTCTGAGCGCCTCAGAGTATTTCGCCTGGTAATAGAAGACGTTGCCCAGATTGTTCAGGACGAGAACTGACGTCGGCGCATCGCCATCTTTTCCCAGCAATCCCATTGCCGCTTCCAAAGCCTGTGCCGCAGGTCCGTAGTTTCCGGCATTCGACGCCGCCAGACCTTCGTCGTTGAGCGCCTTGGCTTCGCACAAACTGTCATGGAGTTGGCGGCAGACCTGGGCCATTTCGCGCGCCATGGCAATCGCGAGATCGTAATTGCCCGCCGTGTTGGCAGCATCGGACTCGTTGGCCAGCACCTCGGTCAATTCTCGGCTCGGTCCCTGCCCGCGCAATCGGGGAAGCAGCGCGTCATACATCTTCTGCGCTTCCTCATAGTTGCCTCTCTCATAGAGTGATCTTGCTTGCTCCACCTGCGACTTGAGATCCGCGGACGGCTGCTGCGCCGGCACACCTGCGCTCGCAACCGCCAGAATCGCAAGAAGGAACACTGCTTGTGTGAGGAACTTCATCAATTATTTAAGGAGTATATTGCACCGCATGGGTCACGCCAGAGTGAGGCAAAATTGTGCAGTAAAAAGGAGAAAGAGTCGGCAAATTCGAGAATTTCGAGCGCTGTCCAGCCCCACTAACTACTAAGTACTAACTACTAAGTACTGCTATCTCACCATCCACTCCAGCGCCTCATGCACCGCAGGCAGCAGCGCGCTCAAGCACACGCAGTAGGTTGCAACCAACACCAACACCATGGTGAGCAACGTCAGACGGCTGGGCCGCCCATCCGGCATCGCATCGCGGCTCAGCAACGCAGAAAGATGCGCCGCCCGGCTGGAGGTCGATGTGCCGCATCCCTCGGGAACCAGATGCGAAGCCGCCAGTCTTGGAGTCGGATTCCTCCGGCTCGAAAGCCGGCCCACCTTCACCAGCGCCGAAGAAAGTTCCAGAGCCGATGCGCCGCTGCGCACCGCATCTTCATCGGCAGCGATTTCCGAAGCGCTTGCCCACGCGCGATCCAGAGCGCGGAATGCGGTAAACGGCAGCGCCAGGCTGCGCAGCAGAAGCTGCTTGAGGTTGTCGAGGGAATCCAGATGTGCCATTTCGTGCGCCAACGCCGCGGACAGCTCCTGCGCGTTGAGCGCTTGCCCGATCTCGGCGGAAATAAAGATGCGCGGCCGGAACGTTCCCGTTACGGCCAGCAGCGAGGTTGCGCTTGGCACGCAATATACCGGACAAGCAACGCCTGCTAGATCAAGCTGCACCGAATCCGCAAGCCAATGCCGTTCCAACTTCCAGGTTGCGCGCAGCATCGCCGTCATGCGCCCGACGATCAGCAGCAGAACAGCCGCGCCGCACAACGCAAGCGCCAGCAGAGGCCAATCCAGCATCTCTCGCGTGCTGCGCGGCTCGAACTCCAGAAATGCGGGAACCACCAGACCGATGCCGGCCATCGCCGCAAGCACAAACGGCGCAATCCGGACTCCGAGAATTACGTCAGCAGCGTTGCCGGAAGTTGCTTTCAGAGCGAAGCGCTGCACCACATTGCTCAAAGGCAACGAAACCGCAATGGCAGCGCTGAGGACCAGGAACAGTACCGCCAGGCAGAGCGCAACGCAGAGAACGTAAAACATGCTTCACCCAGACCTACGCAGAGCTCGCCGTTTGGCCTTAACGAGTTCGTCGAGCTGATCGAGCATCCTGGTGTCGGCGGCGGTCACGGCGTCAACAAAGCGCGAGAGCACCGTGCCAGAGTACTTGCTGTCTTCGAGAGCAATGCCCAGGACGTGCTGCGTCAGCCGGCCCTGGTACTCAACTTTTGTGAATGCCGGCGAATAGAGATACGCCTTGCCCAGCTTGCGCCGGCTCAACATTCCTTTTTTGTAGAGGCGATCGAGCGTGGTCATCACCGTTGTGTAGGCCAATCTCCCCGCGAGTTCCTGGTGCAGGTCGCGAACGCTGATTTCTCCGCGCTCCCACGTACGCTCCATCACCTCAGTCTCCAAGTTTCCCAGGGAGCTGAGGGAAGCTTCGCGCGCTCCGAATTGCCGTTTAAGCCACATGCTCGTGCAGGCCGCAGTGTAACAGAATTTGGATGCGTTCAAGCGGTTGCTCGGTTTCGCCGAAGCCCTATTGACACGAACACCGCCACAGGCATATATGTTATAGCCATATATGCCACAGTCACTGCCTGTGTTTCATCGCGAACTCAAGAAAGGCAGCGCCGAGCTGCTCATTCTTTCCCTGCTGGAAGCCCGCCCGCGCCACGGCTACGAGATCAGCCAGCTCATTGAGAGCCAGTCGGAAGGCACACTCACGTTCAACATCGCATCGTTCTATCCGTTGCTCTATCGGCTGGAAAAGCGGGGATGGATCCAGGGCCGCTGGGTGGAAAAACAAGGCCAGCGCCGCCGCCGCTATTACAAACTAACACCGGCGGGCCGCGAGATTTTGAAACAGCAGCGCAGCACGTGGCTGGAATTTGTAGCTGCCATGCAGCGTATTACGGGGTTGAAGCATGCCTGATTTTCATGGCCTGATCCGCGAGCGCTTGCGCAACTGTGGTCTCTCGCCCTTGCGCGAAGCTGAAATCGTTGAAGAACTGGCGCAGCACCTGCGCCAGCGATATGACGCGCTGCGCTCCGGCGGCTCAAGCGAAGAGCAGGCTTTTGCCGCGATCATCACTCACCTCGATCAACGCGATCTCGCCGGCGAATTGCGCCGCGTGGAACATCCGGCAAGCGAGCCCATCGCTCTCGGCGCGCCTGCATCGCCCAGCTTTTGGACGGCGCTTCGCCAGGATGTTCGGTATGGCCTGCGCATGCTGCGCCTGAATCCCGGATTCACAACGGTCTGCGTGCTTTCGCTCGCGCTCGGCATCGGCGCCAACACCGCGATTTTTCAACTGATTGACGCGGTCCGCATGCGCACGGTGCCGGTGAAAGATCCGCAGGAGCTTTTTGTTCTTCGTCCCACAGAGAATGGGCGGACCGGGGACATGACCGGCCGCTACTCGTATTCAACGAATGCCATGTGGCAGCAGGTGCGGGCTCTGGAGCAGGGCTACGATGTGTTCGCCTTCGGCACGACATCGTTCAATCTGGCACGCGGCGGGGAAGCACGCTATGCCGAAGGGCTGTGGGTCAGCGGCGATTTTTTTGACGTCCTCGGGGTGCAGCCTCTGCTCGGTCGCGTTTTCCATGCGGCGGACGATCACGCCGGATGCGGCTCTGCCGGCGCGGTGATCAGCTACAGCTTCTGGCAGCGCGAATTCGGCGGCGATCCCAATGTCATCGGTAGGACCGTAAGCCTCACTGGCCATCCCTTTCCTGTCGTTGGCGTGACGCCAGCCAATTTTTACGGACTGGAAGTGGGACGCAAGTTTGATGTCGCCGCTCTCACGTGCTCCGAGCCGGTGATCGACGCGCCCTACAACCTCTACACCATGCCGCATGGCTGGTGGCTGGGAATCATTGGACGTCTCAAGCCGGGTTGGCCGGCCAAGCGGGCGTCAGCGCAGCTCGAAAGCATTTCTTCTGCGGTGATGCAGGCGAGCCTTCCGCCGGTGTATGTGCCTGATCAGGCCAAGAAATATCTGGGCATGAAGCTGGGCGCATTTCCCGCAGCGAACGGGCTCTCGCGACTTCGGCGCGATTACGAGACGCCGTTGTGGCTGTTGCTGGCCATCGCCGGACTAGTGCTGATGATTGCCTGCGCTAACCTGGCTAACCTGATGCTCGCCCGCGCCAACGCGCGTGAGCGCGAGATCGCCGTGCGGCTGGCGCTGGGCGCGGCTCGCGGACGCATCGTCCGCCAACTGCTCACGGAAAGCCTTCTGCTCGCCTTCTTCGGCGCTTTGTTTGGAGTTGGACTGGCTCGCCTGCTCAGCGGGCTGCTGGTCACCTACCTGAGCGGAGAAAGAGGCCGGCTATTTCTCACTCTCAACACTGACTGGCGCGTGCTTGGCTTCACCGCAGCTCTGGCGATTCTCACCTGCATTCTGTTCGGACTGGCGCCGGCGCTCAAGGCCACCAGCGCACCGCCTGCGCGGATCATGAGCCTGGCCGGCCGTGGTCTCACCGCCGCCCGCGAACGCTTCAGCCTTCGCCGCGGGCTGGTTGTGGTCCAGGTGGCGCTTTCGATGTTGCTGGTGGTGACTGCGGTCCTGTTTGCCGGCAGCCTGCGCAAACTCCTCACCGTAGACGCGGGTTTCCAGCGCGATGGCCTGCTCCTGATGGACTTCGATTTCACCGCCCTGAATCTACCTGTGGATCAGCGCATGCCTTTCGCCGAGTCTCTGCTTGATCGCGTCCGTGCTCTGCCGGGAATTGAAGGAACTGCAGAAGCTGGTCAAGTGCCGCTGGGCGGAAGCTACTGGAACAATCAGGTGGTCGCGGACGGCAAGAAGAGCGACGAAGACGTGGACATGAGCCACATCAGCCCGGGTTATTTCAAGACGATGGGCACGCCGCTGCTGGCCGGCCGCGACTTTGACAATCATGACCGGATGGGAGCGCCGAATGTCGCCATTGTGAACCAGGAGTTCGCGAGAAAAATTCTGCATACCGAAAATCCTGTCGGGAGGACGTTCAAGATCGATGTTTACCAGGGCGAGCCACAGGTCGAATACCAGATTGTGGGGCTCGTGAGAGACAGCAAATACGTCGATTTGCGCGAAAAATATCCGATGTTGGCCTACTACCCGCAGTTGCAGGACGCGAAAGCGGAACCCAACACCGAAGTCATCGTGCGCTCGAGCATGGGTTTGGAGCCGCTGCTGGACTCGCTTCGCAATACTGTACGCGACGTAAATCCTGCCATCGCCATTGACTTCCATCCCTACAACCGAATGGTGAAGGAGGGATTGCTGCGCGAGCGGCTGCTGGCCACGCTCAGCGGCTTCTTCGGCGGACTTGCCATCGTGCTGGCGACTATCGGGCTCTACGGCGTAATCGCTTACCTGGTTGTGCGCCGCACGAATGAGATCGGCATCCGCATGGCGCTGGGCGCTACACCGGCTCGGATTCTCGGGATGGTGGTGCGTGAAGCCGCCACTCTTCTGCTGGGAGGATTGGCCGCCGGAATTCTTCTGGCCCTTCTTGCCGGTAGACAAGCCGCCGCGCTGTTGTACGATCTGAAGCCTTACGATCCACCAACCATGCTGGTTGCGGCCCTCGGGCTTTCGGCAGTGGCGCTGGCGGCAAGCCTGGTACCCGCGCGACGCGCCGCTCACCTGGAGCCGACTAAGGCGTTGAGAGAAGAATGAGGGCAGTTGGTAAGTTAGTAATTTCGTAATTTGGTAATTGGTAGTTGGTGATCGGTTTTGCTAAGTACCAAATACTAAGTACCAAATACTTCTTTTCATTCACTATGCCCTGCGCACCTCAGCACGCCAAGGAATTTGGTCCAGGGACCGACCGCATCGCGATACTGGTAAGCCATCACGCGCGAGATCTGGTGCAGATGCGTAAGATCATGGGCGGCCCAGGTGGCCAGCAGTTGCGAGAGCGTCACCGTTCCCAGAACCTGATGCATTCCGCGACGGCGCAGATCTTCCGGCTGAAGATTCAATGACCGCACATGGTCAAGGTTCTCCGCGCGCAGCCGGGCAAACTCGTCGAGAAGCTGGCCGAGCGCCTTGCCCTGGCTCTCGCGTTCCTGGGCAAAACGGTCGAAGCGGTCGAAGGGCTTGGACTCGCCGGAGTCGAGAATGCGATGCAGCCGCGGGATCCAGTCAGTGCGCTCGCCGTGAATCAAGTGTCCCACTACGTCATAGGCGCTCCAGCTATTTTCACCTTCGTTCCTTGAAGTCCAGGTCTCCGGCAGATCGCGCAGGAATACGTTGAGTGCGGCCGGCGTGCGGCTGAGCAGCGCCATGGTTTCGGACAGGTTGTGTTCCATCATGCGCCTCGCTTGGGTAGCAGTTTGATTTTACAAGCGCGCCCAGCGGTGCGGAGGATTCCGATGAGCGTAAAATCATGGGCGCCATGCCGCCCCCTCTGACAGTCTGAACAGAGCACACCATTTCCATCATCCGATACGTGCGGTGGCGGCGGGCCAAAACAAAAACGTCGCAAGTCGACGCATTTCCATCGAGCCGGTAAGCCGCACATTTTTAAGATCGTTACAGACAATCACCGAAGGCTTGGTGACCGAAGTCACCTTGTAGTTTCCTACACGTCCAAGTTAAATCGGCCTTCGAGGCAGGAGCTCAACAACTACAGAAACTTCAGCGCGCCTGCTGAAAGGAGTGTACTTTATCTTATGGGAACTGTCCAAAAGTTTTCCGGGATTCTTGGTTTGTGTGGTTTACTTCTTTGTGCGATTCAGGCAGTTGCACAGTCCAGCACGACAACCGCTACCGTAGATAGTTCGGCGTCGCAAGTAGTCGCCAGCTACAATGCCGGGGATACTATAAGTATTTCAGCCACATTGAGCACAAACGATCCGAACGAAGACGGCGAGGGAGAATTCCTGAATGTAGCTACTTCAACCGGGTTTGGAACTACCCTGAGCATCTATTTCCAGCCTTCGACCATTACGTTGCCCCCGGCTGCCGCTGCCGGTGTGGTTACTGCGTCCATTGTGGGCGCTGATGGCGACGAATCGGCGACAGTTACGGTGAAGACGGCCCATGGCTGCTCAACTACAGTGCCGACTCCAATGCCTTCGCCTCCCGGTTGCCCTGTGCAGGGGCTGACTCCCGACCAGAAACGCAAGGCGCTCGCCATCGGCGTTGCCAGCGCTGCCATTGGAGCAGGCCTGAGTACTTCGAGCGTCACCGGCCTTTTGTGTGGGCCTGCCGCTCCTGTGTGCGTCGGCATTCTTGAAGGTTCGGGCGTGCTCCTTGCCGCCGGCAACAGCTACTATGCAGGATCGAAAGGCATCGATCCTCCAGACCCCAACTTCACCGTCATCGTCCAGCCGCAGATACCAACCCTGACTCCCATCGTGGCCCAGCCGGGGATCAGCCAGCAAATGGCAGACGCGTTAAACGCTCTCAATACGAACAACGTTAAGGTGATCGCGTACGCGCAGGCGGCAATCACTTCAATGAATCGCACGCAGAGTGCGGCTGACGCGGGCGACGGCGCGGACGAGACCGCCCAGTTCCAGGCGGAGCAGAGTTACAGCGCCACGGAAGACACCCTCATTGCGGCAGAGCCCGGCCTTCTAGCGAACCTGCAGAACGCGTGGATCGCATCCGGCTCTGGCTCGGTCACGGTGAGCCCGTTTGACGTGCTGAACAGCGAGTTCAAGGTCATCGACAACGGTTTCCCTGCCTCCGTGACTCAATTGCTGAGGCAGGCCGGCTTGGACAGTTCCGCCATTCAGATGTTGCAGGGTGCATTCTTCACCCTGGACATCAATCAAGCCTCCGGCGTATTTCCGGCAAAGCTGACGGATCCGACGCTTGAGAATGCCATTCAGACGTACCTTGCCACATTTGCCATCCCAGTGGCGATCGACGTGAAGCCGGGAGAAGATCCGCCCAGCATTAACCCCGGCAGCAACGGTAAAACTCCCGTTGCGATTCTCTCCACGTCCACGTTTGATGCCCCCGCTCAGGTCGATCCTGCGTCACTGACGTTCGGTCGCACGGGGGACGAGCAGAGCGTTGCCTTCTGCAGCGGCGCGGAGGACGTGAACGGCGATGGATTGCCCGATCTTGTCTGCCACTTTAGGACGAATCTTACTGGTTTCCAGGCGGGAGATACCGTCGCCACATTGCAAGGCGCGACGAAGTCGGGGCAGCATTTGAAAGGTACGGATGCGGTTGTGATAGTTCCGCGTTAACGGAGCTATTCGCATTGTTAGCGGCCGCCGCCTTGCGGCGTAGCTGGATCGAACTTCCTGTGATCCGGAAGGCAGCGGCCCTTTTATAAAATTGAAAATGCCGCCATAGGTAGCTTGGTCTTGCAAATCATACTGTTTGCCATCAGAAGGACAGACGGAGCTGCGATTGCTCCAGTTAAGCCGGCCATCTGCCGGGTGGTATCCTCATAGCGAACGTGAAGGTTGGAGCGATGATCACCAAATTTTCCTTCCTGGTCGGTGCGTTGTTATTGGCAGGCGGACTGTTTGTTCTCTTCCGTTGCCTTGGCTGCTTTTCCGCAACTGAAATTCGCGGCCTGATTGGCGTTACCCTGCTGCTTTGGGGCGCCTATTTCCTTCAGCTATCCAATACACAGCATCTGCGCAGCCGGCTTGATGCATTGGAGAAGCTCATGCCAAAATCTGAGGCCAATTCAAAGTAAGAGAGTAAAGAGCAAATGGCCGCTTCGTCTTCGCGCAAAGCGCAAAAAAATGAATATGGCAGGGGAAGGGAATCAGACTCCCACTTAATCCCGCAAGCCTGGGCTCCCGTGTGCTCGCTCGAGATGACAATGTTGGGGGAGGCGATTTGTGTTGGTTGGGACCGGCGCTGAAACGCGAGATTGAAGAGACGAATCTTTCACGTTCTTACACCGTTGGCGTCACATTGTCTGATTCTTGTGTCGCCGCTTACGGGGCTGGCCTTCATTCTTCTGCTTTCCCAGCGTTACGGCTTCACTCACTGCGTTCGCTCGCCTTACGCCAGGGCTAACGTCTGCCGCGCCTCCGGCGCTGGATTTTCGCACAATGAAAAGATCGTCGCAGGTTGGAGATACGAGGTCTCATCCGCCTGACGACGGAAAAACTCACCACGGTTTCATTCTGAACCGCAGGGGCTAAAGCCCAGATTTTTAACGCCAAATCGGCACGGCTAAAGCCGTGCCCTGACACTTGTCTCGCGGTGGGGACGAAAGCCCGTATCAGAAGCGTGTCCAATGATGGACCAGCGCTGAAGCGCGGGATGGACGTGATGGACGGGGTGGACTGGGTGGACTGAGTGGACGGAAGGGCCAGCGCTAAAGCGCGCAAGTTCAAGAGTTGAGCATTCACGGCCATAAATGGCCGTTCTTACACCGAGGAGCAGCAATTGGCAAGTTGGCTTTTGGCTCTTGGCTTGGCAATTAGTGGCAACACTATAGGTCTCCCATTGGAGAATTTTATTGACATAGATGGGCCAATTGAGGTACTCTGAATGGGCTGGGAGTAGCGCCAGCGAGGGCAGCAGTCGCCAGGCTGTTAGCCGCCCGAAATCGAGGGACTGCTACGGCCGACGCCACCCCGCCGTTCCCAAAACGGCCAATGGAAGCGTCGGCGGGAGACGGGGCGGAGAAGTGTCCGCCCATTCCAAAAATTGCCAAAATTGCCAAAATTGCCAAATATTGAAAATTGAACGCCCTCATTGGCCGCGAATTACGCGAACGAGCACGAACATTTCCAGCCACAGATCCACGGCCAAGCCGGGACAGACAACACAGAGGGACGCAGATGATGGTGAAGAACTTTCGCCGCAGATTGGCGCAGAAGGACGCAGATCAGGATGAGCAAATGGCAGTTAGCAATTGGCAATTAGCTCTTAGCAAAAACAAAACCCAAAACCCAAAACCAGCCGTTAGCCATTAGCCGTTAGAAAAAACAAACCTAAAACCTTGAAATGAGCAAATGGCAGTTAGCAATTGGCAATTAGTTCTTAGCAAAAACAAACCCAAAACCTTGAAACGCAGAGGAACCGAGTAAACGGAGAACTCCTGACTGTCGGGGCCTGTCGTCGCACTGCTTGGGAGGACAGATGCTGCATGAACGTAGGGATCCCTCGCTCCGCTCGGGAATAGAAACGATCTACTCATAACGCATTAAAGAACGTCGTTTTATAAAGCAATCAACAAACTCATCTTGTCCCGCCCATGTGGCGGGATTTTTTTTGGAGGTAACAAATGTCACGAGACGAAATTGTTCAGGCGGTACGCAGTTGCGCGGAGAAGCTGGGACGGGCGCCAACATTCCGCGAGTTGCGGCGGCTGGCCGGAGTAACGGAACAGAACCTGCAATCGGAGTGCGGAAGCCTGAAACATGCGCTGGGGCTGGCGGGAATCGAAGCAACTTCTCGCGCGTACAACCTGAGCGAAGAAGAGCTGCTGCTGGACTGGGCGGCGGTGGCCCGCGCGCAGCAGAAGTTGCCGACGGTGGCGAGCTATCAGGCCGCGGGACGGTTCACGGTGATGCCGTTTCAGTCGCGCTATGGGAAGTGGACGCAGGTGCCGCAGGCCTTTCGCCGGCTGGCGGAGCGCGAAGAAAAACTGCGGCCGAAATGGCAGGACGTGCTGGAGATGGTGGCGCGGAAAGCTCCGGAAGAGGCGAGGGCGGCGGCGAGACCGCGGCGGCAGGCGAGGAGGAGTCCGCTGCTGAAGGACCGTCCGGTGTATGGCGAGCCGCTGCAATATCCCGGTCTGGCGAATGCTCCGACCACAGAGGCCGGAGTGATTTTTGCTTTTGGCATGGTGGCGCTCAGCCTGGGATATGTGATTGAACGGATCCAGCCGGCGTTTCCGGATTGCGAAGCGATGTGGGAGATGGCGCCGGGGCAGCACCAGCGGGTGAAGATAGAGTTTGAATTGGAGAGCCGGAATTTCTTGAAGCATCGGCACAGGAAAGATGGGTGCGAGATGATTGTTTGCTGGCGGCACAACTGGCCGGAGTGTCCGGAGAGGATTGAGGTGCTGGAGCTGAGGAAGATGTTTAAGAAGCAAATGGCAAATAGCAAATAGCAAATGGCAAGAGCAAAACAGGAATTGGGCCGCAAGGACGCGAAGGAACACGAATGGAGTTTCGCCGCAGATCACGCAGATGAAGCGCAGATCAGAGATGAGCAATTGGGAGATGGCTATGGCGGGTGGCTATTGGCTGTTGGCTATTGGCTGTTGGCAAGAACAGACACAAGAGGCAAATGGCAATTGGCAAATAGCAATTGGCAAAACACAAAACCCTTGAAACGCAGATTGTTGAGACCAGCGCTAAAGCGCTGGAGTTCTAGAGTTGAGCTTTCACGGCCATAAATGGCCGTTCTTCCACCGCTGCACAATTCCACCGCTGCACAATTCCACCACTGCACAAATATTTAGTATTTAGCTGCTAGCTTTTTGATTCCAGAAACAGCAAATTTCCGTTTTCAGAAATTTCGGGGCTGGTACTACTACTTTCGTTTCCTTCTGAACTAACACGTTCGAAATAAGAAGCATCCAGCTTCTCTTGTTGCGGCGAACTGAATGGGCAGGCCGATAAGTCGTTTTCCATCAATGCCTCGCTTGCCGACAATCTGATTTACAGGTTCCTTGCGCGGCGCGTCTTGAGCAAAGACGCGAGGGTTGACTGGTGATTACCAGAGTCATCGAATTTCCATTTTCAGAAATTTTCAGGGTCTCGTGTAACGACATTCATTCTTTTCTGGAGAATAGCTTCACTTAGAAGCTTCCAGCTTCTCGTCTTCCGGAGAATTGGATTGCAGTTCGTGAGAAAGTCAGTCGCGTTGGTTTTTTTATTGTTGTTGCTGGTGATGGGAAATTGCACATTTGCCCACGCAAAGGCGTCGGGTGGCACCCTGACCGTTACGGCTCAGGTCCAGACCTCAGCCATGTGGGTGCAGGGTGCTGACGGCAAGTGGACGCTCATCGTCGCCAATGCCGCCGACCCCGCAACTACGTTCGCCGCTGCAGATGGCAGGCCGAAGAAAACTTCCGCCCGCGCCGAGCGTAACGCCACGCCCGCGACAAAGAGTGTGTCCAAGACCCAAAATTCCGTCTCTCATGGAGGTTCCTGATGGCTCAACCGGCTCCGCGCCTTTCGGCGCTCGTTCTTTCCGACAATACCGAAGCTGTGCTGGTCAACCGCGTTCTTGAATCGCACGGTTTTCGCGTGGAACGCGCTCAAAACGCCAAAGCAGCGGAAACGCTATGCCGCGGCGAGAGATTCGATCTGGCGGTTTACGATCATTCGGTCAGCGGCGCCATGGAGCTTGCCGGCCCGCGCTGCCCCACGTCGCGGCCCAGAGTTACGGTGGGCATTCTTCCGGCGGCGGGCACTGCGGAGAGCGTAAGCAGGCGTCTGCACTTTGTCGTGCGCAAGCCCTTCAGCAGCGATTTCTTT
Source organism: Terriglobales bacterium (assembly GCA_035280185.1). Classification (GTDB taxonomy): domain Bacteria; phylum Acidobacteriota; class Terriglobia; order Terriglobales; family Acidobacteriaceae; genus Angelobacter. The sequence goes on from DATEGH010000345.1 coordinate 18,095, forward strand.
GCCCGCACAGTGAAGGCTGCTTACGGTCCGATTGCGGCCGACCGTCGCGTAAGTTTCCGTCATCAGGCGAGGATTGCGGTTTCCTCCTGCACGGTGGACCACCACGGCGAGAGGCGGTCGATCAGCGGCGCCCAAATCGTGAATATCAGCCAGACAGGCATGTGCCTGCAGACCCAGGAGATGCTGCCCCAGAACGCCGGCCTGGAGCTCGGCTTTGCGGTCCCGCAAAGATCAATCGGCTTGCAAGTGCGAGGAACGGTGATGTGGGCGCACGCCTCAGGACGCGCTGGAGTGAAATTCGCGCAGCTCAAACCCGCTGACCAGCGCAACCTGGAAGACTGGCTTGATTCCCTGCTGCCAAATCCTGAAATGTTCCTGAAAGCAGGCGAGGCGCGAGCTATTCTTAGCCACTGACGAACGGTCCAATTCTCACCCTTGGCGAATGGCGCAAGCGTGGGCCACCCAGACGAGGACGGGCGGGACGATTTGAAGCGCAAAAAATCAGATGAAATGAACGCCGTATTTTTTGCAGACTTCAGTAACTTCTTCCGAGGGAGAGTTAGAGGAAGGAATGGAATCGAGCTCGCGGAACATCTTCTCTCCTCCGCCGGGAAACAGGACTACCAGCGCTTTGGCGCCAAGGGGACCAGCTTTGGAGCAATGGGGGATGCCGCGCGGGAGAAGGACGGTACTGCCGATGGCGGCGGAAATGGCTTTGCCACCAACGGTGAAGTCCATGTGACCTTGGACGATATAAAAGACCGCATCTTCCTGGGTATGAAAATGGAGGGGGACGCCGGCGCCGGGCCGGTAGCTTTGCTCGATGATGGCAAGAGTGCCGCCGGTTTGCGAGCTATCGAGCTTGATGACCTGTTCATCGCCAATGACTTTTACATGTTCACCGGATCCCCGGTCCACCAGGACCGGACGAAATAACTGGGCTGACTTCATTACAACTCCAAGGGTTCTGTTCAGGGGCTAAAGCCCGCTATCGGTCACGCTGTTCGGCACGAGTAAAGCCACCCCATCACACGAAGCGCGCGCTGGGGACCCCGGTTAAACTCATGCCCTGACACTTTCCATGTGTACGTTCAAGTCGTGGATTGATATTGACCACCCGGGCGCTTTATTTTTTGCGCTCGTCGCTGGCAACGACACCATCCTTAATATGGATCACGCGGAAGGCGTGCTCGGCGATGTCGGCCTCATGGGTGACCAGCACGATGGTATTGCCCTTGCTGTGCAGATCGGCGAAGAGGGCCATGATTTCGCTGCCGGTTTGCGAGTCGAGATTGCCGGTGGGCTCGTCGGCCAGGATGATGGAAGGATTGTTGACCAGAGCGCGGGCGATGGCGACGCGCTGGCGCTGTCCGCCGGAAAGCTCGTTGGGCTTGTGATTCATGCGTTCGCCCAGATCGACCGACCGGAGAGCGGCGCGTGCCCGTTCCAGCCGCTCTTCAGAGGGCGTGCCGCTGTAGATGAGCGGGAGCTCGACATTGTGCAGAGCGGAGGCGCGAGCGAGGAGATTGAATGTCTGGAAGACGAAGCCGATTTCGCGGTTGCGGATGCGGGCCAGCTCGTCATCGTCAAGCTCGCTCACCAGATTGCTGTTCAGCCAGTAGCGGCCTTGAGTGGGCGTATCGAGACAGCCGATCAGGTTCATGAGCGTGGATTTGCCCGAGCCTGAAGG
>DATEGH010000346.1:0-12585 GCA_035280185.1 Terriglobales bacterium
TCGCTCGCCTGCACTTCCAAAAAAGCGACGTACGATGCCAGACAAAGCAGCGCCACCGCAGCCGGCAGCTTCACCTTGAACAGGTTCTTCATGTCTTCAGTAACCCAGGTTGAAGAGCAATGTTGCCGCTCTTCTGGCCGATTGTAACTCTATGAGGTTAGTTTGTGCGTATTACCTTGACAGATTCACCGTTCTTAACCGTCTCTTGCAAGCAGACCTTATCAAAAAAAGCCCCTTCGGTTCTGGAAGGGGCTCACAGATCGTAAAAACTGACTGTTTAAGCCGTAACCGGATCCGGCTTCTCCGTGTTCACTCCCAGTTCTTCAAAGGCTTTCTGTGCTTTCTTCACATCGAACTTGCCATCGCGGGCGAGGCGCGAAAGCGCCGCCACGGCAATGGACTCAGCATTGATCTCGAAGTGTTTACGCAGGTGCTGGCGGTTGTCGCTGCGGCCGAATCCATCGGTGCCGAGTGAAACCATCCGCGTCCCCAGCCAGGGAGCGAGCTGATCCGGCACGGCCTTGACGTAATCGGTGGCAGCCACAATCGGTCCTTCCGAACCTTCCAGCGTGTTCAGGATGTAAGGTTTCCTGGCCTGCTCTGCCGGATGCAAGCGGTTCCACCGTTCCGCGGCCAGCGCGTCGCGACGAAGCTGGTTGTAGCTGGTGACGCTCCAGACGTCCGCGGCGACTTTGTACTTCTCCGCTAGAATCTGCTGCGCCTTAAGAGCTTCATTCAGGATGGTTCCGCTGCCGAAAAGCTGCACCACAGCTTTCGTTCCTTCCGCCGCTTTGAGCTTGTAGATGCCCCGCAGAATGCCTTCCTGCGAGCCTTGCGGCATCTCCGGCATGGCATAGTCCTCGTTGTAAAGCATCAAGTAATAGAAGCGGTTTTCTTTTTCCTGATACATGCGGCGGAGTCCATCCTGCACGATCACAGCGATTTCATAGACGTAAGCCGGATCGTAACTCGCGCAGGTTGGGACGGTGCTGGCAAGCAGCGGGGAGTGTCCATCCTGATGTTGCAACCCTTCGCCCAGCAGTGTTGTTCTGCCGGCGGTCCCGCCCAGCATGAAACCTTTGCCACGCGCATCGCCGAACGCCCAGATCAGATCGCCCACGCGCTGGAAACCAAACATGGAATAGAAAATGAAGAACGGGATCGTGGGTGTGTGATAGTTGGCATACGCCGTTCCCGCAGCCGTCATCGAAGCCATCGAACCTGCTTCCGTGATGCCTTCTTCCAGAATCTGCCCATTTTTTTCTTCGCGATAGTAGAGCAGCATGTCCTGATCGTGAGGACGGTAGAGCTGTCCCTGGCTGGCATAGATGCCCACCTGCCGGAAGACTGACTCCATGCCGAAGGTGCGCGCTTCATCGGGAACAATCGGGACCACCAGCTTGCCCAGCTTTTCGTCTTTCAGCAGCACGCGCAGCATGCTCACGAATCCCATGGTGGTGGAGACGGCGCGGCCGCGCGAACCGGCCAGCGATTCCGAGAAGAGCTCCAGCGGCGGCGCGTCAAACAACTTCTCCGGTACTTCGCGCGAAGGCACAAATCCGCCCAGTTCGCGCCGGCGCTCCAGCATGTACTGGATCTCGGGGCTGTCCTTGGGCGGGAGATAGGGCGCTCCCTCTTTCGCAGCCTTATCCGGAATGGGAATCTCAAAGCGGGCGCGAAACGCGGAGAGCGCTTCGTCCGTCATCTTCTTTTCCTGGTGCGTGGCATTGCGCGCCTGCGCTGAGCCCAGTCCATAGCCTTTAATCGTTTTGGCCAGGATCACAGTCGGCCCATCGGTGTGATGCACCGCCCGGAAGTAAGCATTGAAGACCTTCTGCGGGTCGAGTCCGCCGCGCTGCAAGCGCCAGATTTCGTCGTCGCTCATGTTCTCGACCAGCTTGGCCGTTTCCGTATACTTGCCGAAGAACTCTTTGCGGACGAATGCTCCGTCTTTGGCTTTGAAGGCCTGATACTCGCCGTCTAGGCATTCTTCCATGCGCTTGAGCAGCATGCCGGAATCGTCGCGCGCCAACAGCGGGTCCCAGTTGGAGCCCCAGACCACTTTGATCACGTTCCAGCCGGCGCCTTTGAACGCGGCTTCGAGTTCCTGAATGATCTTCCCGTTGCCCCGTACCGGGCCGTCAAGCCGCTGGAGGTTGCAGTTAACGACAAAGATCAAGTTGTCGAGGCGTTCGCGTGCGGCAAGAGTAATGGAACCCAGCGACTCGGGCTCGTCGGTTTCGCCGTCGCCTAAGAAAGCCCATATCTTTCGCGGAGTCTTGGCGATTAATCCGCGATTTTCCAGATAGCGCATGAAGCGCGCCTGGTAAATGGCGCTGATCGGCCCCAGCCCCATGGAAACCGTCGGAAAATTCCAGAACTGCGGCATGAGCCAGGGATGAGGATATGACGACAATCCCGGTTTATCGCGCAGCTCGTGGCGGAAGTTTTCCAGATGATCTTCGTTGATCCGGCCTTCCAGAAACGCGCGCGCGTAAACTCCCGGCGACGCGTGGCCCTGGAAATAAATAAAGTCACCAGGCTGCTCGCCGTATTTCGCATGGAAGAAATGGTTGAAGCCGACTTCGAACAAAGTCGCTACCGAAGAATAGGTGGAAATGTGTCCGCCAATTCCGTGATCGCGCTTGTTTTGATGGTGCACCATGGCCATCGCGTTCCAGCGGATCAAGCTCTTGATCCGGCGCTCCATGGCGCGGTCGCCCGGATAGGGCACTTCTTCTTCGACGGGAATCGTATTGATATAAGGCGTATTAAGCTGGCCGGGAACTTCCAGTCCTGCTTCCCGGGCGCGACGGGAAAGGGCTTCGAGGAGGCGGGTTCCCTGATCAGGACCTGCGTCGGCCACTACCTGATCGAATGCCTCAAGCCATTCAGAGATCTCCTGGAAATCCGCTTCCAGAGCAAACTTCGGTTGTGCGTGCATGTTACTAGTATGCCAGCCTCAACGGTGTGTTTGCTACCGTAGGTGTTCCCCTTAGGGGATCAGGAGGAAAGCCAAGGAGGGCTGTCGGGCCCTCCTTGGCTCGTGCAACCGCTTGCAAAATCGCGGCAACAACCAGTCTGCTGAAAATGCAGGATTGAATGGCCGTTGCTTCATGCGGCCATTACTTCGGCCTCCGGCGGGCACTCCACCTGAAGGATTCGGAGCCGGCGGATTCCCGATGGCACTTGCCACTCGATCGTATCGCCCGCGCGATACCCCAGTAACGCTGTCCCAATCGGCGCCAGCACGGAAATGCGGTTTCTCCCCGGGTCAGCCATGCCAGGTAGCACAATCTGGCATTCGAACTCCCGTCGTGTATTCAGGTCCCGCACGCGCGCCCTTGAGTTCATGGTCAAGACGTCATCAGGGATTTCACTCGCGCCTACAATGATGGCTTTATCGAGCTCTTCCGCCAATGCTCGACGATGGTGCTCGTCAAGCGGTCTAAACGCTGCCGGAGAATTGAGCAGCCGTTCGAGCTTCTCAAAGTCCGATTCCGTTATCACAATTCTTCCTCTCTTCAACATCGTTATCATTCCTCCATTTCTGATCAGGTGAGTGGGCGGCCTTTCGGGATCTCTCGATTAAGCGGTCCTTTGGCATGCTGATCTACGGTTGATCGCAGCCTGTTTCTCTGTTCAGGCCGCGAGTGGCACTGCGATATTCTGCGTGCGTAGCTTCGCTTCCGGAACCGCAGTTCGCTTGACCATGGAATCGCGGACCACCAGGACAGGGCATGGCGCTTCGAGCATCACCTTCCTTGCGGCGCCGCCAACTTCGCGGTCAGCAGCTCCATCGAGGCCGGACAACCCGATCACGATCAGGCCGGCCTCCATCTCCCGCGCTGCCGCGACAATCGCATCCGCAGCGTCGCCAAAGTCAATCCGATGTTCCACTTCGCACCACAGCGACGTCTCGGCCGGAACAAGTTCTTCCATCCACCGGCGAAATGGCTTCACCAATGCAGCCCGTTCGCTCTCGTCCCGGGGATGGATCCCTTCGACGACATGCAGCATCGTGAGCCACGCCAGGTGCTCTTGCGCCCAGGAGAGTGCGTGCTCCCCCGCTGCAATGGCCTGCGGCGAGAAGTCGATTGCGTGCACGATGGTGTGAGGGCGCGTTCCTGAAGCGCCTTCTACCACGCTCGGCCCGAACACCAGAACGGGAGCATCCGCTACCCACAGCGTCTGCTCAACGGCCTGGCCCAGTGAAGGCTTCTCTCCAGGCCGGGGTTTCTTCGAACTGGCAATGGCCAGGTCAAAGGCTTGAGTCTCAGTCATCTCCAGCAGCTTGTGCTCCAAGCTGGAATGGTCCAGCAGGGCCGGAGCATGCGGCCTTACCGGGGAGTTGTTTGCGACCGCGTCTCCTTGGCGAGCACGCAATTCCGCTATCTTGCGGTGCAACGTCGCTGGAAGTAAGTGTGCAATCTGCACACGCGCGCCATGACTTTGCGCCAGCTCTTTCGCGTAGGCCACAGACAGGTCCTCCCAGGGTGGCGCTCCGGTGACAAGAAGAATATTCGCGAGATTAAGACGTGATGGTTTCAATAATTGCATAACAAGACCTCCTTCTCAGGCAGCCAGCCTGACTGATTCCCGAGTGTTGCGAGCTTCGCGCACCCGCTCCAGCTCTCGCTTGAAAAGCCGTCCCAGCCTGCCCGTGGCGCGATCAATGACGGCAAAGAGATCAAGGTCGGTCTCTCTTACGCTCACTTCGCCAAACGGCAGGATTTCCGTGTGAATCCGGCAGGTAAATATGCCTGCGTTGTCGCGGGAGATGGTGACGGAAACACGTCCCGCCCGATCTCCGAACCGGCTGAGTGAAAACCGCAGGCGGCGTTCCACATAATTTCTCAGGGCTTCTGCTGCATCGGTGCTGACCGTTCGAAACTCAACGTACATCGATCCTCCTTATCAATTCCCTGGAATCAATGTAGCTTGAGCAGCCGTTCAATAAAATTACATAAATCGTCCGACTCCATTAATATTTTGTTAATGGTTATTGACGCCGAAAGGAGAAGCCATGGAGTGGCTGAACTACCATCACCTGCTCTATTTCTGGACTGTGGTGCGCGCGGGGAGCATTCATCAGGCCAGCAGGGAAATGCGAATTTCTCCGCCGGCAATCAGCACGCAATTGAAACGGCTGGAGGAACAGCTCGGCGAGAAGCTCCTGCAGCGCTCGGGTCGCAGATTGATGCTGACGGAGACCGGCAAGACTGTTTTCAGCTATGCGGAAGACATCTTTTCGCTCGGACGCGAGATGCTCGACGTGGTGAGAAACCGTCCTGTCGGCAGGCCGCTGCGGCTGGATGTGGGGATTGTGGACGTGATGCCCAAGGTAGTGGCACAAGCCCTGCTCCAACCCGCGCTCCGGCTTCGTGAGAGTGTTCGTCTTGTCTGCCGGGAAGCTTCATCCGACCAACTGCTGGCAAAGCTGGCAACTCACGAATTGGACGTGGTGCTTTCCGACTCGCCAGTGGATCCCGCATTGAAGATCCAGGCCTACAGCCATTTGCTGGGAGAATGCGGTGTGATGTTTGTAACCACCACGAAACCCGCTAAGCGTTTCCGTGCGGGTTTTCCTAAATTGTTGGACGGCGCTCCAATTTTTCTTCCCACTGAGAACACGGCATTCCGCCGCAATCTGAATTTCTGGTTCGAGTCGCGAGGTGTCTGGCCCATGGTTATAGGCGAGTTTGAAGATTACGCGCTCTTGCGTGCCTTCGGCGAAACCGGCGCAGGCTTATTCCCCATGCCCTCAATCTTTCAGAAGCAAGTCCGCAGTCAGAAGAATCTGAAGATCGTCGGAGTTACTCCAGAGGTGCGGCTTCAATTCTATGCCATCTCCGCAGAACGGAAGCTCCAGCATCCGGCAGTGATCGCAATTCGTAATGCCGCCAAGCACGAATTGTTCCAATAGACGAAGCCTGCTTATCGCTCAAATTACATAGGGGCAGAGTGCATGTGAGCATTTTGTAAGTGAGTAGATCACGATGGATGCAGCCCGCTCTCTCTCCGGTGCATCTCCACTTAACAAGGGCAATCGGAGTACCTGGTCGGAGGCGGAGGAGTGAACTATAAAAAATCAGACGAGAGCGATCATCACCGCTTGCTCGACATAGAGGAAATCAGGCTCGTCGCTGATCTGCGCATCATGCATGCCAAGGTGGACGAGCTGTATCAGCTCGTCACCAACCTGAAGCGCCGCCATGCAGAAGCCGCTATCCGTGAATATGCCGACCGACCGGTACTAGAGGAAGACATCCGGCGTGTGGATGAGATCTATCTCTGGTTTGTGAGCCTCAAGGACCAGGGCCTTCGCCGAACCGGCTGAGGTTTTGTCGGAGCCGATCGCTCAGAATATCCGGTAACCGAACCCCAGCAAAATTTTCGAATTGGAGCGCAGGCACTCCTGCCTGCGACGCCGTTCTGAACTACAACGCTGAAAAGGAAGCGCAGAGGGCGGTCGAAATAAGGATGTATCTAAGCAGTTCAGCAGTCTTTTTCGCAGGCAGGAGTGCCTGCGTCCATCCACCACCGACTGGTTCGGGGTGCTATCGGGAAACCTCTTCGGCAGGCTCCTTCGCCGGCGCCGGTTGAATTGCAGAGGACGTCAAAACCCCCTCATCCTTTTGCTCGCCCAGCGTTGGCCGGATGTGCCAAATATCACGCGCATACTCGCAGATAGTGCGGTCGCTGGAGAATGTTCCCGTGCGAGCGACGTTGAGGATGGCTTTGCGCGCCCAGAGATGCGGTTGGCGATAATCGGCTTCCGCGCGGCGGCTGGCTTCGATGTACGAAGGCAGGTCGGCCATCAGGAAGTACCGATCACCGCGATCGAGAATCTCATCCACAATCCAGCGAAAGAGGCCGTGTTCATCGGGGCAGAAACGATCTGAGCCCAGGCTGTCCATGACCCGGCGCTGCATGGGATCAGCGGCGCACAGTTCGCGCGGATTGTAGTTGCCGCGTTCGTGGTACCAGTGCACGTCGTCAGGAGCCAGACCGAAGGTGTAAATATTTTCTTCGCCCGCCTGTTCCAGAATCTCAATATTGGCGCCATCGAAGGTGCCCAGCGTAAGCGCGCCGTTCATCGCCAGCTTCATGTTGCCGGTGCCGGAAGCTTCCATTCCGGCGGTAGAAATCTGCTGGCTGAGATCGGCCGCCGGCATGATGAGTTCCGCAAGAGAAACGCGATAGTCGGGGACAAAGACCACTTTGATCAGCCCGCGCACACGAGCATCGGCGTTCACGATCTGCGCGACATTGTTGATGAGCTTGATGATCTGCTTGGCGGCCCAGTAGCCTGGCGCGGCCTTGCCGGCAAAGATATACGACCGCGGCACGGCCGGTTCCACGCCGTCTTCTACCAGCGCCAGATAATCGCTGATGATGCGCATCACGTTCAGAAGCTGGCGCTTGTATTCGTGAATGCGTTTCACCTGAACATCAAACATAGAATCAGGCGCGAGTGTGGTTCCCGTTGCGCGGAAGACTTCTCCGGCAAGTTTGATCTTGTTCCGCCGCTTGATCTCCAGAAATGCAGCCTGAAAACCCGCGTCGTTGGCGTACCTCTCGATGCCGCGCACCTGCTCCAGATCGGTGGTCCAGCCCTCGCCCACGGTTTGCGTCAGCAGCGCCGCCAACTCGGGATTCGCTTTCATGATCCAGCGGCGCGGAGCAACTCCGTTGGTCTTGTTGCTGAAGCGTTCGGGCCAGAGCGCGGCGAAGTCCGGCACCAGCGAAGCTTTCAGCAGCTCAGAGTGAAGTTTGGAGACGCCGTTGACCGCGTGGCTGCCAATGATCGCCAGATGCGCCATGCGCACCTGCTTCTCCGGACCTTCCTCGATAATCGACATCCGTCCCTGACGCGCGACATCGGCCGGCCAGGCGCGCGCCACCGTGCGCAGGAACTGATGATTGATGCCGAAGATGATCTCCATGTGCCGTGGCAGTACGCGCTCCATCAGCGAGACCGGCCAGCGCTCCAGCGCTTCCGGCATCAGCGTGTGATTGGTGTAGCCGAGCGTCGCTTGCGTGATCTCCCAGGCGCGGTCCCAATCCAACTCATGCTCGTCAATCAGCAGCCGCATCAGCTCGGCCACAGAAAGGCTGGGATGTGTATCGTTCATTTGCAGCGCGACTTTAGAGGGAAAATCATCGAATCCGCTGTGCGCGGTCAGGTATTGGCGCACAATGTCCTTGAGCGAGCAAGCCACCAGGAAATATTCCTGCAACAGGCGCAGCTCTTTGCCGGAGAGAACGGAGTCAGAAGGATAAAGCACGCGCGAGATGTTTTCTGACGCGATCTTCTGTTCGACGGCGCGGATGTAATCGCCGCGGTTAAAAATATCGATATCGAAATCCTGCGACCCGCGCGCAGTGAACAGACGCAAATAGTTAACCGTCTTGCCGCCGAGTCCTGCCACCGGCATGTCATTAGGAACGCCGACTACGACACGAGTGTCCACCCAGCGCTGCCGGCGATTGCCTTCCGAATCGCGCGAGTGCTCGATGCGCCCGTACAGAGGGATCTCGCAAAGCTCATGCGACCGCTCGATGTAGAACGGCGTGCCCTCAGCTTTCCATAAATCCGGCTTCTCGTATTGATGGCCGCCGATGATCTCTTGCCGGAACAGCCCGTACTCGTAGTCAATGCCGTAGCCGAACCCCGGCATGTTCATGGTGGCCAGCGATTCCAGGAAACACGCAGCCAGGCGGCCCAAACCGCCATTGCCCAGTCCCGCATCGGGTTCGGTCTCGAGCACATCGTTCAATTCGATTCCAAGTTCGGCCAGCACCGCGCGGCACGGTTCGTTCAGGCCCAGGTTGCAAAGATTGTCGCTGAGCCATCGCCCCATCAGGAACTCCATCGAAAGGTAGTAGAGGCGCTTCACGTCCTGCTCGCGGTAACGCTGCTCAGTCTGGAGCAGGCAGTCAATCAGGTAGTCGCGGATGGTGAGCGAAAGCGGCTTCAGCAGCTCCTGAGGAACAAGCTTCCCGTCCGGCCGCGCCAGGGTGTAACGAACATGACGTAGGATGGAGTCCCGCAACGCTTCAGGACTGCTTGCGGTACCGGTGAGCAGGTCAGCCGACATGATGATTCGATGCCTGGACGAACCAATTCCAGACCGGAATTTAGTATGGCACAGCGTCCAAGGCCCCCACACTGGGTTAAACACCTGTGTTAAGGCGGCGAACGCACGGGAATCCGCCGGCATCTAAGTAGCTGGACTGTAACCGGGCAGGGGTTGGAACTAATTATGGCGAGATTGATTGCCTTTGATCAGAAAACCGCCGCGGCTTTGCGCCAGCAGATGCCGCAGCACCAGATTTTTGAACATGGCGCCGCGGATGTGGTGGACTTCGCCATTGGTGGCCCGGAGACGCTTGTGGCCGTGCTTCCCGTGGACACGCCTGGAGAAGCAGGCGTGGCTGTGTTCCGGCGGCAGAGGATTGAGCGTCAGGCCCCGGCACAGCCGCCACAAGAAACCACAGTTTCCGCGCAATCTGAAGCTTCCGTCGAGCGCATGGAACCGAATCATCGCCAAGCACGAGAAGATTCTGTGCATTCAGTGAGCGTAGAAGAACCCAGAGATACAGCGCCTCTACGAATCCGCGCGGGCGGCTTTCTTGGCCTGCGCGACGAAGCTGTATTTGAAGAAGAGGGAGAGAAGCCTGCGCAAAAAGGGGGTTGGTGGCGCAGATTCTGGGATGAGGACTGAAACGAGCCCAAAAAATCAGGCCCGGCATGAAATCAGCCGGGCCGTTGCTATCTGGAGAGCTTAGCGGTTTCCGCGATCGCCACCGCTTCCACCGCGAGGCCCGCGATCTCCTCCTCCACGTGGTCCACGCCCGCGGCCGCCGCGCCCGCCATGCCGGCGTCCTCCGCGCGGACGATCTCCACGCGGACGGTCCTGCCCGCCTTGACCCGCGTGAACGGTTTCGCGATTGGCTTCTTCGCGGTTGAAGTTTGGCTCTTCATCCGCTTCTTCGAAGTCGCCGCCGCCTTCAAAGGTGATGGTCTCTTCACCTTCAGCCCGCGGAGGATGCGGAGCGGCTTCTCCGTGGCTCTCCGGTCCCTGGCCTGCGGAAGCGCCATCGCCGCCTTCGCGCGCTGCCATCTTCGCCCGCTGCTCTCGAAGGATCGCTTTGCGAGAAAGCTTGATGCGGTTGCCTTCGATGCCCAGCACCTTCACCAGCACCTGGTCGCCCTCCTTCAGCTCGTCTTTTACTTCTTTCACCCGATGCTCGGCGATCTCACTGATGTGCAGCAGCCCATCGGTCCCGGGAATGATCTCGACAAAGGCGCCAAACTCGGCCAGCCGCACGACTTTGCCCAGGTAGGTCTTGCCGACCTCGGGCACTGCCGTGAGATCGTTGATCATCTGGATGGCCTTCTGCGCTGACGGCCCATCATTGGAAGCGACGTTGACCTTGCCCGTATCGTCCACGTCAATCTTGACGCCGGTCTGATCAATGATGCTGCGGATCATCTTGCCGCCGGGGCCGATCAGGTCGCGGATCTTGTCCACTGGAATTTGCAGCGTGTAAATGCGCGGAGCGAAGGTGGAGATGTTCTCGCGGCCGCCGCTGAGAATTTCTTCCATCTTGTCCAGGATGAAGAGCCGCCCGTGGCGCGCCTGCTCCAGCGCCTCGCGCATGATCTGTGAAGTGATGCCGATGACTTTGATGTCCATCTGCAGCGCGGTAATTCCGTTGCGCGTTCCGGCGACTTTGAAATCCATGTCGCCGTAGTGGTCTTCCGCGCCGGCAATGTCGGTGAGAATGGCATAGGAATCTTCTTCCTTCACCAATCCCATGGCGACGCCCGCCACCGAAGCGGAGAGCGGCACGCCTGCATCCATCAGCGAGAGCGACGCTCCGCAGACGGTGGCCATCGAAGATGATCCGTTGGATTCGAGAATGTCCGAGACCACGCGGATGGCATAAGGCCACTTCTCTTCGGGCGGAAGCACGGCAGAGATGGCGCGCTCCGCCAGGGCTCCGTGGCCGACCTCGCGCCGGCCAACGCCGGTCATACGGCCCACTTCGCCGACGGAGAACGGTGGGAAATTGTAGTGCAGCATGAAGCGCTTTTTGGTTTCACCCTCAAAACGCTCAATGCGCTGCATGTCGTCCGGCGTGCCCAAGGTGGTGGTGACCAGCGCCTGGGTTTCGCCGCGAGTGAAAATTGCCGAGCCGTGCGTCCGCGGCAGTACGCCAACTTCGATCCAGATGGGACGAATCTCGTCGAAAGCGCGCGCATCCGGACGCCGCCGCTGCTTCGTCACCTGCTCGCGGAAGACGCGCTCGCGCAAAGCTTCGTAGTAATGCGAGAGCTTGTGCGCCGCTTCTTCGTCGCCTTCCGGCAACTCGGCTTTCAGACGATCTTTAATCTGCTTCACCAGATCATAGCTCTCGAGTTTCTGGTGCTTGTGCGTGTCCAGCGCATCGGTTAGTTCCGCGCCAACTTTCTTCTTGAGCTGGTCGTAGTAGGCCTGATCGAACTCCGGTGGTGCGATTTGTCTCTTCTGTTTCCCGCCGCGTTTGGCCAAATCAGTAATGGCAGCGCAAATCTTCTTGATCTCTGCATGTGCAAACTCGATCGCGCCCAGCACCTCTTCTTCCGTGACTTCTTTGGCCCCGGATTCCACCATCACAATGCCTTCCGAGGTCCCTACCACCATGATGTTCAGGCGGCTCTCGCCCATCTCTGCATACGTGGGATTGATGATGTAGTTGCCGTTGACGAATCCCACGCGCACAGCGCCTACCGGGCCGTGGAAAGGAATGTCAGACAGCGTCAGCGCGCAACTCGCGGCGTTGATGGCGAGCACGTCAGGATCATTTTCCGTATCGGCAGAGAGCACCAGGGAAATCACCTGCGTCTCATGGCGAAAACCTTCAGGGAAGAGCGGGCGGATGGGACGGTCAATCTGGCGAGCGGTCAGGATTTCACGTTCCTGCGGCCGGCCTTCGCGCTTGATGAAGCCGCCGGGAATGCGACCGCCGGCGTAGGTGTATTCGCGGTAATCAACCGTGAGCGGGAAAAAGTCGATGCCTTCGCGCGGCTCCGGGGCGCAGCACGCGGTGCCAATGACAACGTTATCGCCCAGGCGCACAATGGCTGAGCCTTGCGCCTGCTTGGCCAGATGGCCGGTTTCCAAATGGAGGGTTTTGCCGCCTGCAAGATCAACAGTGGCTGTTTGTTTCATGAGCTCCTCATTTTCCAGGAGCCACCGGTCAGTTGTTAGCCGTTATGACTGAGAGCGATCTCAATTTCCCTGCAAGCCTGGTTTGCGCTTGCTGGGCCCATACGATTTCCGAAATAAACGGGCTTGCGCCTTGAGATACGCGAGCTTCTCCCGGTTCAGGGAAGGTTCGCGATTGCCGGCCTCGGGGGGTTGCTCCGGAATAGAGGCGGCCATCCTGGCAGCGGCTGCGGTTCCAGCCGTATCACCTGCGGGCCGTGAGTTCTTCATCTTCTTACCCCGTAATGAGCGCCGCGCAATCCATGAGATTCACCAAGACCTGGATTGTGAAAATCCATCTCGCTCCCGCTGGAAAGCCGGGCCA
>DATEGH010000347.1:0-6405 GCA_035280185.1 Terriglobales bacterium
CAATTCGTCCATTCCCCGCTTCCCCTGTTCCGAAACGGGTTCGAAGACTGTGGCGGCCGTCGTTTGAATCGGACCGAGAGTCCGTGCGCGGAGAATCAATAGCGCCAAAACCGTTGCAACAGGATGAGCAACAACCACCGAAGTAGTCGTGAGATCTTCCGGTCCGGATTGCTGTCCCGATTCTCGTTCGATCTGTTTCTCAATCCAAGGCGAGCGCACCGTGACGTTTGGCTGGTCGTCGAGCGCGTACGACAGATCAAGCACGGTGCTTCCCGCCTGCAACGCGCTTGCCCAGTGACGTTTGGTGAAGTCAGCGTCGGAGGCGAAGAACGCAAAGTCCACATTTCGGAAGTGCTCCGGATCGGCAGGCTGAATGAAAGTGGCTTCGTCGCCGACTTGATCGATCTGGCCCAACGACTCGTCATCGTCGAGCAGCTTCACATCGACTGCCGGAAAATTCATCTCGTCGAGAACTTCTTTGAGTTCCCGGCCTTTGAGCGTGGCAGCGCCCACAATCGCGACGCGAAACATCTGCGCAACTCCGGCGGGGCGGTTCATGCCATGTCCACGCGCGATTCAGGTTCATATGCAGGCGGCGCCGGCGGACGCCGCTTCAGTGCGTACGCAAATCGCGCAATCAGACCCGAGACGAGATAAAGAAGCGATAACGAGAAGAGGAAGTATTCGGAGAAGTACCAGATCAGGTACATCGAGATGCCGATGACGATGAACAGCCAGAACGGCTGGCGCGTGCGCAAATCAATACCTTTGGGGCTCCAGAAGCGCCATGTGCTCACCATTAAGTAGGAGATCAAAACGACGAAGCAGAGCCACAGGGCTGTGATCCACCACGTATCGACTGGAACTCCATCGACGAAGTGGACAGTCGCAGCAATCATGGCCGCGCCGGCAGGAATCGGCATTCCAACAAAATACTTCCGGCCGGGGCGTCCTGGATTCTTCGGCTGCGGATTCTTGCTGATATTGAATCGCGCCAGTCGGCTTGCGCCTGCGATCAGAAACAGGAATGTCGCGATCGCCCCGAATTGAATCAGCTTATGACGCACGTCTGAACTCCACAGCTCGGGAAGCTGGTGGCATCCCCACATCCAGGCCAGAATCGCCGGCGCCACACCAAAGGTGATTACGTCTGCGAGAGAATCCAGCTCGCGTCCAAAATCGCTGGTAGTGTTGGTCATGCGCGCGATGCGCCCGTCGAGGCCATCGAAAAGAACAGCGAAACCGATGGCTTTGGCCGCGTTGTCGAAATGGAACGCCGCATTGGCGGAGCCTTGAATCGCCTGGGAGATTGCGAAGTACCCGGCAGCAATATTTCCGGCGGTGAAGATTGAGGGCAGGATGTACATGCCCCGCCGCATGCGATAGGGCTGCTGCGGATCGTCCGCCCGCCGACGTGGTGTTCTCAGATTCATCGCGCCGATTCCGCGCGGCCAGGAATTGCCGAGGCGCGCAGCACTCCAAGGATAGACGAACCTCCGGCCACGCGATCACCAACTTTTACGTGGATTTCAACACTTTGGTCCAGGACCACATCGACACGCGAGCCGAACTTGATCAGTCCCACGCGTTGGCCGCGATCCAGACGATCTCCGGTTCGAGGATTGAAGATAATGCGCCGAGCGATTAATCCAGCGATTTGCTTGAAAACGACGGTCTGGCCCTCGCCGTTCACAGTGACAATGTTTTGCTCGTTTGCATCGGAAGATCCGGCCGACATGGCGTTCCCGAACTTCCCCTTTTGGTAAAACAGCGATGTGATCGTGCCGGCAATGGGAGCACGGTTCACATGGACGTCAAAGACATTCAGGAAAATGCTGACTCGCTGCTTCTTTTGGCCTGCCTCGACGAACTCCCCTATCGACGTCACCTTTCCATCGGCAGGGGAAACCACAACACCCGGGCCGTCAGGAATGGCACGTTCGGGATCCCGAAAAAACCACAGAAAGAACGCACCCAGCAGCGCCGGAGGCACCGCGAGCCACGGGTTGACAAGGCCCAGAAGCACAGCCGCTACTGCCGCTCCGAGGCCATAATAGAGGCCGTCACGAACCATAGGGGATTTACAAATTATAGCGGCTTTACCGAGGTACAGAAGGACTGTGCGCGGGCTGGCTTCAGGCTCGCTAGCCAGTTTTGGGAATAGAGCTGGCCTGTGCCTGCTTGGAATCGGGCAAAGCCCGAGGCTAGCCGATCAGGCGACCTGGTGAGGTCGATGATGCTGCTCAATCTGTTCCATCTGGTCCTTCAGACGCAGCTTCAACTTCTTCAGCCTTACTTCTTCTAATTTTTCTTCTTCGGAGAGATACCGCTTTTGGAGGAGAGTGTCGAGGCGTTGTGAGTGTTGTGAGTGTTCCTGCGCCAGCCGACGGAACTCTTCGTGGCTGGCAATGAGCTCTTCGCGGAGGGATGTCGCCATCCTTTGGACCTCCTGCCCAGACCTTGGGATAGGAAAGTTAGCACAGGGCCAGATGTGGTTCAACGGTTTTTGCCAGATTTTTCAGAGTTGCTGGGCGGGTTTTCTGTCATTTCCGGCTTGCTCCGGACTAAGTATTTGAAGAGTAAGGCATCTTCTTGCGGATGGCGGTAATAGCCCGGTCGGTGCCCGTCCTGAATGAAGCCCACCTGTTGCCCCAGCCTTTGTGCAGCCAGATTCGACGCTCGAATCTCCTGCCGAATTTCCGTTGCCCCTGCTTCCCCTGCGAGACTTTGCAGCTTCTGCATCAGACCCTTTCCAATGCCGCGCCCGCGGGCTGAGGGAAGCACAGCGATGTTTTCCAGTTCCCATTCTTGAACCGCGGCGGAGGCCAGCAGGAAGCCGATAATCAAACCTTCCAGCTCCGCAACCAGAAAGAGTTTTTCATTGTTGTTAATCGCAGCTTCGTATTGTCCTCGTGACCAGTGAGCGGCTGTCGAAGACGCCTGCTCGATGGCGAGTACAGCATCGAGATCGCCTTGAATTGCGGCTCGAATTAGCAGATCCATGATTGATGCCGCTGTGACTTGCGAATCACCGCGAAGTTACCTCCTAAGTAGAACGTTATTAAGGGCACTAAGGCTTTTGTGGGATAGCTTATCTCGGTTGCGACCTTCTACATTCCAATGTACGAGCCCCACTTTATGACTTCCGCCACAGCCCTCTCCAAGTTCCTTGAAGCCCACGACCGTTATCTCGCCCTGGATCAAGCCCGCACAACCTGCAGCCAGCCCGCAGAACGCGAGCAGATGCACATCGAAATCCTGAAGGCATACCTGGAAGTTCAGTACCGGGCCAAGATGATAGCGGGCCTGCAGTACGCCAACGGCAACGATTACGCCGAAGTAAATTAGTCGAAAGAGTCAGAGCCCGCGGCCGCCTGCGGCCGAGTGTTCGATCAGGGCATCCAAGGCCGGAGCTTCGCGCTCTATAGCCAAGCACGAAGACTCGCAAGTTATCAGCCTCGGTCCACTACGTCCATCCAGTCCACCTCGTCCACTCAGTCCAGAAAACACAAAACTTTCGCCTTTTACCGTGTTCATATTAAGAAGGCGGCAGCAGCGCCGGAATCCGCATCCAACTTAGATGCGCCGCTTCCGTCGAATCCGGAGACTGTCTTCTCCCTTCCCGCGCGAAAGAAGGTTCTATGTCTGCCATTGGTGGTCCGGACGAGCACTCCCATATGGAGCAGCACCCTAAGAAATCGGAGCAGTACCACTCGGCTGAAGGTGGATTTGAGTATGAGCCCACCTATCAGCCCGAGCGCGAATTCGTTCTTATGCCGCTGTTTCGCCGCATCGGCCAGATGCTGGGGTTCCACCGCAGCGCGGAATCCGACGATGTCTATCAGCCAGAGCAGAGTACTCCTGCGCAACCTGCACCGCGTGCGATCGAGCCGCAGCAGGAAGTTGTTCTGCCCGAGACAGCGATTCAATACTCTGAGCCACAACTGCCTGCGGAATCTCAGGTGTTAAACGAGTCCGCGCTGCCCGAGCAGCCGCGCGAAGAAGAGCTGACGCGCGATCCGAGCGAAGAAGATGTGCTCCAGCTCGAGCCTCATACACCGCCGCAAGCCACCGAGAATGTTCCTGACGAGCCATTCGGGACTTTGCACCAGAACCACTCAGAGCCCATCGCGATCGCAGCACAGCCCGAGTTCAGTCTGACATCGAACGAAACGGCTGACGAGCCGCTCGTGGCGGCGCGCGTGGAAGCTCCCGAAATGGAACATCTGCGTTCCGGCGCAGAAGAATGGCCCGTGGCTCCGCAAGTTGCTGCATCGTCCTCCGTCCCATCGCGCAAGCGCAGCGCGGACGAGGTTCGCCAGCTTGTTGCTCCGCTCCGTGAAGCTGCGGTCAAGATCACCGCAATCGTTGCTCAGGCGGCGGAGTGGCTGCGGACGAAGGAAGAGGAATTTCTGCGCAGCGCCGAAACCATTGCGGCGGAATCCAAGCGTGAGCAGGAGAGCCTGCGATCCTCAGTGCAGCTGGATTCGGCGAGAGATGGATCGTCTAGTCCGCTCCAGGAGGCTGAAGTTCCTGGAGTCCAGCGCGAGCTTGCCTGGCGAGAGAAGAGCGAGTCCGCGAGCCATCGCGAGCCTCTGCCTGTGCCCATTCAGTTCGTCGCCAGGCCAGACCGCCCGATGACTGCACCGTCAGTCCCATTTTGGAAACGAGTGAACTGGGCGGAAGAATTCACGCCTAAGCGGGTGGCTGTCCTCGGCGGTCTCGTAATGGCAGTCCTGCTCGTGCTGGGCATCTCCTTCGCGCGTCGTCCTGCATCGAGTGTTCTGCCCGAGCAGCAGACTCGTTCGCTCGAGCCAGGCGGCGTGACTGTGACCACGCATCCAGTTGCAGCTCCTGTTCCTCCGCAGGTCCTTCGCAAAGCTGCTGCAACCGACCGACCGTCTCCGGTGCCGCAGCATCGGCCGCATCGCGCCAGTGCCGACGATTACGATGACGGGCCGGATGTGATCATCCATCACTACGACACGGCAAAAAAGCCTTCGCCAGTGAAGCAGACGACGGTGGCAGGCGTGCGCCACTATTCAGACATGTAGATACGGCCCTGAAATCGCCATCCAACCCAAGACTCTGGTCGGCATCTAATTCGGTTACGTGCAATGCCCGGCTTCAGCTTCTTTGAATCGAGTTTGACGCTCGAGTCTGCGCTGCACTGACAAGTTTTTACGACGTTACACCGCGCGGAAAGCCGGCGATTTCAACGCCGGAAGAAGAAGGCTTCGTTACCACCTCGGTCTCGTCCGGTTGGACCAGACGATCCTGAATCGGGTGGGAGGAAGCCTTTTACTTTTTCATAGGCCAAATACCGTAAGTGCTAGTGGAATAGCCTCCCTAAAGTGTTGGGATCCGATAGCTTGCAGCTTTGGAAGAAGACACTTCTGCTTCATCATGGGACCAGAAAATCTCCACGATGAAGGTCAACGTCCGCAAACGGTGTTTCTATGTTTTGTGCACCGCCGCTATCCCCTTGGTGCTTCTCATCGTCACGTCACAGGCTCGTAGTTCATCTGGAGAAATACAGTCGATGGCCATTTCTCCAGATGGGAAGGTCATTGCTGTCGGTTTTGGAAACGAAATCAATTCGTTCATCTATATGGTGCCAGTGGATACAGGCAAGGCTACGCGGCTGACGGATGCGAAGACTGGATCGGAGACGGACCCATCTTTTTCTTGCGACGGAAAGCGGATTGCATACTCGTACTCGCCAGGAAATGGATCGCATTTCGTTATCGCAATGGTGAACGTTGACGGTTCAGATTTCGATCAATGGCCGCCTTCGAAGGCCAACGATTTTTCGCCCGTTTTGTCGCCTGATAATGAGACCCTCGTTTTTGAACGGTCCGGCTTCTATGGGAGTTACTCTCCAATTGCCCAGCCCCATTCACATGAGTGGAACTTCTACGCCAGCAACCTGAAGGGCGCAAATATTCGTCAAATAACTACAGAAGATTTCTACACGGCCTCACCAGCGTCTATATCACCAAATGGGAGAGACATGGCCGTTGTGACGGAAGGGCTTGAGGATGGCAGCCATCTGGCCATTTATTCTCTTGAGCACACTGGCAAGCCGAAATTGTCACTACAGCCTCACGTTCCTAATGAAGCTGACCACAGGGACCCGATACTCGACTTCCCAAACTACACGCCAGATGGCAGGAACATTCTTTTTATGGCTGCGAGCAATGGCAAGCACGGCTACGACTATGACATTTATAAGGTGGACTTGGATACAGGCTCACTGGAGCGCTTAACCAAGGGGAACGGTTATGCGACGGAGCTCAAGGTTGCAGCTAACGGAAGAACCGCTGCGTTCTTAAAATGGCGCTCCGATTGGCACGGTACTCCTGTCCACAGCGAGATCTATCTACTCGATCTCGAGAGCCTAAG
>DATEGH010000348.1:0-5615 GCA_035280185.1 Terriglobales bacterium
CGCGTTTGGCGCTGTGGTATCTGCCTTCGTGACCAACATTCTCACCCCGCTGATTGCGGCCATTGTGGGCAAGCCTGATTTTTCCGCGTTTAGTGCAAGCGTCAATGGTGGCGTGATCTCCTACGGGCTGTTTCTGAACGCGTTGATCAGCTTCATTCTGATTGCAGCGGCCGTCTACTTCTTCATGGTGGCGCCGATGAATGCCTGGAAAGCGTATCAGGCCCGCAATGCCACGCCAGTTGATCCAACCAGCAAGAAATGTCCCGAGTGCCTGAGCGAAATTCCGATTGCGGCGCGGCGCTGCGCGTTCTGCACATCAGTGGTAGGCATCAAAGGCGCTGAAGGCGGAGTTTAGTTCTTCCTCAAGGATCGCGGCGCGTCTCAACTTGCCTCCTGCCGAGGCGACGATGCATCTGACGATTAGAATGGCTGGCTGGTATGGCTGACCGACTTTATCTGAGCATCTGGTTTCCCAGCTTCCACGAGCAGGAGGTCCTGCCGCGTCTGCACTCCATCATCCGGCAATTTCCGTTTTCCGCGCAGCGCCCCGGGATTGGCTATATGGCTGTACACAGCATCTCGTGGGATGAACCGGTGGTTTTTCAGCAAACCTTTGATCATCGCGCCGATCCTGACCGCGTACTCTCGCTCGCTGCCGAGTTTCTGCACCAGGACAATGCGTATGAAATCGACGCAATGTGGGACCTCTGGACGCCCGTTCAGGAAGGAGAACTCGACACCAACTGGCAGGTCAGCCCGCAGTCGGTCAATTTTTACGCCTTTGGAACGGAATTCGAAGGTTCAACCTACCAGCAGAACGGCCATGTTCAGGTGGACTTCGGCCTCGATACCCCGTTCCTTTACGAGGATGTAGAGTTCTCGGAAGGCGTAGAAAACCGCATCAAGTCGAATGTGCAAAAGTTGGTTAGCTTCACCAACGCAGTGGAGAAGAACTGCGGCATCAGCGGACGCGTGTTGTGGTCAGAATCCGAAGACAATCTCGCCCAGAAGCTGATCGAGCGCTTGCAAAAAGTGCAGTAGCGGAAACCCGAACACCTTTGAAACGCGGAGGAACGGAGGAATCGGAGGAATGGAGTTTCCAGAGATCACCGACAAGATCATTGCTGCCGCGATCAAGGTCCATACAGAGATCGGACCGGGAGTATTGGAGAGCGTATACCAGACCTGTCTTCAGCATGAGCTCAGAAAAGCAGAGATTTCAGTACAGAGTTGACCTACTTGTAGCCGACTTAGTTATTGTTGAGCTGAAATGTGTAGAGTCAATTCTCGCGATTCACAAAGCCCAACTCCTCACCTATCTCCGACTCGCAAATAAACCGATTGGTCTGCTTCTGAACTTCAGTGTAGTTCACCTGCGCGACGGCATTCAGCGGGTGCTCAATAACCGCTATCGGCTGGCGCATCGGGCTGCTTCTGGGCCAGAATGATCCTCACTTGTGTCGGGTTTCAGAGGCTTCGCCGACATTCTCACCTTAAAGACGCTCGAGAGCAGTACAAGAACCTATTCTCCTCCGCTTCCTCCGTTCCTCCGCGTTTCAAAGGTGTTTGCTTTTTTATTTCGTTCTTCCGCCTTCCGCTTTCAACTGATCCGACGCTCCTGCCTGTGCTGCCGCCAGTCGTGCCGTGAGCACACGGAAGGGAGAGCAGGAAACGTAATTCAATCCGATCTGATGGCAGAACTCTACTGATGCCGGATCGCCGCCGTGTTCGCCGCAGATTCCCAGCTTCACGTTGGAGCGACCTTTCCGGCCTTTCTCTACGGCCATCTTCATCAGTTGTCCGACGCCTTCGGTATCGACCGTGGCAAACGGGTCGTGCTTCAGAATTCCGCGCTCGATGTAGGACGGTAGAAACTTTCCAATATCGTCACGCGAGAATCCGTAAGTCGTCTGCGTAAGGTCGTTGGTGCCAAAACTGAAGAATTCGGCCTCGGTGGCAATCTCGTCGGCGACCGTACAGGCGCGCGGTAACTCAATCATGGTCCCGGTGAGATAAGCGACGGTTGCGCCTTTCTCCTTGAACACCTGCGCGGCAATACGACGCACAATTGCTCCCTGATTCGCCATTTCCTTGAACATACTTACCAGCGGAATCATGATCTCCGGAATCACCTTCACGCCTTCTTTGCTGACGTTCACCGCCGCTTCGAAGATCGCGCGGACCTGCATCTCCGAGATTTCAGGATAGGTGATGCCCAAGCGGCAGCCGCGATGGCCCAGCATCGGGTTAAGTTCGTGCAACTCTTCTACCCGCCGCAGAAGCTCGCGGTCCTTCTTGAGCTTGGGGCTATTCGGCTCCTGGATCTCCAGCTTTGCGATTTCCACCATCAGCTCTTCACGCCGTGGCAGGAACTCGTGCAAGGGAGGATCGAGCAGACGGATCGTAACGGGAAAACCGTCCATTGCGCGAAATACGCCTTCGAAATCGGCGCGCTGCATGGGAAGCAACTTATCCAGCGCGGCTTTGCGTTCCTCGACCGTGCGCGCCAGGATCATCGCCTGCATGTGAGGGATGCGGTCTTCAGCAAAGAACATGTGCTCGGTGCGGCAAAGGCCGATCCCCTCGGCTCCGAACGCTCGCGCCTGAATCGCATCGCGCGGAATGTCGGCATTGGCACGGACGCCCAGTTTGCGGAACGGCTCCGCCCATGACATCAAGGTCTTCAAATCCGGATCATCTGGGGAGGCAGGAACGGTACCCAGGCGGCCCTTGATGACGCGCCCTGTGGTGCCGTCGAGCGATAGCCAATCACCTTCCTTCAGTGTCACCGGGCCGACACGCATTTCCTTCTTCTTCTCATCCACCTCAACGTCGCCAGCGCCGGCAACGCAGCACTTGCCCATGCCACGCGTGACCACAGCAGCGTGGCTGGTCATGCCTCCGCGCGACGTGAGAATCCCAGCCGCTACTTCCATCCCGTGAATGTCTTCGGGAGTGGTTTCGCCGCGCACCAGGATCACAGGCTTTTTCGTCGCGCCAGTTCCGGCAAAAGCGACGGCATCGTTCGCGGTGAACACGATCTGGCCGACGGCAGCGCCGGGTGAAGCAGGAAGTCCTCTAGCCAGGACTTCAACATTTCCTTTGCTCTCATCCAGTTTGGGAACGAGCAGATCGTAGATCTGGTTGGGGTCAACGCGGAAGATTGCCTCTTCCGCCTTGATCAGCCCTTCATTCACCATGTCAATCGCGATCCTTACAGCGGCGCGCCCCGTGCGCTTACCGTTGCGGGTCTGCAACATGTAGAGCTTGCCTTCCTGAATGGTGAACTCAAAATCCTGAACGTCGCGATAGTGCTTTTCCAGGCGCGTGGTGATCTCGCGGAGTTGATCGTAAACCTGCGGCATCTGCTTCTGGAGTTCGTTGATCGGCACTGGAGTACGAATGCCCGCGACCACATCCTCTCCTTGGGCGTTCATCAGAAACTCGCCGTAGAATTCCTTGGCTCCGTTGGCCGGATTGCGAGTGAAGCCCACGCCCGTGCCGCTGGTTTCTCCCAGGTTGCCGAAGACCATCGCCTGCACGTTGACGGCGGTTCCCAAGTCATCAGATATGTTGTTAATGCGGCGGTACACTTTCGCGCGATCGTTGTTCCAGGAGCGGAACACGGCATCGCGAGCCATCGAAAGCTGCTCGATCGGATCTTGAGGAAAATCGCGACTGGAGTGCTTGCGCACGACCTGCTTATACTGCGCGATAACCTCCTGCAGGTCCACTGCCGTGAGCTCGGTATCGAGCTTTACTCCGCGTTTCTTTTTCTGGCCATCGAAAACGTCGTCGAACTCGTGCTTGGAAATATCGAGCACCACATTGCCGAACATCTGGATCAGGCGCCGGTAGGAATCGTACGCAAAACGCTCGTTGTTGCTTTTGCGAGCCAGCGATTTCACGCTCTCGTCGTTCAGGCCAAGATTGAGGATCGTATCCATCATTCCGGGCATGGAGAACTTCGCCCCGGAACGCACGCTTACGAGCAGCGGGTTATCTCCCTTTCCTAGCTTCTGTCCCTGCAACTTTTCGAGACGCTCGAGCGCCGCCAACATCTGCGAATGGATCTCCCGCGACACGCCGTTGGTGCGCATGTACTCGCGGCAGGCTTCAGTCTGGATGGTGAATCCCGGCGGCACGGGCAGGCCGGCATTCGTCATCTCCGCCAGACCAGCGCCTTTACCGCCTAGTTCGTCCTTCATCTTGCCGTTGCCTTCGGCCTTGCCTCCGCCGAAAAAGAAAACGTACTGATTGGCTTGCTTCTTTGGGGTGAGGATTTCGGTATCAGGCTTGGATAATGGCGTAACACTCATGAATGGCTCTCCAGATTTTCAGGATTGCACCAGTCGGACGGAAGGAAAGGTCTTGGGCTGGAGCGTGAAACTTCTATTTTCACGCCGATAGATGCGGTTTGACAACTGCGGCACGTGCGTACATCCCTTTATCGGCTTCACTGGGGCATTAACAGATGAGGCAGAAGGCAGACGCTCTTGCCCGCAGCAAGGAACAACGGAGTGCGCCCAGACGCTCAGAATTGAGGATTGGCGATTGCGATCGCTATCGCTCTCCGCTCGGCGAGGATGACGCCGTGCGCTGCTCGTTGGCGAAGTAGCCTTTTCGAGTTCTGACTTCGAGGTCGCGATATCCCGGCGCGTGCGCGACGACCTTGATTTCACGCCAACCAGGTGTAAGGGCTGTGGGCTTGTAGGTGATGGTGTACTGGTTGCGAATGTCGCGTGCTACTTCGCGGCTGATGTCGTCCACTTCGTCCACCGTCTTGGGGAAGAAGGCGACTCCACCAGTCTGTTCAGAGAGGGCTTGCAAAGCGCGCTTAGCACGTTTGGGCTGCTTGCCTTCGTCTCCCAATATACCGATGGTGTAGATTGTCGGGCCATTCTCATCCTGTACCGCGCGGATCGCCTGTTCCAGCGAGACGGTGCTCTCGTTGTCCTCGCCATCCGTGACTACCAGCAGCACCTTCTTCTCTCTCTTCCCTGCTTTGGCAAGGTGGTCCGAGGCCGCAAAAACTGCGTCATAAAGAGCCGTGCCACCCCGTGAATCGACGCGGTCGAGAGCTTCCTGCATCAGGCTGAGGTTATTCGTGAAGTCCTGATCGAGAAAGGGTTCGTCATTGAAGTTGACGATGAAAACCTCGTCGCTGGGATTGCTGCTCTTTACCAGGTTAACAACCGCTTTTGTTACAGCGTTGCGCTTCGTGCGCATGGAGCCGGAGTTGTCCACCAGAATGCCAATTGATACCGGAATATCTTCGCGGCTGAAGTGCAGGATCGTTTGCGGGTGCCCGTTTTCATACACCGTGAATTGGTCTTTCCCAAGGTCCGTAACCACGTGCTTTCGGGCATCAACGACGGTCGCGCGCAGCGTAATTTCCTGCGTCTCTACTTTCAATACGAAGCCCTTGTCGGTCCTTTGCACTTGCCCAAGTTGACTGGGCTCGCGTTGAAGATCGGGCGGGAGCGCTCCCGGCTTGTTGTTTGCCGGGATGTTTCCCTCAGCTTCATTTGTGTTCTTTGTCGGCGGAGGAGTGGCCGGCCGGGCCCATACCGGCAAAGCAGGATCGCTGGGATCAACGTCCGAAGGCAAAGGGG
>DATEGH010000349.1:0-11245 GCA_035280185.1 Terriglobales bacterium
TTGCCTTCCAGAAATTCCAGGGACGCGCCGCCGCCTGTTGAGATGTGAGTAATCTTCCCGGCAACTCCGGACTGCTGGACCGCAGCAACAGAATCGCCGCCGCCGACGATGGAAGTTGCCTTGCCGTTTGCAGCAATGGCCTGGGCGACCTTCATCGTTCCTTTCGCGAACGCCGGTATCTCAAAGACGCCCATCGGGCCATTCCACACGATGGTTCTTGCCTTGGCGATTTCGTTGGCAAACGCCGCGACTGTCTCCGAACCGATGTCGAGGCCTATCTTGTTTGCCGGAATGCCCTGATCGGCCGTGACCACCGAACTGGCAACAGAGCCGTCCATCTTGTCTGCCACAACATGATCAGCAGGTAGCAGCAAGCGGATGCCGCGGCGTTGCGCTTCAGCAAGAAGCTCTTTGGCGAGTTCGATCTTGTCATCTTCCACAAGAGATTTGCCCACCTGTTTGCCCTGCGCTTTGAGGAAAGTGTAAGCCATGGCGCCGCCGATCAGGAGAGCATCTACCTTGGTCAGGAGACTGCGAATCACTTCAATTTTGTCGGAGACCTTCGCGCCACCGATGATGGCGACAAAAGGTTTATCTGGATTGCTGACAGCCTTGCCGAGAAACTCGAGCTCCTTCTGCATCAGCAAACCGGCTGCGGCTTTGCTCAGAAAATGCGTGACGCCAACCGTGGAAGCGTGAGCGCGGTGAGCGGAGCCGAAGGCGTCGTCCACGTAGACATCGGCCAGTCCCGCAAGCTGCCGCGAGAACTTCTCGTCATTGGCCTCCTCTTCAGCATGGAAGCGTAAATTCTCAAGCAAGAGAGTCTGCCCTTTTTCAAGCTTGCCTGCCATCTCTTCGGCGGCCAGCCCAACACAATCCGGGGAGAAGCCGACATTGCAACTCCGTCCTAATTGCTGGTCCAGCAGAATGCGGAGGCGCTCAGCCGCAGGCTTGAGACTCATCCTTGGGTTCGGCTTTCCCTTGGGACGGCCCAGATGCGAGGCCAGGATCAGCCGCGCTCCTTTGCGCAGCGCATATTCGATGCTGGGGAGGGTCTCGCGAATCCGAGTGTCATCAGTGACGCGGCCGTCGTCGGAAAGCGGGACGTTGAAGTCCACGCGCATGAAAACGCGCTCGCCGTCGAGGTTCAGGTCCTGAATGGAGAGCTTGCCCATAATTCCTCTCCTCTACTGCTAAATCCCTTTGTTCGCGATGAAGCGGACCAGGTCTCGGACGCGGCAGGAGTAACCCCACTCATTGTCATACCAGGCAATCACCTTCACGCAGTTGCCGCCGACAACGCGAGTGAGGGGAGAGTCCACAATGGAAGAACGGCTGTCGCCGCGGTAGTCGGTGGAGACCAGTTCGGCGGTTTCGTAGCCGAGAATGCCCTTCATGGGACCGTCGGCAGCGTACTTCAAGGCCTTGTTCACGTCTTCCACCGTTGTAGTCTTCTCCACGAAGGCGACAAGGTCTACTACGGAAACATTGGGCGTGGGAACACGCATGGCAAAGCCGTCAAGCTTGCCTTTGAGATCGGGAATCACCAGATGCAGCGCCTTTGCGGCTCCGGTTGATGTCGGGATCATGTTGATGGCGGCGGCGCGTGCGCGGCGGAGGTCCTTGTGAGGAAAGTCGAGAATCACCTGATCGTTGGTGTAGGAGTGGATCGTAGTCATGGTGCCGCTGCGGATGGTAAACGTGTCATGCACCACCTTCGCCACCGGCGCGAGGCAGTTCGTGGTACACGATGCGTTGGAAATAATGTGGTGCTTTGCCGGGTCGTACTTGCTCTCATTCACTCCCAGCACAATGGTGATGTCTTCATTCTTCGCCGGTGCGGAAATAATCACTTTTTTAACTGGCCCGCCAAGATGGGCTTTGGCTTTTTCGGCTTCGGTGAACTTGCCGGTGGATTCAATCACAATCTGCGCGCCAACTGAGTCCCAGTTGATTGCTGCCGGATCCTTCTCGGAAAACACCTTGATCGTGCGGCCATCAATGCTGATAGAATCGGCGCCGGCGCGGATATCGTGCTCCAGATTGCCAAGAATCGAATCGTATTTAAGTAGATGGGCCAGAGTTGCCGGGCTGGTGAGGTCATTGACAGCGACAAATTCAATCTCCGGATTGCCGAGCGCGGTACGCAGGATGTTGCGGCCAATCCGGCCAAAACCATTAATTCCGACTTTCACAGCCATCGGTTCTCACTCCTCCGAAAATAGCTCAGGATTGTTTGATGAGAGTTGAGGCTTACAGGAGACGGGCGCGCCTCGGTTCCAAACTCTTCAGGTTAGCAGAGAGACTTAAACCGCCGCAAATGGATCAGGCCTTCTCTGCAATCGGACTAGATGCGGTTCAATGAGCGAGAGTTATCGAGAGTGACAAAGAGAATCTGCTGAAAAGGAATTCAAGACGCTAATTTAGGATTTGTTTGGATGAAGTCAACTACGACCCGTCCTTTTGATTCCCGCAAGTCCTCGGAGAGAAGGATGATGCGCGCGGAGGGCTCAACGACGATGCCGTTGTCCATGACGCGGTCGAGAATTTCCGCGACATTCACGTCCTCCAGATCCATTGGTCTCATACAGTCATCCCGGCAACGGCTTGAGTGGATTCGCTGCAACAATAAGATGCGAACCGATAGAAGTGAGGCAATCTGGATAAGACAATTTTCAGAAAAAAACAATCAGAAAAGAAGCCAAGGGATCGCCTAAGCGCTTGCTGCCGGCACGTTTTGCCTTGCTTGCGCCCGCGCTCTCGAAAAAAATGAATTCGCGACACGGTACGCCAGCAATGCAGCAAGAATTGCTCCATAGGTGAGCGGACGTTTCAGATCAGCCTTCACCAGCCAAATGAAATGAACAACTCCGGCTGCGGCGCTGAAGTAGATGAGGCGGTGGAGTCTTTGCCAGCGCTTTCCGCCCAGCCTTCGAATCGAGCCCGCAGTGGAGGTGAGGGCGAGAGGCAGCATCAGCGCCCACGCTGTCATGCCCGCAGTGATGAACCTGCGTTTCGCGATGTCGTGCAACATGGCTTGAATGTTGAAAAATTTGTCGAGCCACACGTAGGTCATCAGGTGGAGAGTGCCGTAAAAAAATGCGAAGAGCCCGAGCATCCGCCGGAAACGAATGAGCCAGGGCATTTTCATCATTCGTCGAGCGGGCGTGATGCCCAGCGTGATCAAAAGAAATGTGAGAGTCCACCTGCCGGTGGAGCGTGTGATTACGTCAACCGGATTGGCCCCGAGCAGATCGTGCGTGGCTTTCCACGCCAAGACCGAGAGCGGGCCAAGGCAGACCAGAAAAGCAATCACCTTGAGAGATTGCAGTAATTTCTCCGGAATTGACGGCATCAGAAGTTCTTTCGCAGGTCCATTCCGGAGTAGAGACTGGCGACCTGGTCGGCGTAGCCGTTGAACATCAAAGTAGGCTGCTTGGGCGCGAAGATGCTCGCTCCGATGCGCCGCTCCGTGGCCTGACTCCAGCGTGGATGGTCCACTGTGGGATTCACGTTGGAATAGAAGCCGTATTCATTCGACGCCATCAAGTTCCATGTAGTGGGCGGCATCTTGTCTGTGAAGCTGACTTTCACGATGGCTTTGATTCCTTTGAATCCGTACTTCCACGGCACCACGAGCCGCAGCGGAGCGCCATCCACGTTGGGCAGAACTTGGTCATAGAGCCCGACGGCAAGAATGGTGAGCGGATGCATGGCCTCATCCATGCGCAGGCCTTCAACATAGGGCCAGGACAGCACATCGCGCTTCTGATTAGGCATCTGGTCGGGAGCGAGAATGGTTTGGAAGGCAATGAACTTCGCGCTGGGCAGCGGATCAGCGGCTTTGATCAATGCGCTCAGCGGAAAGCCCACCCAGGGAACCACCATGGACCAGCCTTCGACACAACGATGCCGATAGATGCGCTCTTCCAGCGGAGCCAGTTTCAGCAGGGTGTCGATGTCCAGAGTCTTCCGCTTCTTCACCATTCCATCAATCGCGACGGACCACGGGCGAGTTCGAAAGTCTTTCGAGAGGCCGTTTGGCTCGTACTTGTCAGTGCTGAATTCGTAGTAGTTGTTGTAATTCGTGATGTCCTGGAAAGAAGTCGGCTTTTCCGAAGAACTGTATTTGCTTTTGACGATTCCGCTCAGCTTCTGCCCCGAGGCCTGGACCACCGCTTCTCCATGACCGCCGTTTCGCAGATAGAACCCGCCAGCCAGCGCGGCGCCTGCGGCAACCGCTCCGGCGAGAAACTGCCGGCGATTCAAGTAAGACGATTTGGGAGTAATTTTCGAAGACGGGATATCGTCAGGTTTGCGGATAAGCATGAATGACTCCGGCCTGCTTTATGAGATGAGTTGATATGACAAATGTTACATCTTCTGTACGCAGGAACCGGGCTTTTTGGATTTAGAGAAGAGATAGCCGCTCAGGCGCCAGCTTTGGCCATGAGCAGCGCGCGATCAAAGTGCAGCCAGATGCGCCAGCGATCGTACTCGCGACTGTGAGAAACGGCGCTCACGGTGGCGCGCTCTACACAATTCTTACTGAAGATCACGTTCACGGCGGCGCCCAGATCAACCATGGGTCCAATGAGCATACTCCCGTGCTCTGCGCCTACGGGAACAATGAGGTCGCGTTCCTGAAATGGCGTGCCATTGCTGGCCACGCCGCGGAGGATGGCTATGGTCCCGCCTTCCGGTACATAGAGCGATTGAGCTTCCTCCATGCCAGTGCGCGAGGCACGCCCTGCGGATGCCATACCTGACGAAGTTTCATGCAGACTTTTTTGCGCGCTTCGGGGTCCAACGTTACCCACTGTTACTGTGGGTACTCCCAATTCCCAATCCTCCGGTGGGAAATAGATTCCCCAGAAATTCTCCGGACGATGAAGCTCGATGCCATATTCCTGCTCGCGTGAATCGGCCCACACCACCTGCCCAACGCGCCATTTGTAGGGAGCCAGCATAGCGACACGCACTTCCATGCTTGCTTCCAGCGGAACCGTAGAGCGGATCCTGGCGCCGTGGCGGTTTACGAGGATGGTCTCGGCGGAGCCACTCACGTGTGACCCGTCGTGCTTCTGACCGGATACGGCCAGCGGCAGCGAAACCAGGACACGAGAGCTCCTGCGACCTCGCTCACTTCCGACAAGTTGAGGCATATTGGGCGATTCGAAGCGGCGATTCGAGCTAGAGGGAACTATAAACGCACGGCCAGTTGCTCCCAATATTACTTCAGAACGGCGCGCCTTAGTACCAAAAAGCTAAAGGGGTCTGTTCTTGGGTAACCTGAATGGTAACCCCCGCTTCGACGGTTTATCGCGTATTTCCGGGTTCAGATATAATCGCCAGCCGTCATGTACCGTCTGGCTTGGCATTTTGCCTTGATTCTCAGTCTTGGGCTTTCCTGGGCGCAGGAGCCGAGACCTTCTCCTTCGCGATCTTCTGGTATTCCCGATTCGACTCGCCTGGAAGCAATCAAGAGCCCTAAGCCGTATTACCCTGACGAAGCACGCGACAAAGGCTTGCAAGGCCGAGTTGTGATCAAGCTGCACGTGGGCGAAGATGGCAAGGTGGAGAGCACCGAGATCGTGAGTGGAGATCCCATTCTGGCGAAAGCCGCGTCGGAGGCTTTCAAGAAGTGGAGATTCAAGCCCTTCATTCGCAACGGCAAGCCGGTGAAGGTCGCCACAGAACTCCCTTTTACTTTTACGTATGCTGGGAAGAGTGAAGACTTCCCTGAGAAACCGGCCTCGACATCCACTGCATCGCCAGATTCTTCGGGCTCGCCACACTCGTCAGATGGTTCCGTAATAAAGAAGATCAGGGTGTCTTCTGGAGTCGCTCAGGGCCAGCTTCTTCATAAGGTCGAGCCAGTCTATCCGCCGGAAGCGAAACGTAAACGCATTCAAGGAACTGTGCTGCTGCAAGCGACAATCGGAAAAGACGGACTGATGAAGGAAGTAAAGCTGATCTCGGGAGCGGTGCAACAGTGGCGCTACCGCCCCTACCTACTGCAAGGCTATCCGGTAGAGGTTGAAACTACGGTGAAAGTTACCTTCCACATGTAACAGCAGTCAGCGCGTGATGTACCGTTCGCGCACGATCGCCATGTGATGGTCCAAGTGGCCTGCGGCGATATAGGCCAGTGCGCGCACGGTGAAGGGATTTCCGCTGGCGGTTCCTGTGCGGGCCCAGGCTTCGGGCGATAGGTTGCGGAAAAAGGACAACGTTGCGCGGCGCACCTCCCTGAATTCCTGCATGTGGCGCGCCCAACTGATGGCGTCAGACTGCGCTCCTGCTACGGCGATGTCCTGATCAAAGCTGGGCAGAGGAGTCTCAAATCCGCGAGCAAACCACATGGCGCGAAATACGAACATTCGCTCCGTGTCATTGATGTGTCCCATCACCTGGCGGATGGTCCATTTTCCCGGAGCGTAGCGCGAAAGAGACTTCTCTTTAGAGATGCTGTGCAAGAAGTCGAGCGCCGGATCCAGTTGGCTCTCCAGCACGCTCACCACGTCAGGGTTGGGGATCCGGTCAATGTAAGTGAAATAGTAAGGCGCGGCTTCCGTTCGCTGGGGTGTTCCAACCATGCCAAGCATTTTAGCGCGCCATTGATTTGTGCAAAATGCTACGGCCGATTTGACTCCGGGAACCTTGCGGGAGTTTAATCATTGGCAATTTTGGGCAGGGCATCGTCAACCCTGCGAGATGAGATCTGGCCCAGTTTCCAACACCCCCTTACCGTGTGCCAGCAGTTGATTTGATTTCACCAATGGATGGCGCCATTCCAGAGCCCTGCACCTGAGAAAGGCAGGCTATGTTTTTGAGCCAATCAATCACACATGGAGGAGAAGCAAAATGACAAGTTGGGTGGCCCTTAGCACAATCCTTTTTTTCTTTGCGTTTGCCGCAAAGCCGTCCCCTTCCGGGCATGAGCACGAAACGGAACAGCCGGCAGCGGTGAATGTGGATCTCTGGGATTATTGTGATCCAGCCTCGTTTAACGCTGTGCTGGGCGATGGCGCCTGCGTGCGAGATACTTCCACCGGCGCAATCACATTCGGCGGCTTCAACGCCGAGCTTGGCCTTGAGAAGTCTGTGGGCGCGTGGCGATTTGTTCCTGCCACGACGAAGAACGACGAAGGAATCAACTTCACGCTTCGCAGCCTGGGCGGCGAGACACATACGTTTACCAGGGTCAAGAAGTTTGGTGGCGGGTTTGTCGCGCCGCTGAACGCTGCTTCTGGCAATCCAAATCCCGCTCCGGAGTGCGCTCAAGTTGTTGATGGCAAGCTGGTCCCGCAACCGCCGAGCGCGAACAACGTCTTTGTCCCAGCCGGAGCAGTTGTTCCGGGCCCGCAGGTTGGGGAGGACGACGAAAACGTCAAATTCCAATGCTGCATTCATCCCTGGATGCGATTGACGGTCCACGCCAGCCATAAGCACGAAGACGGGCATTAAACCAAACGCTTATCCGGCGAAGAGTTCTTCTTCGCCGGGTCTTTTCATGTATGGGGGGCGCACAGGCAGTAGCGCGCGTACGTTACTCCCGGCTCAGCGCAGCTTCCAACTGATTCACCATCTTCTGCACTTGCGGCGCAAGGCTGCCGTCGGGCGCGAGCCGCAAATAGTCTTTGAATTGCGCCAGAGCGGACGCGGCCTCCTGATGGCGTACGTAAATGTCTCCCATAAGCGCGTGCGGCCCAGCGTAGTCGGGATTTAGTTCGATGGCGCGCAGGACATGCGGGGCGGCGGCGTCCCATTTATCCAATGCGGCGAGGCTGCGTGCCAGTTCGTAATGCGCTTCGGCCGAGTCAGGCTTGAGTTCCAGGCTGCGCTCAAGGGCCTTTTGAGCTGCGGCGTACTGGCGCTGCTCGTTGAGCGAAGAGCCAACTCCGAGGAATGCCTGAGCGTTGC
Source organism: Terriglobales bacterium (assembly GCA_035280185.1). Classification (GTDB taxonomy): domain Bacteria; phylum Acidobacteriota; class Terriglobia; order Terriglobales; family Acidobacteriaceae; genus Angelobacter. Next base: position 7,927 of record DATEGH010000349.1, read on the forward strand.
CCGGCTGCACTTTGGTTGCTTCCTGAAAAGCGTATTGAGCTTCATCCCAGTGCTGGAGTTGCATTTGGGCCAGACCCAAGAGCATATAAGCCTGTTCGTTCCAGGGATCGAGCTTCGCCGCTTTTTTGAATTGCACGATGCCGGCCGTGGGATCATGTTTTTGGAAGAGAAGAGTTTGCCCGGCGAGCAACAGGTCCTGCGCCGCGGCTTTGGGAGAGGAGCTGTTTGATGCTTTCGTTGTCGCCGTGCCCGGACCGGCGCTGGACGATTCCGTTGTTCCGTAAAGCTGCGCGGGCCGCAGGTCCAGAGTCACTTCGTCATGTGTGTCTTCCGTGAGGTCGACGACTTTTACGACGCCTTCGAAACCGGGCTGAATCGCGCTGATGGAAAACAGGTTCTGGCCGTGGTTTTTACCTAGATTTTGAAGATCCTTGAAGGAGAATTTTCCGTTCGAATCCGTTGTCGCCTCAGCGGATTCGCCATTCTCGGATTTCTGATTGCCGTTAAAAACGATCTGCAGATGGACCGGTACACCCGCCGGCGCGGGACGCGCTCCAAGCTTGAGCTGGCCTGTGATCTGGCGCGCAGGAAACTGAGGCTGTGCAGTTTGAGCGAACACAGAAGGAAACATAAGCAGCAGTACCGCGAGACCAAGACAAAATCGAGGATTGCTCATTGCTGTAATTCTACCTGCGGGAGCAGCACGCCGGCAGTAAAGCCCCGGAGGAGCATTCGCGGCTTAATCGGTGATTTTACTGCCTGGTTAACTGGCGGCCTTTTGACTCGAGTTGGCTGGCCTTTTCAGCATTGCCTTCGCCGCGATAGTAGCCGGCGAGAGCGAGATACAACGGTCCGCTATTGTTGCGCAGCGTGATGGCATTCTCAAGAAAGGAGATGGCGCGCGGAACCCCGCCGGTTTTGGCAATGCTTTCAGCGCCGCGCAAAATCGCCTCTTCGTCAGTTTCCTTTGTAACAGGAGCGCGACTAAACAAGGCCGCCACGTCGGCGTATTCCTGCTTCTCGAAATAAAGCTCTGCCAGGCGAGAGCGAGCGACTTCATTTCCGGGATCATGGCTCAACGCGCTCTTGAACCACTTGAGAGCGTCATCCTTGTCATTCTGAGCAAGGTAGCAGAGCGCTCGGTCAAAGTCCGGAACACCTCGAGAGGTCTCATCGGCGAGATCGGGATCGTAGATATCGTAGGGAGCTGTGACTCCGGGCCTTGCCTGGACTCTGAAGGTCAGAGACGAATAAACCTTTTGCGCGGTGTCGGGATCGCTGACGGAGATCATGAGCCGATAATTGCCGGCTCCGGCAGTCGCGGGCAGCGCAATCTTCTTTCCGGTCAGCATGGAGCCGAAGGGGTCAAATTGTTCTTTGGCGACCTCTTCATGGATGGTTTTCACGTCGCCGGCAATTCCCAGACGGCCATAAGAATAATCGACTGCCATAGTTTTTCCGTGATAGGAAGCCGGTTCTCCCGCGGGTATCCACACCTGATAGAAAAGATTCAGAGTTTGCCCGGGCGCGAAGGCCAGGCCTTCACCGGTGATGGGAGTGAATTTTATTCCCCCGAATGTGAACGGCAGATAATCCTTGCCGCCAGCAGACTCGGCATTGGAGAAGGCCATCACCTCTGAGATTCGCGCACCCTTCTCCACCGGAGCGGCGACCGTTACCTGGCGCTCCGCTCTGTAGGCGGTCTTCGTGATTTTGTTGGTGAGAACAAAGTTGATGCGATATTTGCCGGGCGCCAGCGGCAGCCAGCCTTCATAGCCGAACAGGCTTTTCTTGATTCTTTCCACCTCTACCGGATCCAGGTATCGCGAGACCTCTTTGTCTTGCTTGAAAATCAGCTTGTTGTCCGGTCCAAAAACCAGCGCGGTGAACTCAATGTTGAAGAAGAACTTGTTGTCCGCCTGGGCGATGGCGAAATCGGAGGGCTCATGCAATCGAAGCACGTAGTGCAGGTTCATGTTCCCCGCAGCGTCTTGCAAAGCAGCGGTGACCACATCCAGGAACTCTTCGCCCAGAATGACACGGTGGGTGACACTCTCTGCTGCGCGCTTAAGATTCAGTTCGTCTTTGGTGAAAGGATTGTTGGCCAGATTCTTGATGATGCCGAGCATCACGTCTGATTGCAGACTTGTGGTGGCATTCTGCAGATCAACCGGCTCATCGGGAAGGAGAGAGAGCGTGGTGCGTGCAACTTCGCGGCCCAGGGCGCGATCAATCGATTGCAGCGCATGCTTGTTGTCGTTCACTGTGAGCACGGAAGTGGCAAGCGCCGCGGGACCGTCCATGTAAGGGCTGTAGTAGCGCATGGTCCCGTTGCTATCGCGATCAAAGAACACGATGTTGAAATAAGGCGGCAGGGCGGGATTGGTGTTCTCGTAAAACCAGATCTCCATCGGCCGCACTTCCTCACGCCCATAATACTTACCGCGCTGCTTCGGTTCGCCAAGAGTAATGTAGGTCCGCGCCATATCAGTGTGCACGCCGCCGAGATACTGCTTGGCGTACTCGATCCTGCGATAGATCTCGTCCTTGTAGGTGTTATCCGGAGCGCCGGGAACAGGGTTTCTTATTTCCCAAAAACGAGTTATGAATTTGTCGCGGGCGTCGTCTTCCGTCAGAGCGAGGAACGTGGTCTTTTCGTCATTGTTGATGATGTAATTGACTTCATCGCTCAGCCAGGTACGGTAGCGAGGAGGAAGGTCTTTGATGGAAGTCTTAGCCAGCAATAAAGCGGGAAAAATAGCCAGGAGCAGGAGAATCGGAAACCGCTTCTTTGAGATGTCCATAAAAACAATTAAGAATTCGTCACCAGTTTAACGCTGAGCAAGCGCATTTTGAATCTTGGTGATCATTTCCTTCACCGGCCCGGATTCCTGGCCTTCGGGTGCCAAGCGAAGGTACTCCTGATATTCCATCAGAGCCGAATGAGCATCGCGTCGCCGCAAGTAGATGTTCCCCATTATCACGTGCGCCATCGGGAAATTCTTGTCGATTTCGAGCGCCTTGCGAGCATGCGGTTCTGCATCTTGCCACTTGCCCTCACCCCAAAAGCTTTTTGCCATTTCAAAATGCGCCGCGGCAGATTCTGGCTTCAATTGCAGGCTGTGTTCGAGCACTTTGCGCGCGCCAGAGAAATCCTGTTGGGTATTGAGTACGACTCCAAGGCCCAGGAACGCCTCCGCGCTGCTCGGTTCAAGCTTTGTTGCTTTTTCAAAAGCCGAACGTGCTTCGGGCCACTGTTGCGTCTGGATATAGGCAGTGCCGAGGAGCGGATATAACGGGCCGTATTTCGGTTCCAGCT
>DATEGH010000350.1:0-30488 GCA_035280185.1 Terriglobales bacterium
ATCTCTGTATTCGCCATCCGTGCCGGGCAGATCAGCGTCGTAAAAGCGTCGCTTTCCGGAAGCATTATCGGCAATCTTCTTTTGGTGCTGGGTCTGAGCATTGTGGCTGCCGGTGCGCGACGACAGACTCTGAATTTCTCCCGCACCAATGCCTCGCGTAACAGCACCATGTTGATGATTGCGGTTTCAGCCCTGGTGATGCCGGCGGTTTTCGCCCTCACAACTTATGGCGACCTTGAACACCACGAAAGTACGCGGCTGGAGCACCTGAGCCTGTGGACCAGCGGCGTGCTGATCGCGCTCTATCTGGGAAACCTGATCTTCATGTTCAAGACGCACAGTCATGGCATGGAGCAATCTGAAGAACCCGAAACGCCGGAGATGAGCAAACGCCAGGCGCTGGTCTCACTCGTGCTGGCGACCATTCTGATAGCGGTTCTAAGCGAAATTCTCATCGCGCAGATCGAGCCTGTTACGCGCGCGCTGGGCATGACTGAATTTTTTGTCGGCGTGATTGTGGTAGCGCTCATCGGGAACGCAGCCGAGCACTCCACCGCGGTCCTGATGGCCATGCGCAACAAAATGGACCTGGCCATGACGGTCTCAGCGGGATCGAGCACGCAGATCGCGCTGTTTGTTGCGCCGGTTCTGGTGTTTCTTTCCGTCGCCATGGGACATCCCATGACCCTGCTCTTCAACGGATTTGAAATTGCCGGCCTGTTTCTTTCCGTACTGGTCACAGCGATGATCTGCTACGACGGCGAGACTAACTGGTTCGAAGGCGCGCAACTGTTGGCGCTCTATGCCATTGTTGCCGTGGCGTTTTATTTTGTGCCGGGCTAGCATTCGACAGCACTTTTCCCGCAGGACTGTTTCACGCCAGCTCGGATGTTCATCAAATCATCCCGATGGCCTTTTTAAGCAAATTCCGCCGCGGCACTGCCCAACCGCAACAGGTGACCACCGGACGCTTTGAAATCGAGCGGGATGGGGAAGTCGCGTACCTTGATTACTCCCTGACTGGAAGGGTCCTCGTGCTGCTTCATACGGAGGTCCCGCAGAAGCTACGCGGAATGGGACTCGCTTCTGCGCTGGCTGAAACGGCTCTGCAATACGCCAGGGAGAACAGCCTCAAGGTGGACATCATTTGCCCTTCTGTCCGGGCCCATCTTGAGAAGCATCCTGAATACTCAGATATCGTAATAAGCTGATGCGGCGCAGAGGTAAGCGCCTGCAGCCTGATCCAGCTTGCAGAAACTGAGTTAGGCCTGTTTCTGATATTTTCCGGTAAGCGCTAACCAGCGCACTCGCATGGCGTCGGCGGCCATGCGAAGGCCGTCGCGAACAGGATGGATTTTGGATCGCTCATCATGGCCCCAACGCACCGGTACTTCGGCCACTTTGAGACCAGAGCGGTGGGCCAGGAAGAGGATCTCGGGATCAAAGCCCCAGCGCGTCACTTGCTGCTGGGGAAAGATGATTTCAGCAGAGCGGCGGGTGAACGCCTTGAAGCCGCATTGCGTGTCGCGATAAGGAAACTGGAGCACCACGCGCAAGAAAAGATTGAATATCCTGGATAGTGCGCGCCGCTTGAGCGACTGCTTGACGAACTGGAGAGAAGGATCGATCCAGCGAGAGCCGATGGAAACGTCGGCCCCGTTTTCAATCGCGGCGAAGAGCTTCGTAGCTTCGGAGATCGGCGAAGAGAGGTCGGCATCGGTGAAGAGCAGCACCTCTCCGCGGGCGTTCAGCATTCCATTGCGGACGGCATAGCCCTTGCCCTGGTTCCCGCGGTTCTGAATCACGCGCACCTGCGGATGCTCCAGCGCGAACCGGCTTACCAGGTTGAAAGTATCGTCACGCGAGCCGTCATCTACCACGACGATCTCGGCCGCCCACGCATTCTGCTTCAAGTGCTCCAGAATCTTTTCCAGCGTGCGGCCAATGCGGGCCCGCTCGTTGTAAGCCGGGACGACAATACTGTACCGGGGTTGCGCCAGATCGAGCTGTGGATTGAAGTGGGGAAAGGGTTCGGCCGCCAGGCTCATGCTGCCTGCTCTTTCTTTTTCAGCATGTTGAAGAATCCCGGAACCAGTTCGGGATCCCACAATCCTTTTTCGGCTTCGTCAAGCATGGTGCGCTCGGCCTCTTCATGGTTCAGGGCAGGCTTGTAGGGACGCGCCGTACGCAAAGCGTCATAGACGTCTACCACCTGAAGCACCCGCGCCAGCATGGGAATCTGCGATCCGGAGAGGCCGTCGGGATATCCTGTGCCGTCCCAGTGCTCGTGATGATGGCGAATGATCGGGAGGACGTTGCGGAAAGACTTCAATGGCCGGCAAATAGATTCGCCGATGATCGGGTGCTGCTTCATGATCTCCCATTCATCGTGGTTCAGGCGTGTGCCTTTTTTCAGGATGTCATCGGGGATTGAGACCTTACCCAGATCATGAAGGTATCCGCCCCGCTTCAGGGCGATGATGCTATCGCCGTCCAGCCCAACGTAATGCCCGAGATCAGCAGCATAGCGGGCCAGCCGCTCACAATGATTGCCGGTGTAAGGATCGCGCGATTCAATGCCCAGCGCCAGTGCCACCAGCACCGCTTCAGCGTTCTCCAACTCGTCTGTGAACTCTTTAAGTTTTAGCAGCGACTTAACGCGGGCGAAGAGCTCCTCAGGATAGAGCGGCTTGCTCAGGAAATCGTCGGCGCCGGCTTCGATGCCGCGCACGCGGTCGTCGCGATCAGAAAGCCCGGTGATCAGGATGATGGGAATCAGACGCGTAAAGGGATCTTCCTTCAGCTCGCGGCAGAGTTCATAGCCCGATTTGCCAGGCATCACCACGTCCAACAGGACGAGATCGGGCTTGTCCGAATGGACCAGCTCCATGGCCTCATTGGCCTCAGTAGTAGTGATGACCTCATGGCCACGGGAGGATAAGAGTTCCCTTAGCAGGAGCAGAGTGTCCAGCTTATCGTCAACCACCAGGATTTTAGGCGCCCGTTGCTTCAGCCGGCCAAACTCTTCCCTGACCCGTTCGGATAAAACACCCATCCGATTGTCAGAAGTACTTTGGACGGTTAGGGTTGCATCGAGCAACTCTGTAGCAGATTGGCACCGTTTCTTCTTTGGCACACAAGCTCCCGGCTGCAGATCCAACTCGGGGGTTAGTGGCTACAGCTTTGGCGACGTATGCTCCCGATCATAAGGTATTTTACTGATAATTGAAAGGGAGAACCTTTTGTTTCAACAGATTAAAAATCTTAATGGCTAAAGCCTGAATGGGTGGACGCCACACTTTAACATCCTTAAAGCTCCATTTGCTCACCCCGCTCTATAATGACCCTCCAATGTGTTCTGCCGGACGAGCGCTTTGTCTTCCTCTCCTAATGCTGAGCATGGCTTCGGCCGCTTCGCGTCCGCACACCATAGGCTTTGGGAAATGGCAAGCAGTGAAGATTTCGGCCGACACAGGAGAAGATCAAACCGCCAGAATCCGTAGCCTCTTCATAGATGGTCGCCTGAAGGAATACACCGCCGGCCCGGTGCACGAGATCACCGACCGCATCTTTGTTGTCAGGAGGGCGTTCCGTCTGAACGACTCTCTTCCCGGCGAGAAACCATCGCCTTCGCGCTGGGTCTGGAGCCTGGGGAACTGGATCAGCGTGGACCGTTCTACGGGACATAGTGCCCAATTGACTCTGCCCGAATTCGATCCGGAGCTTTCACAGGTGAGCTGGTATCGCGATTACGCGGCGTATTGCGGCGCCAGCGACGATGGGAGCAAGATGTATCTGATTGTTGCCCAGTTAGGAAAGCGTAAGCCGATTCTGAAGCGCGAGTCGCAGGACCAATGCGACTTGACCCAATGGGAACGGCGCCCCATACGCGTGACCTTCAGCGGAACAGGAGGAAAGAGCACGTTTCTGGTACATGGCCGCGGGGCAGAACTGGAAGCACACCAAAGCGGAGAAGATTCTTCCGAATGAAATCTTTGCACGAATACCTCGATGATGCCGCAGTAGCGCACGGCCATCTCTGCGCGGGGCAGGTGCTTGGAGTTCGCATGGCCATGCTCGGCCTCAAGAAACTGGGCCTGGAAGATCCTCAGGGAAAAGATCGCAAGCGCATTGTGACCTTCGTTGAAATCGACCGTTGCGCGACGGACGCCGTAATGGTTGTCACCGGCTGCCGATTGGGAAAGCGGGCATTGAAATTCCGCGATTGGGGCAAGATGGCTGCGACATTTGTTGATGTCGAGACCGGAAAAGCGGTTCGCATTGCAGCCAGAGAGTCCTCGAAAGCGCTGGCCAGGAGCATGCATCCGGAGATCGGGAAAAAAGATCAGCAGCAAATGCTGGCCTACCAGGAACTCTCCGATGATGCCATGTTTCATACCGAGTGGGTTCACGTTCAGCTAGGGCCGGAAGAGTTCCCCGGCTACAAGGGTGAGCGGATTGTCTGTGAGCAGTGCGGCGAAGGCATTAATTTCCAGCGCGAGGTCCGACAGAACGGCCGGGTGCTGTGCCGGGCCTGTGCCGGCGAGCGATATTACACGCCGGTGGAATAGGGAACCAGCATCCGCCATCGCGCGTATAAGGTTCTAGCTGGCCACGCCGAAACAATGATTAGGAGGGGCGTATGTTCACGAAATATCTATTGCTGGGAATCACGGCGATCTCTCTCATCCTTGCCGGATGCACGATTTCCACGCACAAAGAGCGCGGCGAGAACGGCGAGAACAACAAGGATGTGGATATCCGCACCCCGCTCGGCTCGATCAGTGTTCATAAAGGCAGCGCCACGGCGAAGGAGACGGGGTTGGCGTCTTATCCCGGCGCTCAGCTCAAGACCGATGCTGAAGACGAAGACAGCAGTGCCAATGTGAACATCTCCAGCTCATTATTCGGCGGGTTGAAAGTGGTTGCGGCGAAGTACCGTAGTGACGATTCACCGGATAAGATCTTGGCCTTCTACCGCAAAGAACTGGCGCATTACGGCAATGTGGTGGATTGTACCGGCGGCTTTAACATGCGTTTTGAAGCTCATCACAAAGACGATCCGGTGAGCTGCAACGGCGATCACGGGTCCGACCACGATTACAAGGAAGAACTAAAGGTGGGCACCGAAAATAACCAGCGGATCATGGCGGTGAAGCCTGCCGGCAAAGGGTCAGAGTTTGCTTTGGTTTACGTACGCGCTCACGATAATAAAGATTCCATGTAAAGCTTATCCCCAAGCGAATCGCTACACGATAATGCCAGAAGACTTTGACGTTTGCCACAGCAGCGAAGCGTGCGTTACCTTGAACCTTCATGGAAAAACAGTGCTATCGCTGCGGAGGTGAGCTCCCCGAGAACGCTGTATTCTGCCCGGTTTGCAACGCGCCGCAAATTCGCGTGCCTGTTCCATCCGAAGAAGCTGAGGAAGCCGTTTCTGGTTCCGCTCGACCGCAATCTTCCCTTCCGCCAAGGTCGCCTGTAATCACAGTGCCGGCTGTTGCCGAGAAAATTCAGTGGAAAAATTTTTTGAACACTGCCTGGCCGCTGGCTTTGATCGCGGGATTACTTGCCGGGTTCGTTCCCCTGCTTGGAATTGTGCTGCTGCTGCCCCTCACAGTGATCATCGCTGTTCGCCTGTACCGCAAACGTCATTTTGTTGCTCTGCGCGCCGCACAGGGAGCAAGACTCGGATTTGTGATGGGACTGATCAGCTTCTTAGGCTTTGCGCCGGTTTTCGCCGCGGTGATCACGCTGAATCAGACATTCCATCAGCAGTTGCTGGAAGGAATGTCGCAAGCGGCTGCGCGCAATCCTGACCCGCAGGTGCGGCAGATCATGGAGTCCATGCTCAACACCCCTCAGGGCTTCGCCATTCTGGTTGGATTTTCTCTAGTGTTTTTTTTCGCGATTATTCTTGTAATAACCAGCGCAGTAGGGGCGCTAGCGGCGCGTGCCCAAGGCAGACACAGGCCATAATTTGGTGACTCAACTGTGCATCAGATATGATGCCCGATGGTCATGACAGCCGGAACTCCCACGCGATTCCCCAACCTGCGCGAGAAAGGGCGGATCATGTCCGCTTCAGAAGTGGAGCGCACGCTCATCCGGCTGGCCCATGAGATCGTGGAAAAGAACAACGGGGTGGAGAACCTTACACTGGTCGGCATAAGACGCCGTGGCGTGCCTTTGGCTGAACGGCTGGCCAAACTGATTGAGCAAATTGAAAAGCGGCCCATCGCTCTGGGAACCCTCGACATCACCCTCTACCGCGACGACCTTTCGACCGTTGGCGCCAGCCCGGTGATTCGCAAGAGTACGCCGCTGGGAGTGGAGATCGTGGGCAGAAACGTGATCCTCGTTGACGATGTGCTCTACACCGGCCGCACCATCCGGGCCGCCATGGATGCGCTCTTCGACCATGGCCGCCCACGGCGTGTGCAGCTTTGTGTGCTGATTGATCGCGGCCATCGCGAGCTGCCAATTGAAGCTGCCTTTGTGGGGCGCATGGTGCAAACCACGGAACAGGAAATTGTGGAAGTGCGGCTGGCGGAAGTTGATAACGACGAGCAGGTGATGCTGGTGGAGCGCGCGGCATAGGGCATGGCGCGAACGCGATCTCTTCTCGGCCTGGAGCACCTCAGCGCAGACGAGATTACATATTTGCTGAAGCTGGCGCGGAGAGTGCAATTGCGCAAACCGCGTCCTCTACTCAGAGGCAAGCGCATCGCGCTGCTGTTTTACGAATCCTCAACCCGTACACGCGTCTCATTCGAGTTTGCGGCAAAACTTCTGGGCGCTCACACTGCTCTGATCAGCGCTACGGCATCCAGCATCGAAAAAGGCGAGTCGCTGGTGGACACCGGCAAGACGCTCCAGGCGCTGGGAGCGGATTGCATTGTAGTACGGCATCCATCGTCGGGCGCGCCCAACGTGCTCGCGCGCAATCTTCACATTCCCATCATCAACGCCGGTGACGGCATGCACGAACATCCTTCGCAGGGCTTGCTTGATGGCTACACCATGCTGCGGCATAAGAAGTCTCTCAAAGGCCTGCGAGTGACCATGGTCGGCGATATCCAGCATAGCCGCGTGGTGCGCTCCAATGTGCATCTGCTGTCGAAATTCGGCGCAAGCATTGTCCTGTGCGGCCCGCCGGAGCTGCTGCCGGAAACCGCGGCAGCTCTCTCTCCGGCGATCAAGATTACACGCCACATTCAGGAAGCAGTCCGCAAAGCCGACGTTGTCATGATGTTGCGCGTGCAGAAAGAGCGGCTGGCGGGACTCAAGCTCGATGTGGAGAAATACATCGCCGATTATCAACTCACGGTGGAAAGGCTGAAGCTGGCCAAGCCCGACGCGCTGCTGATGCATCCTGGCCCGATGATTCGCGGCATGGAAATTCAGAGTGAACTGGCCGATGGGCCACAATCCGTGGTGGAAGAGCAGGTGCAGAACGGAGTGTATGTGAGAATGGCGGTGCTGGCGAGCTGCTTGGGGGCTGTATGAAAGAAGAATCGCCGCAGATTGACGCAGATGGGCGCAGATATAAATACTCAGAACTGACCGAGAAGATCATGGGTATCTTCTACGATGTCTACAACGAGCTCGGTTTTGGCTTTCTCGAAAGTGTCTATGAACAAGCGATGGCAATTGCGTTCAGGGAGTCTGGAATTCAATTTCAGCAGCAGGTGGCAATTCCCGTGTGGTTCCACGATCAGAGAATTGGCTCCTACGACGCGGATCTCGTAGTTGGCGGAGCGGTTCTGATTGAATTGAAAGCTTGCAAGAACCTTGAGCCTTCTCACGAGGCTCAACTGCATTATTTGCGTTCGACTGAGATTGAAGTAGGACTCCCACTGAATTTCGGACCCAGGCCACAAGTCAGACGCCTTGCCTTTGAAAACGAAAGGAAAAAAATCAGCGTTCATCTGCGTTCATCTGCGGCGAAAGGGGTTTCTTAGTGGCGATCCGAAGCCTCTCTATTCGCGGCGGTCTTCTCATCGATCCCGCCCAGCGGGTCGAAGGCAAGTACGACCTTCTCCTTCGGGATGGACGCGTGGCTGAAGTTGCGCCTGCAGGCAAGCTGCGCGGCAAAGCCGATGAGACGATCAACGCCCGCGGGATGGTCGTTTGTCCGGGGCTGATTGATATTCACGTCCACCTGCGCGAACCTGGCCAGCAGCACAAAGAGACCATCGCTAGTGGCACGCGCGCCGCAGCCGCCGGCGGCTTTACCTCCGTCTGCTGCATGCCCAATACAGTGCCGGTGAATGACACGCCAGAAATGACGCGCTGGATGGTCGATCCGGAGCGCGAAGCCAGCGTGAACGTTTTTCCAATCGCGGCGGCGACGGCCGGCAGCATGGGCAAAGCGCTCACCGATTTTGCCGCTTTGAAACGCGCAGGCGCAGTTGCAGTCACCGACGATGGCAAACCGATCCTCGACGAGAACATCATGCGCCAGGTGCTTATGGGCGCCGGCCGGCTGGTAATTCCCGTGATCCAGCATGCGGAAGATACCCGCCGCACGGAAGGGGCGGTGATGAATGCCGGCGCGACGGCTTTCCGGCTGGGGCTGCGCGGCTGGCCCGTGGAAGCCGAGAGCACGCTGGTCGAACGGGACATCCAGCTTGCCGCAGAGACCAAGGCACATTACCACGTGGCGCATCTTTCCACCGCCGCCGCGCTCAAGGCCATGCGCAAGGCCAAGCGTGACCACCTGCGCGTGACCTGCGAAATTACGCCGCACCATTTCGCAATGACCGACCAGGATGTGGGCGAGTACAACACAAACTGCAAGATGAATCCGCCGCTGCGCTCGGAGTTCGATCGCCAGACCTTGATCGCAGGCATCGCCGATGGCTCAATAGACTGCATCGCCACTGATCATGCGCCACACGCAGCGAATGAGAAAAACCAGGAGTTCGACCGTGCTCCATTCGGCATCACCGGGCTGGAAACCGCGCTAGGACTGGCGATTTCCATCCTGCACGTGAAGCATAAGATTCCCCTGCGCCGCATTGCGGAGCTGATGTCTTCGAATCCCGCGCGAGTGATGGGCCTGACCGGACGCGGGACGCTGGCCGTTGGCTCACATGGCGACGTGACGATCTTCGACCCGGCAAAGAAATGGACCTACCACGCGGAGCAGTCGCTCTCAAAATCAAAGAACTCGCCGTTTGATGGGTGGCAGTTGCAGGGAAGAGTAGCGGTGACCGTGGTGGGCGGAGCCATCAAATTCGCCGCAGATTTACGCTGATAAACGCAGATTGTCAGCCGCAAGTGGCGCGACTTCAGCCATGACTCTGATTCCGCCGATTCGAATCTGCGTTCATCTGCGGAATCTGCGGCAATTACTGAATAATCCCCATCCGCTTTCCCACTTTCTTCAGCACATCCAGCGCGCGGCTGAGCTGGTCCTGTGTATGAGTTGCGGACATGATGGTCCGCACGCGGGCTTTGCCTTCAGGGACCGTAGGAAAGGCAATGCCGGTGCAGAAGACGCCTTCCTTGAACAGCTCGCGGCTGAAGTCCATAGTCAGTTTGCCGTCGCCAATGATGATTGGAGTAATGGGCGTTTCGCTGGCCGGAGTGTTCTTTCCGCCGATATTGAATCCCAGCAACCCGAGTTCCTTCTTGAAGAAGCGAGTGTTGCCCCAGAGCTTGTCGATGAGTTCCGGTTCCTGCTCCAGGACTTCAAATGCCGCGATGCAGGTGGCGGCCACGGAAGGCGGGTGTGAAGTCGAGAACAGGAACGGCCGTGCGCGATGGTAGAGGAAATCGATGAGGTCTTTCGATCCGCAAACATATCCGCCCAACGCGCCGATGGCTTTGGATAGCGTTCCCACCTGGACATCCACCCGGCCATACACGTTGAAATGGTCAATGGTTCCGCGGCCATTGCGGCCGAGAACGCCGGAGGCATGCGCGTCGTCCACCATCATGATGGCGCCGTACTTCTCCGCCAGATCGCACAGCGCGGGCAGGGGTCCGATGTCGCCGTCCATAGAAAACACGCCATCGGTGATAATGAGCTTGTGCCCGGGCTCATGCTGCACCTCTTTGAGCAGCTCTTCCGCGTGCGCCATATCTTTGTGCCGGAACACTTTGATCTTCGCGCGGGACAGGCGTGCGCCGTCAATGATGCTGGCGTGGTTCAGTTCGTCAGAGATGATGAAATCATCTTTGCCCAGAATGGCCGAGACGGTGCCCGCGTTTGCTGCAAAGCCCGACTGGAAGACCACGCAAGCCTCGACGTTTTTGAAGCGCGCGATCTTTTCTTCCAGATCCATGTGGATCTTCATAGTCCCGGCGACGGTGCGCACCGCGCCTGAGCCCACGCCATAGCGTCGCGTGGCTTCCAACGCCGCCTCGCGCAGCTTGGGATGCGTGGTGAGGCCCAGATAATTATTGGAGGCGATGTTGATGACGTGCCGGCCATCAATGGTGCACTCCGGGGCCTGCTCGTCCTCGAGCACTCGCAAGTTGAAGTGGGTGCCTTTAGCACGGAGGTCGTTCATCTGGTCAGTCAGATAGGACAGTTGGGGGCGGGAAGCGGTGGTGGTGGGCATTGGCGGTTCTCCCAAAAATCTTTTGCCGCTGATCTCCGCAGATAGGCGCAGATCAGAAGCTTTCGGTTTCGTTTGATCTGCGTTCGTCAGCGCAAATCTGCGGCTAATTCTTCATCCCATTCGGGTATAACAAAATCTTGCTCGATTCGCCGGTTCGCAGGCGGTCCATCCCTTTGCTGAAATCGGCCATGGACATGCGGTCGGTAATCACCGGATCCAAATCCAGTTTGCCGGCTTTGAGCAGCGCGTTCATCTGGTACCAGGTCTTGTACATCAGGCGTCCGTTGATTCCCTGTACGATCGCGCCTTTGAAAATCACGTCGTTAGTTAGATCGAGTTCCATCGGGCGCGAGGGAATTCCGAGCAGCGATGCGCGGCCTCCCAGCCGTAGGATCTTAAAGCCAAGGCGGATCGCTTCGGGATGGCCGGACATTTCCAGGATCACGTCCACTCCCGTTCCGTTCGTAACGTTCATCACCTGCTCATAGACGTTGTCTTTGGCTGGATTGAGCACGTGATCGGCCTTCATCTTCTGCGCCAGCTTGCGGCGATGGTCGTTGATTTCGAGCGCAAAGACTTCGCTCGCGCCGCAGGCCCGCGCCACAGCGATCGAGAAAAGTCCAATCGGTCCACAGCCGATCACCGCGACCGTCTTGGCTGCGATCTCGCCGGCAAGCACTGTATGGACGGCGTTGCCCAGAGGATCGAGCACGCTGGCGTAATCGGCAGGAATGCCCGGATCAATCTTCCAAATATTCGATTCCGGGATCTTTACGTACTCGGCGAAAGCGCCGTTCGCGTCCACGCCGATGATCTTGACGTGCTGGCAGATGTGGGCTTCGCCGGTGCGGCACTGGTAGCACTTGCCGCAGGCTACGTGCATCTCGGCGGAAACAAAATCGCCTTCCTTCACCGACGTTACATTTTTGCCGACCGCCGCCACATGGCCGCAGAACTCGTGCCCAGGGATCAGCGGAGGTTTGATGCGATTCTGGGCCCACTGGTCCCAGTTATAGATATGGAGATCGGTGCCGCAGACCGAGGCCACTTTCACTTTCACCAGGACGTCATCCGGACCAATCTCCGGACGTGGCATCTGGCGCACGTCCGCTCCCGGCGCAGCCTCCGGTTTCACTACGGCAAGCATGGTTTCAGGCATTCAGTTCCCAGCGCGAATCAAGATAAGGAAGGCAAACTACTGATTTTATCAGAGGCTATTAACGGCGGTAGGGCGCGCTACGTCTGTGCAAAGTGCGCTGAAATGGCTCTATCTATGCGGCATGCACATGGGGTTTTATTTTTTTGATCTCTTTGCGAAGGGATTTACCGGCATGGGCAAGTTCATAAGAGGATTGCAAGTTCATCCAGAACTCGGCCGACGTACCAAAGAAGCGTCCCAGGCGAATTGCCATATCCGCGCTGATTCCCGTCTTCTTTAGAGCAATGTCGCTCACCCGTTGCGGAGTCACTCCGATAGCTTTTGCAAGCGCATACCCCGACATCTGCATCGGATTGAGAAATTCCTCTTTCAATATCTCTCCAGGATGCAGCGCCCAGGAGGACGGTCCTCTTCTCTCGTAACTCATTTGCCCCTCTCAGTCATGATAGTCGGTTATCTCCACGTCATAGGCGTGGCCATCTTTCCATGTAAAACACAATCGAAACTGGTCGTTAATCCAGATTACATATTGGCCAGCGCGCTCTTTTTCGAGCCGGTGCAATCGGTTATGGGGAGGCGATTTCAGATCATCAAGCTGGGTGGCTGCGTCCAGCATGGTCAGCTTCCGTTTCGCAACTGAGCGAAGATCGGCAGGAGGCCTTTTCGAACTCTTGCCGGTTTCCCAGAATGAACGAGTCTCTTTGTCTGCGAACGATTTGATCAAGCGATTGCGGAGATATTAGTTTGAGGTGGGCATCATGTCAAGCATGATTAAGGAGAAACATGATTACTTTGGAACTGGTCTGGGCAGCTTGGGCATTTCAGGCCCGAATCACCGGGCTGATAAAATCCTCGGTTGCAATTGGCAATGCCACTCAAGCAAATCACAATCGTCGGCACCGGGCTGATTGGCGGCTCACTGGGGCTGGCCATCCGGAACTCCGGTTTCAGCGGAAAGATCGTCGGCTGCGACCGCGATTCCGTAGTCGCGCGCGCGCGAGCCATGCGCGCTATTGATAGTGGAACCGAAGATCCGGTGGAGGCGATCCAGGGCAGCGATCTGATTGTGCTGGCGACACCGGTAGGCGCGATTGTTGATCTCATCGAGCGTATCGGCCCGCTGGCTTCTCCCAACGCGCTGATGACCGATGTTGGAAGCACCAAACGCGAGATCGTGGAGCGCGCGCGTTCGGTATTTGGCGATCAGACTGGTCAGCGGTTTCTTGGCGGCCATCCCATGGCCGGCAAGGAGCACAGCGGGGTTGAGAATGCCGAGTCGCGGCTCTTTCTGAATGCCGTCTGGCTGCTTACGCCGCAAGCCGGGCAGGATATGGAGAAAGGCAAGATCAAGGAGTATCGCGACCTGCTGGAAAAGGTCGGCGCGCGCGTGATGAAGATGGATGTGGAGCGGCACGACCGCCTCTGCGCCTGGATCAGCCATTTGCCGCAGATGGTCTCCACCGCGCTCGCGGCAACGCTGGTGGAAGAGTTTGGGCATGATCCTGACCTTCATGCCATTGGGGGGCGCGCGCTGCGGGAGATGACACGTATCGCGTCCAGTCCATATTCCATGTGGCGCGACATCGCTTACACCAACTCCTCCAACATTGAAACAGCGCTGCACAAACTGGAACAGCGGCTGGCGCACGTTCGCGAGAGCCTGCGCTCGCCGGCGCTACGCGCGGAGTTCGAAGAAGCCAATCAGTTCGAAGTCAAGCCCCGAGAAGTGGCGGCGACCGTGCTGGTAATTCCCGGTTGGCAGAATTCCGGGCCGCAACACTGGCAGACGTTGTGGGAGCAACAGAACCCAATCTTTTTGCGCGTGCAGCAACGCGACTGGGATACGCCGCACCGTGCGTGGTGGCTGGAGCGTATCACTGAGGAAGTTCGGCAGTCTCCCGCTCCCATTGTTTTTGCCGCGCACAGTCTGGGCTGCCTTGCCATAGCGCACTGGGCCCAGGAAGCAGGCGCGGAGATCAGCAAGATTAAAGGCGCGTTGCTGGTTGCGCCGGCAGACATCGAGCGGAAAGACACTCCCGTTCAGCTCACCGATTTCCGTCCGCTTCCGAGAAAGCTGCTGCCGTTTCCGTCGATTGTGGTGGCCAGCAACAATGATCCGTACCTTGGTGCGGAGCGCGCGCGGGAGATCGCTCGAACTTGGGGCAGCCGTTTTGTCGACATTGGTCCTGCCGGCCACATCAACGGCGACTCCGGACTGGGCGACTGGCCCGAAGGAAAACGGTTGCTGCGGCATTTGATCGAGGGGGAATGAGAAGAATTGCCAGGATTGCCAACATTGCCAAAGATCGCCGGAATTGAAACACGGTAAAACCGGAATGCGAATCTATATCCCTCTGCTAGATGAAGGCGTTCCGTGCTGGCGTCCCGTGGAGGCGGAAAAATTTTCGAACGGAATCATTCCGCATTCTCAGCAAGAAGCCCGACGATGAACAATGGCAATTCCAGCCAGGCGATGTTGTTTATTGCCAGGAGCAACAATTTCAAGATGGAAGAGGCTTGGTGGCGTGCAAAAAGGCCCCACCCACTCAACTTGAATAGGGGAGCCCCGGTTTGCAGCACTCCATCCTGCTATTTAGAATCGTGTGTTTATGAATAAGGTCGTAGCCAACGCTGATGAAGCGATTCGCGATATTCAGGATGGCGCAGTCCTGATGGTGGGCGGATTCGGGCTGTGCGGCATTCCGGAAGAGCTCATTGAGGCGCTGGCCCGCAAAGGCGTAAAGAACCTCACCACAATCTCCAACAATGCGGGCGTGGACGACTACGGGCTGGGCAAGCTGTTGCAAGCGGGGCAGATCAAAAAGCACATTGGTTCCTATGTAGGCGAAAACAAGCTGTTCGAGCAAATGGTGCTGAGCGGCAAGCTCGATCTCGAGTTGAATCCGCAAGGCACGCTGGCGGAAAGAATTCGCGCCGGCGGCGCGGGCATTCCCGCTTTCTTTACTCCGACCGGGGCAGGAACGATTGTCGCCGAAGGCAAGGAGCAGCGCGAGTTCAATGGCCGGCTGCACGTGATGGAGCGCGCTCTCAAAGGCGACTTCGCTCTCATTCATGCCTGGCGCGCCGACCGCTGGGGCAACCTGGTGTTCCGCAAGACCGCTCGTAATTTCAACGCCGTGATGGCGACCGCCGCTCGCGTCACGATTGTGGAAGCAGAAGAACTGGTCGAGCCCGGCCAACTTGATCCTGACCGCGTGCATGTCCCGAGCGTTTATGTGAACCGCGTGTTCTTGGCCTCCATGAGAGAGAAAAGAATCGAAAAGCGAACGGTAAGAAAGATGGCAGCTGGTACTTAGTATTTAGTACTTGGTACTTAGCGAGTTCGTTTGCTAACTACTACATACTAAGTACTAACTTACTCTTCCCATGTCCACCACACCTGTAAAACCCGAAAAGCAGAAAGACGTTGAAAAACGCGAGCGCATCGTGAAGCGCATTGCGCGCGAATTGAAAGACGGTTTCTACGTCAACCTCGGCATCGGCATGCCAACGCTGGTGGCGAATTACGTGCCCCCGGGCGTCGAGGTCGTCCTTCAAAGCGAGAACGGCATGCTCGGCGTGGGACCGTTCCCTGTCGAAGGCAAGGAAGATCCCGACCTCATCAACGCCGGCAAGGAAACTGTCACGGAAATTCCTGGCACGGCTTACTTCTCCAGCGCCGATTCCTTTGCCATGATTCGCGGCGGGCACATTGATTTGAGCGTGCTCGGCGCGATGGAAGTGGATGCAGAAGGCAATCTGGCCAACTGGATGATTCCGGGAAAGATGGTGAAAGGCATGGGCGGCGCTATGGACCTGGTGGCCGGCGCGCGGCGAGTGGTGATCGCCATGGAGCACACCACACGCGACGGTGCTCCCAAAATCCTGAAGAAATGCACGCTACCGCTCACGGGCATGAAGGTCGTGAATACCATTGTGACCGAGATGGCCTATATCAGCGTGACGCCTCAAGGGCTGGTGCTGGAAGAAGTTGCGCCCGGATTGACGTCGGATGACGTGCAGAGAGCAACCGAAGCCCGGCTGATCGTAAGCCCGAATCTCAAAACCATGCAGAGCTGAAAGGAAAGACCATGAAGAGATTTTCTTTTGCCACCGTTCTCGTTCTAGCTACGATTGCGCTGCTTGGCGCGCAGACACAAGATAAGAGCAAGCGTCCCAGCCCACCGGCCCAGGCGCAATGCAAGTTTCCTGACGGCAAGACGATTACGACCGACTACTCCAGCCCGCGCGCCAAAGGACGCAAGATTTTCGGAGGCTTGGTTCCTTACGGCAAGATCTGGAGAGCGGGCGCGAACGAGGCGACTACCTTCGTCACCGACACTGACTTGACCGTCAACGGCAAGGCTGTGCCCGCGGGCAGCTATACGATCTTCACCATTCCCAACGAGGACAAGTGGGTGCTGGTCGTGAACAAGAAAACCGGCGAGTGGGGAATTCCTTACAAGTACGAGAGCGACGAACTGCTCCGCACGGACATGAAGGTTACGAAGACACCGTCACCGGTAGAAGATTTCACCATCGCCTATGAGCAGAACGACTCCACCTGCACCTTGAGGATGAGTTGGGAGAACACTGAGGCTTCAACCGATTTCGCAGAGAAGAAGTAAGAGGCGCGGCGCGCTCTTGATTCTGAGGAGAGGCTAGCTCTCAACCCCAATCTGCGATTCCTGCGTGCTTTTACCATGCCACCGTTGCAGCGAGCGCACGTTGATCTCGCTTCGTTGCAGGGCCGCGATCCCTTCCGCAGCGGCAAGCGCTGCGGGAATCGTTGTAATGGTGGGAACGCGGTTGGTGATGGCGGCGCGGCGGATAGCTTTCTCGTCGAACCACGGGTCCTGCCCGTGCGGCGTATTGATAATGAGCTGCACGCGGTCGCCTTTGATCAAGTCCACCACGTTGGGGCGGCCTTCTTTCACTTTGTAAACGCGGTCCACCGGAAGGCCCGCTTTCTCGAGGCGGTCGGCGGTGCCGTGGGTTGCCACCAGGCTGAAACCGAGGTCGACAAATCGGCGCGCAAGCTCCACCGATTTTGTTTTATCCCGATCGGTCACGCTGATGAAGACCGTGCCGCGCGTGGGCAGCGTTTGTCCGGCGGAGAGTTGTGCCTTGGCGAAGGCTTCGCCGAAGGTCTCTGCCGATCCCATCACTTCGCCGGTGGACTTCATCTCCGGGCCGAGCACGGTATCAACGCCGGGAAACTTTGGCCAGGGGAAAACCGGCGACTTCACGAAATATCCAGCGCCGGTTTCGAGGTCCTTGCCCAGCGTGGCGTGATCGGGCAGAAACTCGTGCAGTTTGCGTTGGGTCATCAACCGAGCGGCGATTTTGGCCAGCGGAACGCCCGTGGCTTTGGAGACATAAGGCACCGTCCGCGAGGCCCGGGGATTCACCTCGATGACGAAAACTTTGTCGCGCTGCACGGCATACTGGACGTTCATCAGACCGATGACTTTCAGAGCGCGCGCCAGTTTGAAGGTGTAATCGCGAATCGTGCTCATGACTGCTGGCGGCAGGTCTACAGCGGGCAACACGCAGGAAGAGTCGCCGGAGTGGATTCCCGCTTCTTCGATGTGCTGCATGATGCCGGCAATTACCACGTCTTCTCCGTCAGAGAGCGCGTCCACGTCAACTTCGATCGCGTCTTCCAGGAAATGATCCACCAGCACGGGGCGTTCCTGCGAATACTCGACCGCTTCTTTCATGTAGCGCACGACACTGTCATCGTCGTAAGCGATAACCATGGCGCGTCCGCCGAGCACGTAAGAGGGACGCACCAGGACGGGGTACTTCACCCGGCGTGCGCCCTCGACTGCTTCTTCCACGCTGGTGACGATGGCCCCGGGCGGCTGCGGAATTTCCAGTTCCTCCAGCAGCTTGCCAAAGCGCTTGCGGTCCTCCGCCAGATCTATGGATTCGGGCGAGGTGCCGATAATCGGCACACCAGCGGCCTTCAGCGGCAGCGCGAGGTTGAGCGGAGTCTGACCGCCGAACTGCACAATCATTCCGATGGCGGCGCCGCTCTGCGCTTCATGCTGGTAGATGGCCAGCACGTCTTCAAAGGTCAGTGGCTCAAAGTACAGGCGATCACTGGTGTCGTAATCGGTGGAAACCGTTTCAGGATTGCAGTTCACCATGATGGTTTCATAACCATCGTCGCGCAGAGCAAAGGCGGCATGACAACAGCAGTAGTCGAACTCAATGCCCTGGCCGATTCGGTTCGGCCCGCTGCCCAGAATAATGATCTTCTTCTTGGCAGTGGGCGGCGCCTCGTCCTCTTCTTCGTAAGTGGAGTAGAGATAGGGCGTGTAGCTTTCGAACTCGGCGGCGCAGGTATCCACCAGCTTGTACACCGGGCGAATTCCTTTCTCCAAACGCAGCCGGCGGATGTTCTGCGCATTGGTTTTCAACGTGAGAGCAATGCGCTCATCGGAAGATCCCATGCGCTTGGCTTCGCGCAGCAGTACGGGCGGAAGCGTGTCGAGCGAGTGCTGCGCGATCTCCTTTTCCATCTCGGCGATGGATTTCATCTGGTAAAGGAACCAGGGATCGATGCCGGTCATCTTGTGCAGCTCTTTCACCGTCATGCCCTGGTGCAACGCGTAACGAAGATAGGTAAGGCGCTCGGGATGGGGCGTGACCAGCCGGTGCGTGAGAATGCGCGGTTCGATGCGCTCGGCTCCAAGCTTCTTTCCGGTCTCGAGCGAGCGGATGCCCTTCATCAGAGCCTCTTTGAGGGTGCGACCGATGGCCATGGCTTCGCCGACGGATTTCATCTGCGGGCCCAGCGATTCGTCGGCGCCGGGAAACTTCTCAAACTGCCATTTGGGAATCTTGCAGACAACGTAGTCGATGGTCGGCTCGAAGCAGGCCGGAGTTTTCAGGGTGATGTCATTGGGAATTTCGTCGAGTGTGTAACCGACGGCGAGGCGCGCGGCAATTTTGGCAATCGGGAAGCCGGTGGCCTTCGATGCGAGCGCCGATGAACGCGAGACGCGCGGATTCATCTCAATGACCACCATGCGGCCATTCGCCGGGTTCACGGCAAACTGGATATTCGATCCGCCAGTCTCGACGCCGATCTCGCGGATTACGCGGATCGCGGCGTCGCGCATGTGCTGGTATTCGCGGTCGGTGAGCGTCTGCGCCGGCGCCACGGTGATGGAGTCGCCGGTGTGAACGCCCATGGGATCGAAGTTTTCGATGGAGCAGATGATGATGACGTTATCGGCCGTGTCGCGCATCACCTCAAGCTCGTATTCCTTCCAGCCGAGTACTGACTCTTCGATCAGGACTTCGTGGACTGGCGAAAGGCTGATACCGCGATTGAGCAGCTCGAGAAATTCTTCGCGATTGTAAGCAATGCCGCCGCCGCTGCCGCCCAGAGTGAACGAAGGCCGAATAATCAGCGGAAAACCGACCTTTTCGGCGAAGTCCATGGCGAACTGAAGGTCCTGCGCGCGCGGGCTGGAAGCGCCTTCCTGAATCGCGCCTCCGCCTGTGGGCGCCTGCAGTTTGCCGGAAATGAGTGCTGAACGCGGCACATCAAGCCCGATGCGGCTCATGGCATCTTTGAAGAGAAGGCGGTCTTCGGCCTTCTTGATGGCTTTGAGCTGCGCACCGATGAGTTCGACGTTGTACTTTTCCAGTACGCCAGAGTCGGCGAGTTCTACGGCTAAGTTGAGCGCGGTTTGGCCTCCGACGGTCGGCAGCAGGGCAAATTTCCCTGGCTTCTCTGCGAGCATCTCGGACTCGATCCGGATGATCTCTTCCAAGTAAGTTTTCGTGAGCGGCTCGATGTACGTGCGATCCGCCGTCTCCGGATCGGTCATGATGGTTGCCGGGTTGGAATTGGCCAGCACCACTTCGTAGCCTTCGGCCTTGAGCGCCTTGCAGGCTTGGGTGCCGGAGTAGTCGAACTCGGCCGACTGGCCGATGACGATTGGACCGGAACCGATGATCAGGATTTTCGAGATGTCATTGCGGCGTGGCATCTTAATCTATTTTGGACGACCAGAACTCAGGGACTCGGGTAAGAGAACCTTGCCGCAGATCAACGCAGATAAACGCTGATCGGAACGAATTCAATTCTTGCACCCTGCTCAGATCAGCGCTCATCTGCGCCAATCTGCGGCTAGTCCGGTTTTTTGTTTTGGGATTGTTGAATATCATCATCCCTTCCACTCCTCCATCATCTTCACGAAATCGCCAAACAGATAATGGGAATCGTGCGGGCCGGGTGAGGCTTCGGGGTGATACTGCACGCTGAACAGCGGCAAACTGCGGTGGCGCAGGCCTTCCAGAGTGTTGTCGTTCAGGTCAACGTGTGTCTTGATAATCTCAGATTCTTTCAGCGAATCCGGGTCCACAGCAAAGTTGTGATTATGGGCTGTGATTTCGATCTTGCCTGTCTCAAGCTGCTTTACCGGATGATTGCCGCCGTGGTGCCCGAATTTCAATTTGTAAGTGCGGCCGTGCAGCGCCAACCCGATCAACTGATGGCCGAGACAGATGCCGAAGATAGGCGTTTTGCCCATCAGGCGGCGGATGTTTTCCTGGGCGTAAGTGCAGGGCTCGGGATCGCCGGGTCCGTTGGAGAGGAAAACGCCGTCAGGGTTCAGCGCCAGCACGTCTTCGGCTGAAGTTACGGCCGGAACCACGGTCACGCGGCAGCCCTGGTCCACCAGCATGCGCAGGATGTTCTGCTTGATGCCGTAATCGTAGGCGACCACGTGCTTGCTGGGCGGCTGGTCTTTTACGCCGACAACTTCCGTAGGCTCGTGCGAGCGCGTGCCGGTTTCCCACTGATAGCGCTGTTTGGTGGTTACGACTCGCGCCAAATCAGTCCCATCCATTTTGCGGATGCCGCGCGCCTTGGCCACGAGCTTTTCCGGATCGCTCTCGATGGATGAGATCACGCCGCGCATCACGCCATGGGTACGCAGATGGCGAACCAGAGCGCGGCTGTCAATATCGGCGATTACGGGAATTTTGAATTTTTCCAGATACTCGTCCGTCACCTGCTGTGAGCGCCAGTTGGAGCTGATGGGTGAGAACTCGCGCACCACAAGCCCTTCGATATAAGGATGCGTGGCTTCGTTATCGTCAGGGTTGGTGCCGTAGTTGCCGATTTCAGGATTGGTGAGGACTACGATCTGGCCGGCGTAAGAAGGGTCAGTGAAAATTTCCTGGTAGCCGGTGAGCGAAGTATTAAAAACAACTTCCCCGTAACATTCGCCTTTCGCGCCGTGGCCTCTGCCGCTGAAGATTCTTCCATCTTCCAGCGCAAGGATTGCCTGCATTGCATCTCCGGGGACTGGATTTTACTAATTTTATCAGAGCAAAGCGCCATTAGAAATGCGCAAGGCTGTGGATAAACAGGCAGAAATGCTGCCGCATGCTAATTCTCACCACCCTTCTTACTGCGACGCTTGCACTTCGTCCAACTCAGCATGCCCCTCGTGATAACAGGCTTTCACTTCCGCCCGGGAGATAGGAGGAGCCGGCTTGCCTGCAGGCACGGATGCGCAACGCATCATCTTTTCGAAGCTGGGCTCGTTAAAGATGAATACGAGGCTGATGTTCTCGTTCCCTGTGTTCTTTAAGCTGATTGAAGTGCCGGAGGGAATGAACACCAGCGCACCGGGTTTGGCGTCATATTCTTTGCTGCCAAGCCACACATGTGCGTTGCCGGTTTGGATCAGGAGAATCTCGTCTTCGCCATGATGCTTATGTCGGGGGATCACCGCGCCCGGTGGTATCTCTTCAGTGCCGAGGAGAAGGTGTTTTGAACCGTTTGTGCTGGGACCGACCTTTAGGAGGAAATGGCTGCTGGGGCTGGCGACCTCGCGCGGCCGTCGTGTGCGGAGTTCTCCTTCATTTTGTTGAAGGACCACCGCCTGAGCTCCGCTTGATTGGAGAACAGGCGGAGATGAGATAGCGCTTGTTGTGAACAGGTACAAAAAGAAGTAGAGCACGAATCCTCCTTGGTGTTGAGCGAGGATTCTACAATGCTTGTCGGTGTGCGCATTGTGAGATGGATTGACTAACCTCTCGCCGAGGTGCTGGTCTGGGGCGCGCCGGCTTCCTTGTAAAATCCCTCACTGCCGAAGCCGAACACCCGATTTGAGCGTGCGCGATAGTTTTCCCAGGCAATTGCTGCGCCGAGTTCAACGAGTTGCGGCGTGGAGAATCGCTGCTGCAAGCGCCCACGAAGCTGTGAACTCACGTTGGCTGGAGTAGAACTGAGGGCATCCGCCAACTCGAGCACCAGCTTCTGGTCAGAGTCGAAGAGATTGCTTTCCTTGTACCAGTTCAGGTTACGGATCTGGTCGTCGCTGAGGCCTGCCGCCTTACCTGCGGCAGAGTTGATGTCAATTCAAAACGGGCATTCCACCAGCTTGGCGGCGCGAATCTGCGCCAGCACCTTCAGCTTGTGGGCGACAAGGTTCGTTTTTTCCAGCGCCATGCTGAATTTCGCATAGGGAATGAGCACGCCCGGATGCGTGGCGACAGTCTGTAGTGGCGCGATGTCTTTGCCCAGACGCTTGCGTGTGAACTTGCGAATGAGAGCAACCTTGAAGGCTTCGAACATGGAAGACCTCCTGGTTGAAAAGATTCCAGTCCGAGCAATAGCGCTTCAGAAATTTTTAAGGATAACTAACGCAGCACGCCGAGTTTATCCACGGGCCAGTAACCGAAGACGGCTTTGCCGTAGATGTAGCTGCGGTTCACCGGGCCGAAGTCGCGGCTGTCGTTGGACATGGAACGGTGATCGCCGAGAACAAAGTAGGTGTTCTGCGGAATGTATGTATCTGGGTAAGATCGCTCGTCACGGTACTGCGGAGGAACGTAGGCTTCCTGCGTGGGCTTGCCATTGACGTACACGCGGCCGCGGGTGATGCGCACTTCGTCGCCCGGAAGACCGATTACCCGCTTGATGAAGCTCTTGCGAGTATCGCGAGGATAGCGGAACACGACGATATCGCCGCGTCCGATGCTCTCCCAATGGTAGGCAATCTTGTTTATGAAAATGCGTTCCTGGTCTTCCAACCCCGGCTCCATGCTGCCGCCTTCCACTTTCACGGGCTGATACACGAAGAGGATGATGAAGAAGGAAACGACGATGGAGAAGAAGAAATCGCGGATCCAGGAATGAAGGACGCGCAAGCCGGCTGGCGGCGTGGTGGCGGCAGGCCGGCTCGGTTGTTCGGATGTGTCCACTGGCTCTACGATTCCTCGCTGCAACTAGTTTGCCGCATCCAGCATGGTTCAAGCAAGCGGCAATTCTGGGTTAAAATACATAGCATGAAATACCTTTCCGGCCTTATAGTCCTCGCCTGCGCGCTCTCTCTGACTCATGGACGGTTGGGAGCGCAGTCGAATATCCCGGCATACCACAATGCGCCGCCGGCCAAGGGAGAGAAGCTGCCCCCGCTGCTCACGCAGCAGCAACTGCAGGAGGCAGGCATGACCGAGCCCGCCCAGAGAGAAGCTTACAAAGCGGCTGCGAAGATCCCGAGCGTGCTCTACCAGCTACCCTGCTTCTGCTATTGCGACCGCCACGCCGGACACAAGAGCCTGCACAGTTGCTTTGAGGGGACGCACGGCGCCAACTGCGGAACTTGCATGGCGGAAGCTCTGTATGCCTATCAGATGAAGAAGAAAGGCTGGACTGTCAGTCAGATACGTGATGGCATCATGCGCCACGACTACCAGCAGATTGACCTTCAGAATCCGGCTCCAGTGCTATAGGTGCTGCTCACTTTACGGTGCAGTTGACTACGTGTTAAGTTTCTGCGTATAAAGGCTGCATCCGGGCAAATCCGCATCCAGGCGGAGCGCCGTTTTAAGATTTCCACAGCCTTGGTTTGCCGCTGTCTCCGATGTGCGCCGCAAGGACACAATAGAATGAAAAAGAAAGTGGCAGCAAGCGATAAACGTCCAACCGCTAAGCTACAGAAAAATCAAAGCTTTAGAGATACAACGAAGATGTCGGCAAAAAAAATCGCAGCCCCTCCTCCGAAGCTGGGGCTGACCCAGGATCCGAGTTTTGCACAGGCTGTGCAAAACTATGAAGCTGGCCTGAAGGCCATGCAGGAACGTAAATTCGAGCGTGCCAAGAGTTATCTGGAGAAGGTGCTGGCCAATGGTCCCAGAGAACTGGGTGACCGTGCCCGTGTCCACTTGAACACCTGCAACCAGCAGCTCAGCGAATCATCCGCCACCTTTAAGACAGCGGAAGAGCACTTTGATTACGCAGTTTCACTGATTAACCGTGGCCAGTACGACCAGGCGCGCCAGCATCTGGAAAAGATTCTCAAGCAAAACGCCAAAGCCGATTTCGGCTTCTACGGCCTTGCCGTGGTGGATTGCCTTAACGGCCAGGTGGAAAGTTCTCTTAAGAACTTGAGCGAGGCCATTCGCCTGAACCCGCAGAACCGCTTCCAGGCGCGCAACGACTCCGATTTTCAGAACATGGCCGACGATCCGCGCTTTACCGAACTGCTCTATCCCGAGCCGACCGAACCTCCCCCGGCTTCAGGCCAGCAAAGGTACTGAATCTGAAAATCCCGCCGCACTCCGAACCGCGAAGCACGCGCCTTGGCCGAGGCATTCGCGTAGTCGCTATCGGGGGAGGCACCGGGCTTTCCACGCTGCTGCGAGGCCTGAAGCGTTACACCGTAGCGCCCGGAGATGCACAACCTGCGGGCGATTGCATCTCTGAGCTCACCGCCGTGGTCACAGTCAGTGACGATGGCGGATCAAGCGGAAGGCTTCGTCGTGAACTGGGCATGTTGCCGCCCGGCGATGTTCGCAATTGCCTGGTGGCTCTC
This sequence comes from Terriglobales bacterium, assembly GCA_035280185.1. GTDB lineage: Bacteria > Acidobacteriota > Terriglobia > Terriglobales > Acidobacteriaceae > Angelobacter. Next base: position 24,588 of record DATEGH010000350.1, read on the forward strand.
TCTGAAGATGCCAATCTGATCTCCAAGCTCTTCCAGCATCGGTTTTCGAGTTCGGGCGATCTCGAAGGTCATAGCTTTGGCAATTTATTTCTGGCGGCGCTCACGGCCATGACCGGCGATTTTGCCGCGGCCGTGAAGAAAGCCTCAGAGATTCTCGCCACGCGCGGCCATATTCTTCCCGCAACTTCGGCAAACGTTGAATTGGAAGCGGAGATGGAAGATGGCTCGCGTGTGCGCGGCGAAACCAGCATTAGCGCCAGCGAGAAGAGAATTGTGGAACTCACAATCGTTCCTGCTCATCCCGAGCCGCTGCCGGAAACGCTTGATGCAATCGCGCGAGCGGACGTCATCACCATAGGCCCGGGCTCGCTCTTCACCAGCCTGATTCCCAATCTGCTGGTGCGGGGAATTCCGGAAGCAATCAGAAAATCGCCGGCACTGAAAGTCTTCATCTGCAATTTGATGACTGAGGCCAATGAAAGCCTGCACATGATGGCTTCAGAGCACATCGCCGCAATCCATGCTCATGCCGGGCGCCCGATCTTCAATTATGCTCTGGTGAATTCGGCCGGCGTCTCCCCAGCCATGCAACAGCGCTATGCCGCGGAGCAAGCCGAGCCTGTGGTCTGCGACGCGGCAGCGATTGAAGCACTGGGTGTCCGCTGCGTCGCCGGTAATTTTCTGGAAGAGCACGAGACGGTGCGGCACGATACTGAAGGGCTTTGCCGCGAGCTGTTTCGACTGGCCCAAATCTCCGCCCGCGAATTGCAAGTTGCCGGAGGCCGCTGATGGCGCGCGCAAACGCTCGGACGGCAGGCAAGTTTGCCATCGTCATCATGGCCGCTGGAAAGGGCACGCGGCTTAAATCTGCGCGAGCCAAGGTGCTGCATCAGATTGGCGGCAAGCCGCTGCTGGCCCATGTGATCGCCGCGGCCCGGCAGATTGTTCCGGCGCACGACATTCACATTATTATCGGCCATCAGGCCGATCAAGTCCGCGCGGCCGTGGCCCACACCGGCGTGCAGTTCATCTTGCAAGCCCAGCAGCGCGGCACCGGCCACGCCATCACCTGCGCGCGACAGCAGGTGCAGGGCTATGACAGCTTGCTGGTGCTTTCCGGGGACGTTCCCCTGATCCGGCCGGCAACCATCGCGGGCTTGCGCGATTTCCATCTCAGCCGGAAAGCCGCTATGACCATCCTGACCGCCGAGCCGCCCGATCCCTTTGGCTACGGCCGCGTGATTCGCGCCGCCTCTGGCAGCGATCAGGTGAAAGCGATTGTCGAGCAGAAGGCGCTCACGAAGTCACAGCAGAAAGCACCCGAAATCAATTCCGGAATCTATGCTTTCGCGGCCAAGCCGTTGTTTGCCAACATTGATCGCTTGACCACCGACAATGCTCATCACGAGTTCTACCTCACTGATATGGCCTCTCTGCTGGTGAAAGCACGCGCCAAGGTAATCGCTTTGAAAGCAGACGATCCGGCTGAGGTGCTCGGCGCCAATACTTTGTCCGAACTCGCCGAACTTGATCGCGAGCTGCGAATACGCAAGTGCCGGCAACTTATGGCCGAAGGCGTGACCATCTATGCTCCTGAAACCAGCGTGATAGACGCTGACGTGCAGGTTGGGCCGGACACAGTGATCGAGCCTTTCGTTCAGCTTCTTGGGGGAACCAGGATCGGCTCGGAATGCCGCATCCGCTCGTTCAGCGTAATCAGCGACTCGGCAATCGGTGACAAGGTTTTGATCCGTCCGGGGTGCATCATTGATCAGTCCCGCGTTCTCACAGGCGCCACTCTGGGGCCGTATTCGCACCTGCGCCCGGAAAGCGAAGTCGGCGAAGGTGCGCACGTGGGTAACTTCGTCGAAACCAAGAAAGCGCGGCTTGGCCGCGGCTCCAAGGCCAACCATCTCACCTACCTAGGCGACGCCGAGATTGGTGAAGGAGTGAACGTGGGCGCGGGCACGATTACCTGCAATTACGACGGCAAGGCAAAACATCGTACCACGATTGAGAGCGGCGCTTTTATCGGCAGCGACTCCACTCTGGTTGCGCCCGTCCGCATCGGTCGCGATGCCTACGTCGCCGCCGGTTCCACCATTACCGAAGACGTTCCGGAGAACGCGCTCGCTCTTGGTCGCGCCCGCCAGACCACCAAAGAAGGCTGGGCCAAAGCGCGCCGCGAAAAGTAACTTGCGATTTTCGCAGTCCCGCTCTCGATTTCCCACCATCCGGCTTTGAATCAATGTCATCCTAAGAATCAGGGAGATGATAATGGCGGAGAAGAAACCTGATCGCTCGCAAGGTCTTGCGGAATCAACTCCGAACCCTCACAGCGAGCAGCGCGCAGGGGACGACGTTGTAGAAACGGACCACTCCCGCGCCACTGGCGTGCGGAACGTCGCACGAACTCCGAGCACCACGGAAGGCCGCATGCAGCCGTCGGTTGCCGAAGGAGTTGAGGGCGCGGCTTTCGATGATGACAGCATGTTCAACAATGCTGATCCCCAGATCAGGCCCGGCAAGCGTTCACCTCCCGAATCCGCAGCGAAGAAAAAGGCAGATACGCCGGTTCCGGCGAAACATCGCAAGATCGCCTGAGAAAGGCGCACCTTTCATTTTTCTTTCAGTTTCCTGTGCAGTCCCATGCCAGAGTTCTTCGGCGTGGGGCGGCTTTGTCATTTTGCAAAGAGTCATAAATCCAAAACTTATGGAAAAGGAGAAGACCATGGCAAATATCACACGCTGGGACCCCTTTGCCGATCTGGCATCTGTGGACCCATTCAATCAGTTTTTCAATCAGTCATTCAATCCTTTCGGCCTGGTTCGCAATCGGGAGCAGTCGCTCACCTCGCCAAGTTTCTTTCCTCCAGTTGACGTGTACGAAGATGAACATCAAATTACCGTGCAAGCGGAACTGCCCGGCATCGAGGAGAAGGACATCGACGTGAGAGTGGAAAACAATGTGCTTACGATTTCCGGCGAAAGAAAGTTGGAGAATGAAGAGACGAAAGAGAACTATCATCGCCGCGAGCGCAGCTACGGACGCTTCACACGTTCCTTCAGCCTTCCTTCAACCGTGGACGCGGAAAACATCAATGCCGAATTCAACAACGGCTTGCTCAAGATCGCGCTCAACAAACGCGCTGAAGCCAAACCCAAGCAGATCAGGATCGGCGTGAACAAAGGGCCGGTTAGAGGGAAAGCCGCGTAGCTCAAACGCTGACCTGAGACTAGAGTGAACAAATACGCTCGTCCGCTCATGGTGTGTACAGGCTGAGGAACACTCTGAAGGAGCGGAAAGAAGTGTCAGGGCATGACTTCAGAGCTTGCAGAAAAAACGTTTCACATGTGGCAAGAAGAAGTGTCAGGGCATGGCTTCAGAGCTTGCAGAAAAACGCTTCACATGTGGCAAGAAGAAGTGTCAGGGCATGACTTCAGAGCTTGCAGAAAAACGCTTCACATGCGGCAAGAAGAAGTGTCAGGGCATGACTTCAGTCATGCCGTCTTGGCGCTGTGAAATTCGGGCTTTAGCCCCTGGGGTTCGAAAAACCAAAACGCGAGCACTGGCTGGGGTTCTTGCCCCGGCCAGTCTTTTGTCGTAGAGCTACTTGTTAGGCGAGGCAGCCGGACCGGGCGCGCTCGCGGCCTGTCCTGGCAGCAAGGCAAGCTGCTTCAGGATGTTTTGCTCTTGCGCGGAAAAGGTGCTGCGAAAGCGATCTGATTCAAGAGTCTGCTGGCGCTCCTGCGGGCTCATCTGGCGCAAGTGCCGTACGGTAGCGTGCAGCATAACCCGGCGGTCCGGAGGAAGAGTCTGAAGTTGCTGATTGGCATCGCGGATCTCTTTCCGCTGCTCCGGGCTCAACGACGACATGAACTGCATGCGCTGCAACGCGCGATCCTGGCGCTCCGGCGGCAGACCGGCAAATTTGCGCAGCCTTTCCTTTAATGCCGCCTGGCGATCTTTGGAAAGCTTCTTGAAGTTAGGATCGTTTTCCAGAATCTTTTCCTGCTGGTCAACGGGGAGATTGCGGTGCTCGCGCAGCCAGTCGCCCATTTTATGCGACTGCTGAGCATGGTGATTGTTGCCTTTGTTCTGGCTGGGGCTCTTTTGCGCTCCGGGAGATTGGAGTAATAAGAAGCGTGTCTGGGGAACAGAAGAAACGGGCGTGGCAAAGGCAGCCAGTCCCAACGCGCAGGCTGTGACGGCTGTTCCTATTGCCTTGCCATGGATCACCGGAAATTCTCCCCCGAGAAGTTTACGGCTCTTGAACATCGTCTGACGGGGCGCCGCTGAGCTCGTCAATTAAATCCGTATTTACTAATACGTCAACGTTCTTATCGAGCTGTTCGATATCGGCCACGGCCGTCCCGGTCTGGGGCGTCGCCGGCGTTTCATTCTGGAAAACGCTCAGGCGCAGCACCACGCCGCCTGCCGCCAGCACAGCGGCAAATGTGGCGGCCAGCACCGGCTTGCGAAACCATGCCAGAGGGCCGGCATGCACCGGGTCCTTCTGCTCTTCTCTGGCATGCGCTTTCATGCGGGTCAGAAAATAAGGAGAAGGCTCCGGCGCCTCCCATTCATCGAGCAGGGCTATGGTCTTGCGCAGGCCTTCAAGTTCGGCGGAACATGTTCCGCACTCGCGGAGGTGGGCCAGCACCTCCGGTGAGGTCTGCTCTTCGGCCAGAGCATCCATCAGGTTTTCTCGTACGTTCTTGCAGGTGATCATACAAAATCCTTCAACCGCTCTCGCAACGCTTCATAAGCGCGAAAGAGCAGAGACTTAGTGGCGGACTCGCTTAACTTCAGGACCGCGGCGATCTCGCGGTAATCCATTCCCTGATACTTGTGCATCAATACGGCGGCACGCTGTTTTTCCGGCAGCGTCAGCACATGCTTCTTGATGGCGGCCAGCCGCTCCTGGCGCAGGAGTTGCTGTTCCGCGTTCATCGTCTGGTCGGCGACGTCCAGCGTCGTCCCGGTTTCTTCATCCGGCTCGTCCAGGCTCACGACCTTGCCCGGCGTCGCTTCCGTCTTGTGGTCACGGGCGTAATTAACGGCCAAATTGGTTGCTATGCGATAAAGCCAGGTGGAAAACTTGGCTTCCGCCGCATAGCTTTTGCGCGACCTGTAGACGCGCAGGAACGTTTCTTGGGCCAGCTCTTCCGCCGTCGCCTGATTCCGCGTCATGCGGTACATGAACGCGATGATCGGACGGTGGAATTTCTGAACTAGGTATTCATAAGCCGCAGCATCATCTTGCGCCCCGACGCGGAGCATGACTTCTGCGTCTGTGAGCGAGTCGTAAGGCACCTGGCCTGCTGCCATTTCTGCAACACCCCGCGCCCTGGTATCAATCGCCGTGGGCATCAACCATCCCGATTTTAGGGCTACGCTGCTCACACCCGCTTTAACCCTTCCCGCTGCAAAAAGTTGCAGCCAGCGCCGGGTTCCGGCAGCTCGCCTGAAAGTAGTCTATCGTATACCCGGTTGAGGCGTTTTGAAGCTGCGGACCAGGCTCCTGAACAAAGGAAACCTGCCCGCTGATTCCGCTGATATCAATGATTTCCGCAGATTTAGATTGAAAGCAACTCATTTTGAATCAGCGAAGATCACTGTTTTCAGCGTCATCAGCGTTCAGATTTCCGCAAGCAACCGTGAGATTGTCGAGCGCCCATCGGGGTTCAATTTTCAATCTTTGGCAATTTCGGCGGTTCTGGCAATCTCTGCCGGCCCCCGGTTCTTCTTTGCGCTCTCTGCGCTCTCTGCCCTGAAAATCATGCGGCGATTGGGCTGATGGCGACGTTGAGCCCTAATTGCTGCAGTCGTTTGACGTGGAACTTGACCAGATGCTCGGAGCGAATGTGGTCGAGAAAATCCCGACCCAGATCGTGGTA